>NZ_SPVG01000033.1 GCF_004614165.1 Duganella callida | reverse complement strand
AGCGGCCGCTACGGTAGAGCCCGTGTGCGATTGGCAGAACTGACCCCGGATTAGGTGCGGACGGAGGCGAGGCGCAGACGGACGATGCGCTGGCTGCCGGCCGGACGGCTGGCGTCCGGCGCCGGCGGTTCGACGCCTTCGTCCAGCTTGAAGATGGCCACGGCTTCCGACAGGTATAGTGCCTGCCGCTGCAGCGTGCTGGCCGCCGCGGCAGCCTGCTGCACCAGCTCCAGGTTTTGCTGCGTCACCTGGTCCATGTCGACGATCGCCTGCTGCATGCCTTGTACGCCCTGCGCCTGCTCGGCGCCGCTGACGCCGATCTGGCCGAGGATGTCGCCGATCTGCCGCACCGCGCCGACGATTTCCGTCATGCTGTCGCCCGCCTCGTCCACCGAGCGCGCGCCACCTTCGATCTCCGAGACGGTGTCGGCCACCAGCGTCTTGATTTCGTGTACCGCCGAGGCCGACCTCTGCGCCAGCGCGCGCACTTCGCCGGCCACCACCGCGAAGCCGTGCCCATGTTCGCCGGCGCGCGCCGCTTCCACCGCCGCGCTGAGCGCCAGCATGTGGGTCTGCACCGCCAGGCCGTCGATCATGCCGACGATTTCCACTACCTTGCGCGAGCTGCCGCGGATCGACGCCATGGTCACCACCAGCCGCTGCACCACGCTGCCGCCGCGCGCCGCGAAATTGTGTGCGCAGTGCGCCAGCTGGCCCGCCAGTTCGGCCTGCCCGGCGGCCTGGGACATCTGGCCGCCCAGCTGTTGCAGCGCGCCGCCGGCTTCTTGCAGTGTGCCGGCCTGGTGACGCGTGCGCCGCGTCAGCACCGCGTTGCCCTGGCCGATCTCGCGCGAGGCGCCATCGATCGATTGCGCCGCCGCCAGGATGGTTTTCAGCGCCGTGTTCAGGTTGCGGATGCTGGTGTCCAGCGCCCGTGCCGTCTCGGCGATTTCGTCGTTGCCGTAGACGCGCTGGCGCACCGTCAGGTTACCTTCCGCCAGATCGACCGCCGCCGCGCCGATTTCGCGCACCTCCTTCAGCATCGAGTTACGCACCGCCATGGTCACCAGCAGCGACAGCGCGATCGACAGCGCCACCACGATCGGCATCCAGGTCGACAACACGCGGAAGTCGGTCTCGGCGTCGGCATAGGCGCGCTCGCTCAGGCTTTGCTCGAGGCGCGACAGTTCCTCCAGCCGCTGCGCCACCACGTCGAACGCGCGCTCGGCCTTGGACATGGCGTTGGCCGCCATCGACTGGTCGGCCATGGCCAGCTCGATCACGTCCTGCATCGCTTTCACGTAGACCGCGTGCGCGGCCTGCGACTGCACCACGAAGCGGCGCTCGGCCGGATCGGCCTGGGTGGCCATTTCCAGCTGCGCGAACTGGCGGTCCAGCGCGGCGTGACGCAGATGGATGTCGCGCACCAGCGCATCCACGCGCGGCGCGGCGAAGCTGGCGTTGATCCAGGTGAGCAGCTGGTAGATTTCCGTGTGCGCCTTGTGCGCGCACGCCACCAGGTCGGCCGCCGACTTCAGCCGCACCGCACGCTGCTGCACCATGTTGTCGAGCGACTGGTTCTGGCGCAGCAGCCCCAGGTAGGCGCCCGCCGACAGGATGATCAGCAGGATCAGCACCACCCCGGGCGCCAGCAGCAGCTTGGGTCCTATCCGCAGTTTGCTGAGCATGGCGGCTTAGTGCTTGTAGATGCCGGCTTCGAGCGCCACGTCTTCGACCCGCAGCACGTAGGTGCGCTTGGCCTCCACCTTGCCCGATTCCGGATTGCGAAATTTGTAATCGACCCAGCCATGCCCCGGCGCCTTGGCCAGCGCCACCATCTCCTGGCGGAACAGCTTGCCGTCGGCATCCGGCACTTCCAGCAGATTCTTGCCGATCAGTGCGGTGGTTGGATGGGCGATGGTGATGCCGTGCAGGTCGCGCATCGCCAGGTACAGCGCACCCTGGTTGAATTCCGGGTCCTTGTTGTTGATGCGGGCGATCATCTCGGCCTTGCCGTGCGCGCGCACGAACTGGGCGCCCTTCTCGGCCAGCGCCACCGCATCCTTTTCATTCGGCGCGGCCTGCGCCAATCCACTCCACAGCACGGCGATTCCGAACAAGGCACGCATGATTCCCCCGCACAGGTAAGATGCTGTAATCTACGCCGGCCCGACCATTCGACACTTGTGTTTAATCAACTCGCGCCCGGCACTGTACAGGAAACAACAGGAGCATTATGAAAGCATCGACCAAGGCGACCCTGATTTCGGCTCTGATCTTTCCGGGTCTTGGCCACCTGGCATTGAAGCCGCCGCGCGGCAAGCGCGGGCTGCTGTTTTTGCTGCCGGCCGCCGTGGCGGTGATTTACCTGATCAACACCGTGCTGACGCTGTCCAACCAGCTGCTGGCCGAACTGGACAGCGGCGCCCTGGCCTTCGATCCGGCGCTGATCATCGAGCGCGTGCACAATTCGCCGGCCGCCAACAGCGGTATGGGCGATCTGATGGGGCTGATTTTCATCGTCAGCTGGGTGGGTGCCATCGTCGATGTGCTGTGGCTGGACAGACAGCGGTAGAATTAGCTTTCCAATAACAACGGCAGGGACGCGCCATGAAAACGAATCAAGTTGTCCTGATCCTGGTCCTGGCCGGCGCCGCCGGCTTTGCTGCTTCGCAAACCAGCGGCATACGCCGCAACGTGATCCAGAAGGCCGACGTTTCGGTCCCCGGACGCGAAGCGGTGGTCGCCAAAGTCGAGGTGGACGCTGGCGGCTCCAGCGGCCGCCATACCCATCCCGGCGACGAAATCGCCTACATCCTGGAAGGCGAAGGCGAACTGCTGGTCGATGGCGAAGACCCGCGCCGCGTCAAGGCCGGCGAATCTTACGTGATCCCCGCCGGCACCATCCATGACGCCATCAACTCCGGCAAGACGCCGTTGCGGCTGGTCGGCGTCTACGTGGTCGACAAGGGCAAGCCGCTGGCGACGCCGGCCAAATAGTTGTCATCACCGGTTCATCTGGTGACGCTACAATAGCGCCGCCATGAAGAAAACTGCCATGTTGAACCGTCTGGCGGCTGGGCTGTGTCTCGCCGCCGCCCTGCCCGCCCATGCCGGCCGTCCGATGACGGTCGATGACGCGTCCATTGTCGCCCCCGGCCAATGCCAGCTGGAGACTTACGCCGCCCACGCCGACCACCTGAACCAGTACTGGGCCACGCCCGCCTGCAATGCCGGCGGCAGCTGGGAACTCGCGGTCGGCGGCGCCTGGTCCGAAGACACTTCCGGCCCGCGCGCGCTGATCAGCCACTACGGCCGCCTGCAGGCCAAGACGGTGTTCAAGCCGGTGGAAAGCGGCGGCTGGGGTGTGGGCCTGGTGCTGGCCGACCAGTTCCGCAGCGGGCGCGGGCTGGACGGCGATCTGTCGGCCAATGTGCCGGTCAGCCTGTCGCTGCTGGACGATCAGGTGCTGCTGCATCTGAACGCCGGCGTGCTGCGCTCCCAGGACGAGCGCCGCACCAACGCCACCTGGGGCGCCGGCGCGGCGGTCCGGCTCAGCGAGCGCAACTCGCTGACCGCCGAAGTCTACGGCCAGCAGCGCAACGGCGCGCGTTACCAGTTCGGCCTGGCCCACGCGCTGATTCCCGATCATTTGCAGATCGACGGCACCTGGGGCCGCCGGCTGGCGCGCGGTGCCGAAGAAACCGTCGTCACCCTCGGCTTGGTGTTGCAGACCAACTAAGCCAGCAATCGCCCGGCGGGCAACACCGGCGGCATCGCAACCAGTTGCCGCCAGCGCAGATACAGTCCGACGGCGGCGGCAACACCGAATGCCGCGCCGATGCCGACCCAGGGCGGTGCGGGATCGGCCCAGCTCATCACGGTCGCGCCGATGGTACCGGCCACCACCGCCAGCGTCATCAGAATCGCTGGCCCCTCCGACCTCTGTACCGGCATGGTGGCATACCGGCGCAGCAGCAGACCGCCCGCCGGCAACATCAGCATTGCCAGCGCAAAGCCCAGCCCGCGCATCCGGCCAAGACACAGCAGATCGATCAACATCACCGCCACCAGCAACACGCCCCACATGCGCAGGAATCGCTGCATCAGAGTGCCGAACAGCACCCGGTTGAATTGCGCGGCGGGCGGAGCGGCCGGCGTCAGCATGTACAGGCGCTGTTCGGCAGCGTGGCGCGTGATGCTGGCGGCAACCGCGGTGGCGTACATCAGACTACTCAGCAACAGACAGCCCTGCATCAGCGAACAGGTCATCAGCGCCAGCCGTGCGTCGCCCAAGGTGGCCACATAGCGCCCGACGAGCACCATCACGGCTGTCGCCGCGACGGCATACAGCAAAGCGCCGCTGTCGTCGGCCGCGGTGCCGAGCGTGTGCATCATCAGTCGGCCCCGTGAGGCGCCGTCGCGCAGGTCACGTCGCAAGGCGGCCGCGTAGGGAATCCGAAACCAGCTGACCCAGCGCGGGGCTGGCGGGGCGTCGGCTGGCCGCCGGCCGGCGAACCGCGCCACCCGCGCCTCGCGGCATTGGGCCCAGCGCCAGTGCTGATCGCCGCCGCGCGGGAAGACGAGTTGCAGACCCAGCGCGAACAAAACGATGGCCACGATCAGGCCCAGCGCTGTGATCAGCGGCTCGCCCATGTCATCGCCAAGGGCCATCAATGCGCGCAATGGACGATTCTGCGAGGAGACCGAGACGACGATCAGCACCGAAGGGAAAAATACCAGCCAGTAGTAGCGCTGCGTGAACAGGATGTAGACACTCAGCAGCATGCCCGCCAGCAAGGCGTAGCCGCCGCCATGGCCCAGTATCAGCCGGGTCGTCAACGCCAGTGCCACCGCACACAGCACAAACAGACCTCCCACCATGCCCATCAGCCGTCCACGCAAGCCCGGAACGAGGCAGGCGTGAACCGGACGATGCTGCAAAATGGCGCTCCTGAGCACTTCCGATGCCCACAGGTAGCCGGTGAAGGCATTGAGGCTGAAGAAAATCAGGCTGCCCAGTTGCGGCATTGCGCGATGGTAAAAAAATATCAGCGCGGCGGCGCCGCAGACCAGTTGCAGCAAAGTAAGCCTGATCAGCAGGCGGCAATTGACGCGGTCACGGACTGCGTATTGCAACATATGCAAATAAGCGTTCATTTGGTCACCTCGACGAACAAGTCTTCCAGGCTGAGGTTTCTACCTTCCAGCAACTCGTCCAGTGCGCCTTGCAGCACAATCTTGCCGCCCTGCAGGAAGGCGACATCGAGGGCCACCCGCTCCAGGTCGGACAGAATGTGGGTGGAAAAGATCACCGTGGTGTCGCGTTCGATGACATCGCCGATCAGTTCCTGCAGAAAGTCGCGCCGTCCGACCGGGTCCAGGCTGGCGACCGGCTCATCCAGCACCAGCAGCTTCGGGTCGTGCGCCAGCGCGCGGATGATGGACAGGCGCTGTTTCTCGCCGCCCGAAAGCTTGCTGATTTGCTTGTCCGCCACTTCGCCGCCGAAGCCCCAACGTTGCATCAGCCCATCGACCTTGGCCTGGTTCCAACGCGGATACAGCGCCTTGAAATAGTCGAGAAGTTGTTTCGGCGTCAACCATTCAAACAACTCCGATTTCTGCGGCACATAGCCGATGTTGGCGCGCACCTGTTCGCTCATGGCATTCACCGGGCGGCCAAACAGCACGCTGTTGCCGGTATCCGCTTCGCGCAAGCCCAATATACATTCCAGCAAAGTCGATTTACCGGCGCCATTGCGGCCCAATAAACCTATCACCTTGCCCTGCTCGACCATTAAATTCACGCCCTGCAGGACCTGCTGTTTGCCGAAGGATTTATGCAAATTCCCTACTTCGACGATAAATGATTTCATTTATATTCTCCCAGAATTTTTGCAAATAACTGCAGGACGGATTCATTATCCAGTTCAAGCTGCCGCGCTTCGGCGGCGGCGCGTTCGAGTGTCGGTCTTAAAAGATGCTCGCGTCCGGGTGGTTTATCGCTGTGGGCCACCAGCATGCCCACTCCGCGCGCACGGGTTAATAACCCTTCGGTTTCCATCATGTTATAGGCCTTGGAAACCGTCATCGGATTGACGGCCAGATTCAAGGCCACCTCGCGGACCGACGGCAATATGTCGCCTGGTTTTAAGACTGCGGCGGCAATTAATCGTCTGACCTGTTCGATTAATTGCCGATAAATCGGATCCGAAGAGCCGGTCGCGATGGTGAACAGGGATGCGGTATGCGTGGACATGATCGCTGTATATGTGTATTAGTTGATTAATACAGTAGACGCAAATCGGGAGCAAGTCAAGCGGCTTTTGCCACAGTCGGCCTACCAGCGCCAGAAACTGGCGGGATCGCGCCAATTGTTGGCACGGCAGGGCGAATTTAGGTGCGTTGACGCACCCGTGCGCGGTTGCGGACGCTCTATACTTGCCAAATGCGTATCGCCACCTTCAACGTCAACGGGATCGGTGCCCGACTCCCTGCCCTGCTGCAATGGCTGACTGAGACTCAGCCGGACGTGGTCTGTCTGCAGGAACTAAAAGCCCCGCAGGAGAAATTCCCCGAACAAGCCATTATCGACGCCGGCTATTACGCTATCTGGCACGGACAAAAAAGCTGGAATGGCGTCGCCATCCTCGCGCGCGGCAAAATGCCGATGGAAACGGGACGCGGTTTGCCGGGTGACGAGGACGATATTCAAAGCCGCTATATTGAAGCGGTTGTCGATGGCGTGATTATCGGCGGTTTATATCTGCCGAACGGCAATCCGGCACCCGGTCCCAAATTCGATTACAAGCTCAAATGGTTCGAGCGATTGATCCTGCATGCGGACCAGTTATTAAAAAGCGGCGCGCCGGCCGTGCTGGCCGGCGATTTCAATGTCATGCCGACCGAGCTCGATGTATATAAGCCCGAGCGCTGGGTCGATGATGCCTTATTCCGCCCTGAAACGCGCGAGGCCTATCACCGTTTATTGGCGCAAGGCTGGTGCGATTCACTGCGCGCAAAACATCCGGACGAAGTGATTTACACGTTCTGGGATTATTTTCGCAATGCGTACGGCCGCAATGCCGGCCTGCGCATCGACCACATTCTGCTCAGCCCGTCGCTGGCGCCGGCCCTGAAAGCGGCCGAGGTCGACCGCGAAGTGCGTGGCCGCGACAAGCCCAGCGACCACGCGCCGGTGTGGGTGGAACTCGACCTGGGAGGCGGTTGATGGAGCAAAAGTGGCCGCAGCAACTGTGGCTGGTACGGCACGGCCAGAGCGCCGGCAACGTCGCGCGCGACGCGGCTGAAGCCAGTCAGCAGATGATCATCGACATCGCCGACCGCGACGTGGACGTGCCCTTGTCCGACCTCGGCCGGCAACAGGCCGGCGCGCTGGGCGACTGGTTCCACGCCCTGCCGGCGGCGGCGCAGCCGAGCGTAGTGCTGTTCTCGCCCTACGTCCGCGCGCGGGCGACGGCACAGGCGGTGCTCGACCGACTGGACCGCGAGCAACTGCTATCGGTGATCACCGACGAGCGCCTGCGCGAAAAGGAATTCGGCATCCTCGACCGCCTGACGCCGTTCGGCATCCGCGACAAGTATCCGGAACTGGCCGAACAGCGCGCGCACGTCGGCAAATTCTATTTCCGGCCGCCGGGCGGAGAAAGCTGGTGCGACGTTATCCTGCGCCTGCGCAGCGTGCTGGACACCATCACGCGCGAATACCGCAGCGAACGGGTGCTGATCATTGCCCACCAGGTGATCGTCAATTGCTTCCGCTACCTGCTGGAGCGGATGGATGAAGATGCCATTTTGTCCATCGACCGCGCCGGCGACGTGCCCAACTGCGGCATCACCGAATACCGTTTCGACCCGACCGTGGGCAAAAACGGCAAGCTGGTGCTGGTGCAAGCCAACTTCGTCGCCCCGCTGGAACAGCGCGGCACGCCGGTGACGCATCAGAAAGACCAGCCGGCCGCGCCGAAATCATGAGCGAAAACATCACCGCGCGGCTGTTGCGCGACTGGCCGCTGCCGATGCCCGACTTTAAGGCGGACAAGGAAACGCGCGGCCACATCCTCATCGTCGCCGGCTCGCGCGAAATGCCGGGTGCGGTACTGCTGGCCGCCACCGCCGCGCTGCGCGCCGGCGCCGGCAAGCTGACCATCGCCACCGCGGCCAGCGTCGCGGTCGCGGTCGGCGCGGCCGTGCCGGAAGCCCGCGTGATCGGTCTCGACGAAACACCCGCAGGCGGCCTGCGCGGCGACGGCACACCCGGCCTGATCCACGCCTGCGAACGCGCCAGCGCCGTCCTCATCGGTCCGGGCATGCAGGATGACGCCGCCAGTTGCGCGCTGGTGCGCAGCCTGCTGCCGCACTGCGCCGATCGTCCGCTGATACTGGACGCGGCCGGCATGCGTATCGCCGGCGGCGACGGCGGCAACGATGACGCGGTGCCGGCGGCAGGCTACCACTTCGCCAGCCCCGTACTGCTGACACCGCATGCGGGCGAACTGGCCGGCCTGACCGGCGCCGACAAGGACGACATCAGCGCCCGTCCGGACGCCGCCGCCCGCCTGGCGGCGCAGCGCTGGCACGCCACAGTCGCCCTGAAAGGCGCGGTCACCATCATCGCCAACCCGGAAAACCGCCAATGGCGCCACGAAGGCGGCAACACCGGCCTGGCCATTTCGGGATCGGGCGACGTACTGGCCGGCGTCATCGCCGGCCTGGCGGCGCGCGGCGCGAGCCTGGAGCAGGCGGCCGCCTGGGGCGTCGCCCTGCATGCGATGTCAGGCGAACAACTGGCGCTCAAACATGGCCCGCTGGGCTACCTGGCGCGCGAAATCAGCAACGAAATCCCCGCCCTGCTGCGCGCCCTCGCCGCCGATTGAGACTTTTTTACAGCTTGGCGGAGTGTTCGCGGGTGGCGTGGAATTGCAGTTTCGGCCAGCGTTCCTGCGTCAGCCGCAGGTTGACGCCCGAGGTGGCCAGGTAGGCCAGGTTGCCGGCGGCGTCGTAGGCGACGTTGTGGCCCAGCGCCGCTTCAAAGTCGGCCAGCGATTTTTTGTCGTCGCTCGAGACCCAGCGCGCGCTGCTGATGCTGGTGCTTTCGAATACCGCGTCGACGCCGTATTCGTTCAGCAGACGGCTGGCCACCACTTCGAACTGCAGCACGCCGACCGCGCCCAGCACCAGGTCGCTGCCCTGCACCGGTTTGAAGACCTGCACCGCGCCCTCTTCGCCCAGTTGCTGCAGCCCCTTGTGCAGCTGCTTGATCTTCAGCGGGTTGCGGATGCGTACCGAGCGGAAGAAGTCCGGCGCGAAGAACGGGATGCCCGTAAACGTCAACAGTTCGCCTTCCGAGAACGAGTCGCCGATCTGCATGTTGCCGTGGTTGGGCAGGCCGATGATGTCGCCGGCGTACGCTTCTTCCACTTGTTCGCGCGTCGAGGCCATGAAGGTCACCACCGACGAGACCTTGATTTCGCGGCCCAGACGCAGGTGTTTGACTTTCATGCCGCGCTCGAAGCGGCCCGAACAGACGCGCAGGAAGGCGATGCGGTCGCGGTGCGCCGGGTCCATGTTGGCCTGGATCTTGAACACGAAGCCGGAGAATGGTTCTTCTTTCGGGTCGACCGAACGCACGGTGGCGTCGCGCTCGCGCGGCGGCGGCGCCCAGTCGACCAGCGCCGACAGGATCTCGCGCACGCCAAAGTTGTTGATCGCGGAACCGAAGAACACCGGGGTCTGGATGCCGGCCAGGAATTGCTCGAGGTCGAACGGGTTGGAGGCGCCATGCACCAGCTCGACTTCCATGCGCAGCTGGTCCATCTCCATCGGGAACATTTCCTGCAGGCGCGGGTTGTCGATGCCTTCGATGATTTCGAAGGCGCCGTCGGCGCGTTCTTCGCCGGCCTTGAACAGCATGATGGTGTCGTTCAGCAGGTGGTACACGCCGCGGAAGTTCTTGCCCATGCCGATGGGCCAGGTCACCGGCGCGCACTTGATCTTCAGCACCGATTCCAGCTCGTCCAGCAACTCCAGCGGGTCGCGGGTTTCACGGTCCAGCTTGTTCATGAAGGTGACGATCGGCGTGTTGCGCATGCGGCAGACGTCCAGCAGCTTGATGGTCTGCGCTTCCACGCCCTTGGCGGCGTCGATCACCATCAGCGCCGAGTCGACCGCGGTCAGCACGCGGTAGGTGTCTTCCGAAAAGTCCTGGTGGCCCGGGGTGTCCAGCAGGTTGACCACGTGGTCGCGGAATTCGAACTGCATCACCGACGATGCCACCGAAATGCCGCGCTGCTTTTCGATCTCCATCCAGTCCGAGGTGGCGTGGCGGCCCGATTTGCGCGCCTTGACGGTGCCGGCCATCTGGATCGCACCCGAGAACAGCAGCAGTTTTTCGGTCAGCGTGGTCTTGCCGGCGTCCGGGTGGGAGATGATGCCGAAGGTGCGGCGGCGCGCGACTTCACGCGCGATCAGCGCCGGCGTTTTCGCGCTGGCGGCCGATGTAGCGTCGTCGTTGTTGTCGGAGGTGGTGTTTTCGGTATCGTGGGCCATGTCTAAGCGATCTGAAGCTGTTCTGCGAAACCCACCATTATACGGCACTTGCCGCCGCCGCAGAACTATTCTCCCTTGATGCGGCGCCAGCCCACCCGGTGCGCCTCGGCCGTGTTGAGTTCCTTGGTTTTGCTGGTGGCGTTGGAGCCGTCGGCAAAGGTGGTGATCAGCTTCAGCTGCCCGCTCGGCAGGCGCACGATGATGAAACCGACCGCCGCCGAGGTGCTGGACAGCGTCTGCCCGGCCGGGTCGCCGTTCACGCCCTGGCCGGTGCACACGTCCACCTGGTACAGATTGCTGGTGCCGCCGACCGAGCAGGCCGACGAGGACGACGGAATATTCGTGATCACGTTCACCACCCCGCTGACGATCTGCGGGTCAAGGTTCATGCGCTCGCCGGCGTTGATGCTCCAGTTGAAATACCAGCCATCCTTCTGCGTCAGGTCGACCGGGTTGCTGGTCACGGCATACGTCACCTGGTTGCTGGCCGAACCCTGCACGCTCAGCACCTGCTGCACCAGGCTGCTGGTCGGGATCACCCCCAGCGCGTTGCCGCTGTCCTTCAGCGCGAACAGGCTTTGCACATCGGTGTTGCTGGTGTCGGTCACGTCCAGCAGACGGCCAGTGCCGAACAGCACCACGCGCTGGGCCGTGTTCTTGGTGGTCGTGTTGCCGCTGGCCGGGTCGGTCGAGGTCACCGGCACGCCGCACAAGGTCACATCCGGACGGGTGGTGATCGGCTTTTTGTTGCCGGCGTCACCCATCTTCAGCACAGAAATCGCGCCGGAAGCGTTGGTCAAATCGAAACGCCACATCTGCCCCAGCACGTCGCCGCCGTAGATGTAGGTTACGGTCGGATCGGCCAGCGGGTCATTGCTGATGGCGGTGATCTTGGCCAGGCCGGATGGCGTGGTGGTGTCGCCCGAGCCGGTGGACGCGGTGGCCAGCACCGCGCCCGTGCCGGCATCGATGATGAACAAGCGGCCCACGCCCGTGCCGCGGCCGACGCCGTCGCTGCCGGGGATATTGTTATAACCGGAGGTCAGGAACACCACCCATTTGCCCTGCCACAGGCCGAACTGAGGATTGCCGAAACTCAGGCCCAGGTCGTCCAGCTCGGCCACCCGGTTCTGCGGGCAGACGGCCGGGTCGGCACACAGTTCCCACATCAGCTTGGGCGAAGCCGGGTCGGTCACGTCCAGTGCATAGAAACCGCGTCCCCCGCCGTTCAAACCGCCGACCAGCATGGTTTTCCATGCGCCCTTGATCTTGACGTCCGCCACCTCGGGCGAGCCGTCGGCGGTGAACTGGTGGTTGGTGCCGTAGGTGGTGCTGGCCAGCGCCGGCAGCTTGGCCATGGTGATGCGCGGCACGTAGGCCCAGCGCTCCTGGCCGCTGGCGGCGTCGAAGGCGTGCAGCATGCCGTCGTTGGCGGCGACGAACACGGTGCCCGGACGGTCGAGATTGTCCTGTTTGAAGGTGGCGTAGGCGGTGTCCGAATAGCTGCTGCGCGGCTCGCGGACATAGGCCGGCTTGGACGAGGCGATGTCGCCGATCACGATCGGCACGGCGGCGCCGGCGGCATCGGCCGCCGTGGTGTAGGCGCGGTAGATGTTGTCGTCGGCATAGGTCTGGTCGCCGCGCAGCCAGTTGACCATGTTGGCGCCGCTGTTGGCGGTGGCCTTGTCGGCCGCCGACAGCAAGGTGCATTGCGCCAGGATGCCGCACTTGTTGGCGAACCACGCCTGGGTGGCCGCATCCATGTTGGCGTAGCTGAAGGTCACCGGCGCCGCGCCCGGCGCCGACGACGGCTGCATCATGTAAATCTTGCGCGCGCCGATCTGCTTGCCGACGGTGCTGCTGCTGCTCCACACCGGATCGGGCAGCACGTTGCCGCTGGTGGTGTCGATCTTGCGGTCGGTCAGCTCGCCGTACCAGCGCACGGTGGTGAAGGTGGCCGAGAAGATGTCGTTGTCGGTCAGCGTGATGTTCGGTGTCGACGTTGCCGCCGCGGCCGCCGCGCCGATGCGCACCTGCATGTTGGACAGCGCCTCGCGCAGGCCGTTGACCACGTCTTTCGGATCCTGGGCGCTGAAGTATTTGCCATGGCCGTTGATGGCCGCGTGCCACAAATCATCCACCCGTTCCTGCACCGTGCTGGCGGTGTTGGTGACATCGGGATCGGGCCAGACGTAGGCGCCGCCGGCGTTCCACGGACAGCCGGTCTGCACCTGGGTGATCAGGTTGTAGAAATCGCCGCCGGGCTTGGGCGCGGTGTCGTAATTGGGCTCATAGGTCATGATGCCGTCCACGCCCAGCCCCAGCGTGTAGGTGTTCATGTGCAAATGGGTGTTTTCGCCATTCGCGGCCGGCACCGAGCCGGGCCGGGTCATGTCCGGTTCCAGCGCGGGGCGCAGCGAGACGGTGGTGCTGCTGGAGCCGCCGTTGTACCAGTGCAGCGCCACGTCCGAAATCGACGGCTGCGTCTGCGCGCGCTTGTCGACACAGCCGGAGGCGATGCTGCAGAAGCGCGCCGGGTTTTCCACATTGTCGTTGTTGACCACGTTGTTGGTGGTGCTGCCGTTCCAGTAGCCGTCGGTGGTCAGTATCATGAAGTTGGGCTGGCACGGGTACTGCACCACTTCCTGCCCGGACGCGTAGTTGTACGGCGACAGGTTGGCGAACATGCGGCCGACGTTGTCCATCGCGGTGCGGATCGGCGTCGAGCCCGAGGTGGTGGTGTTGTACAGCGCCGTGTACCAGTTGGCGCGCGCGCTGCCGGTGAAATCGGCCGGCTTGAGATCGATGGCGGCGCCGGCGCCGGCGTTGGACAGCTTGACGTAGCCGACCTTGTAATTGGCGGTGATCGGCGAGAAGGCGATGCCGACCGAGGTCTTCATCATCTGCAACCGGCTCTTGTAATAGACATACCAGTTGGCGAAGTTGTTCATCTCCTCCGCATAGGTGCAGCTGGCGCCGGCGCAATCGACGCGATCGACCGCTTTCGGATAGGTCTGGCCGCTGACGATGTTTACCCGCACGAAGGGATTCGGCGCGCCGGAACCGGCCGACAGCGCCGCTGTCGTGACCGGAATCGTGTCCATGGCCGCCGCCGTGTAGCTGGCGCTCAGCGAGCCCGCATTGGTGATGCTGCCGATGGTGATGGTGCCGGTATTGGTGGCGGCGCCGGTATCGACAATGCACACGCTGGCGGCGGTCAGCGTGATGCCGCAGCTGGCATTGGTGCCGATGTATGCCTTGTAGGTGCCGTTGCTGATGGCGCCGGCCACCGAGGTCGCCACCTGCGCGGCGCTGCGGTTGGTCCCCAGCGACAAGGTATTGATCAGCGTGGTGTTGCTGGCGCCGTTGTTGTAACGCAGCGTGCTCAGCACCGAGGTCAGCAACGACGACGTGCTGCCGCTGAACGTCACGTAAGCCGGTGCGGTGCGCGCCTGCGTGGCGGCGACCGAGAAGCCCCAGCCGGCGCGCGAATTGTCGGTGACGATCACGCAATTGCTCACGCTCTTGCTGCCCGAGCAGCTGACCGGCACCACCGCCACCACGTTATCGGCCGTCAGCGTGATGCCGAACACGCTGCAGGCCGGCACCGTCGCCTGCCCGGTCGGCGTCTTGACGCAGGCGTAGTATTGGTTGGTGGTGCTGCGCGCGATGATGCTGGCGGCCACCGCGCTGGCCATGGTCTGCTGTTTCAGCGCGGAGTTGGTGCCGCTGGGCGCGTTCACCGCGCCGTTGGTGATGGTGACGTTGCCGCCCGATTCGGCGATCACGATGCTGCTGATGCTCAGCGAACTGGCCGAGGCCGAGGCGCCGATCGCGATGGTGCCGAACGACGCCACCGCCCCGGCCGGCTGCGAATAGCTGGGATAGATGTACACGCCGACGCGCTTGCCCTGGCACTGGGTCAGCAGACGGTCGCTGCACCAGCGCACCTTGGACGGCACCGGGTAACCGGCCGGCGCGGTCGCACCGATGGCGGTCGATTTGCAGTTTTTCATGGTGTCGTCGGTGCAGTACTGGCCGACGCCGATGGTGTAATAATACGGCCCGGTGACGATATCGATCGGTGTGCGGTAGGTCGCGTCCGGGTAGGCGTAGGTCGCGCTGTTGAACTGGCACGAAGAGCCGTTGCTGGAAGTGCACCACTTCAGATCGGGAAAGCCGCTGACCAGGTTGATGTTATTGCTGCCGGTATTGCCGAACAGGTCGGCGCGGCGCGCGCCGAAGCCATCGTTGCTGACCACGGTCCAGTTGCTGGTGTTGGCGGCGTTCTGCTCGGGATAATAGCTGCCGTCCGACTTGATCGGCACCGTGTAGCGGATCGCCGGGTTGTAATACTGCTTGTTGAAGTCCGGGCTCATGAACGGCGGATGGCCGACATTGCAGGCCATGATGCCGGCCTGCAGCGTGGCGGCGCTGCGGCACAGGTTGTCGTTGACGTAGTCCGGCGTGTAGGTCTGGTCCATGGAGCCGGAGTTATCGAACAGCAGCATCAGATTCGGCTTGACCGTGCCGGTGCCGGTGATGTTCAGCAGCGGCACCTGGGCGATCTGCGTCGGCGCGGCGAACACCGGCGACACTATCAGCCATGCCAGCAAGAGCAAGAGTTTTTTCATCATGGACCTTTCATCACCACCGCCTGCGTGATCACGTTGCCGCCGCGCGGTCCGAACACGCGCGCGGTGACGACGTAGTGGATCTGCGGCGCGCTGGCCAGATTGGAGGCGTCGATCTTCAGCGTCTCGCCCAGCGCGCGCGGGCCGCCGTCCTCGGGACGCGGCGCCGTGGTCTGGCAGCGGTTGGGCAGATCGTAGGCGCCGGTGAAATTGCACATGCGGTGGATCACGTATTCGACGCGGTTGCCGTCGGTATCGGGCGCCATGGTGACCGAGCCTTGCCAGAAAGCCGGGGTGCTGACGGTCCAGGTCTGGTCCAGCGTCGCCAGGTAGCCGGCGGCCGGCTGGTTGACCAGCAGGTCATTCTTGTTGACGATGTTGCGCAGGTAGGTGAAGCCGGCGTGCAGGCCGGCGTCGGCCGCCTTGCTCATGGCCGCGTCATACGCCAGGTTGGCGGTGGTCAGTGTGGTCGAGGTGCTGGCGCGCAGCAGGTAGATGCTGCTGACCATCATCACCGCCAGCATGATCAACATGATGGGCAAGGCAATGCCGCGCGCGGGGTGGGAGGGCGTCTTCATGGCCGGTACTGGGCGTTAAGGATGGGCACGATGGTTTCGAACACGCGGTAGCGATAGCACTTCCAGTCCATCGTGTCGCCGGCCACCGCGACGTTGACCTGCACCGGCACCGCCGCCACGCCGGACGGCGTGTTGGTGGCGAACACGGTCGGCCGCACGGTGGTGGCGTTGCAGACGCCGGCCAGGTTGGGCTTTTCCGCCGTCTTGCTGCGCGCCACCACCGCAATGCGGACGGCGGCGATGCGCTGGTAATCGCCGAGGCCGCCGTTGACGCCGTCGCCGTCGGCGTCGATCATGGCGCCGCTCCAGACGCCGATCTGCATGCCATTGTTGGCGGTCGGCAGTTTCTGCGTGCCGTTGCCGGCCGGGTTGGGATCGTAGTTGGCCAGCACGCGCGTGTCGAAGCCATACTGCGCCTTGATCGAGACGATGTTGTCGGCCACCGACACGCCGGCCTGCTCGGCGCCGGCCAGGTCGGTCCCGCGCAGCAGCAGGATGCCGTTGTTCACCGACCAGGTGTGCAAGTGCAGCAGTCCCGGTCGGCCGAGGTTGTACATATAGGTGACGCTCTTGGCGTAGGCCTGGGCCAGCGCCGCGGCCGGGTTGTAGCGATAGCTGCCGCCGGTTTTCAGCAGGACATTCGCACCCTGCCCGGTGGCCGGGTTGAAGCCGCCCATCTGCATCACGGTGCACGGCCGGTCCGGCGTCTGCGGCGCCACCACCATCACGTCGCCGTCGTTGTAGCCGTAGGGCCGGTCGGCGTCGCCGGTGATGTAGCTTTCGCCGTTGTAATCGCCCATGATCTTGATCGAGCCGACGCCGGCGTTCGAGGTGCCGCTGTTAAACGAGATCACATCGGGATTGGCGCCGTTGGACTGGATCACCACCGCCGCCAACGGCGTGATGTCGACGCCGTCGCGCTTGGCCGTCAGCAGCTGGTAGCCGCGCGCGTCGCTGAAGGTGGCGTTGCAGCCGGCCACGGTGCGGTCGTTCAGGCCCCAGCCGGAAATGCCGGCGTCGCCGCTGAGCTGGAACATCGCCAGCATGCCGTTCTGCATCGAGTCGGAACCACCGACGGCGGCGTCCTTGGTGGTCTCGCCGCTGACCACCAGCCGCGTGGCGAACAGCAGCGCCAGCATGCCGATCACCACGCTGACCATCAGCTCGACCAGCGAAAAACCAGATTGTCGGATTGGGGTAGCCATATCAGCGCGCGATGTAGGCCGTGACGCGGTGGCGGTTGGCCTCGGTATTGGCCTTGCGCTGCCAGCGGATGGAAATGTCGACCTGGTAGCGGTTCTGCGCCGGCTGGTCCTGCACCTGCACCGCCACCACGGCGCCGGGAATCGCCGCCCTGGTTTCGCTCACCCACGGCGCCAGCTGGGCGTTCGGCGTGCCGTTCTCGGCCAGGTTGTACTGGCCGATATTGGCGACGTCGGCGTTGATGGCGCCGATCAGTTTCTCGGTCGCCAGCGTGGCCTCGGCGCGCATGCCGGCGTCCGACAGCGCCGAGTAGGCGCGCGCCTGCAGGCCGACCGTGCCCAGCAGGCCGATGCCGAGGATGATCACGGCCAGCATCACCTCCAGCAGCGCGATGCCCGCTTGGCGGCGGCGCGGCGTCATGGCGGACAGGCCCGGTTATCGCTGGCGGGCAGCGAGGGGTCGCACTTGGCGACCATGCCGGCCAGCGTGATGTTGAGCGCGGCCGGCTGCACGCTGCCGGCGAACTTGGCGGCCGGATCCAGGCGCAGCCGGGTCAGGCGCTGGTCGAAATTGGTGTTGACCCAGCCCAGCGCCGTGTAATACACCTGCGAGGCGCCGGCCGGCTCGGTGGTCGGCTGCAGCACTTCCACCGTCGGCAGCGCGTCGGCGGCGCGGTAGACCGATTTGAAGCCATCGGCGCCCCGCGGATCGTTGGCGGCCGGGGCGGCGGTGGTCGACCAGCCGTCGTCGCCGGGCTGGCACTGGGTGTCGGCGCCAACGAAGCAGAGGTCGACCTGCCAGTCCATCTGCCCGGTATTGACGTTGGGCGTCAGCGAGATACGGCTGGCGCTGTTGTGCGACACCGCCTCGCGCCGCGCCATGCCGAACCCTTCCGCATAGAACTCGCTGGCGCCGCGCGCGCGGTTGGCCAGCAGCCAGCTGCTGGCGTTGGGAATGCCGACCGCCAGCAGGATGCCGAACACGGTGATGGTCACCATCAGCTCGACCAGCGTGAAGCCGGCCTGGCGCCTCGGCTGGAACATCAGTTGGAACATGCGCCACCCTTGTGGTCGACCCAGCAATTGGCATTGGCGCCCCAGCCGGCCGGCGTGGCCACGGTGGCATGGGTGCCGCTTTCATTGATGCTGTAGACAAAGCCGCTCATCTTGTTGGTGCCGGTGGCGGTAATGGTGTAGGTGGAGGCGCTGGCGTTGCTCAGCGCGTAGGTGAAATTGGGCGTGGCCTTGGGGAAATTGGGCGAGCCGTCGAAGTTGGCGTAGCTGCGGTTGTTGGACCAGTACTGTTCGGCCGCCGGTTGCGCACCGCCCAGGGCGGTAAAGGCTTCGCTCAGGCGGCCGCGGGTGACGTAATCGCTGTAGGCCGGGATCGCCACGGCCAGCAGGATGCTGACGATGGCGACGGTAATCATGACTTCGATCAGCGTGAAACCGCGTGCGTGACGTTGCATGGCCCTCTCCCCGTTTTATCCATGGGGACAGTGTAACGCGGCTGGCTTGCATTTCCCTGAGGAAATCCTGACAAACCGCTGACAAGCGCACAAATTTATGGAAACTTGACCGTGAACACGGCGCCGTGGCCGCTGGCGGGAGCGGAAATCGTCAGGCTGGCGCCGTGGACGATGGCGATGTCGCGCACGATGGCCAGGCCGAGGCCGCTGCCGTGGGTTTTGTCGTCCAGCCGCACGTAGCGGTTGAAGACTTGCTCGCGCTGCGCCGGCGGGATGCCGGGGCCGTTGTCCTCCACCGTCAGCACCTTGCCGGCGCAGCTGACCGTCACCGTGCCGCGGGCGGGCGTGTAGCGGATGGCATTGTCGATCAGGTTGTCGATCAGGTCGCGCAGCAGGAAGCGGTCGCCGGTGATCGTGGCCGGCAGCAGGTCGAAGCCGAGGTCGATGGCTTTCCGGCCGGCCTGGTCGACGAAAACTTGCACCGCCTCGGCCACCAGGGCATCCAGCGCGAGCGGCTCGAGCCGGGCTTTGGCGAAGTGCTGGGGCTCCGCGCGCGCCAGCGCCAGCAGCTGGTTGGTCTGGCGTATCATGCGCCCGGTGGCCGAACGCATCAGGCCGATGGATTGCGCGGTGTCGGCTTCGGTGTGGCGGGCGGCCAGCCATTCGAGCTGGGTGTTCAGGCCGGCGAGCGGGGTGCGCAGCTGGTGCGCGACGTTGGCCAGGAAATCCTGGCGCGCCTGGGCGCCCTCGCCCACCTTGGCCAGCAGGCCGTTGAAGGCGGACACCACCGGTTCCAGTTCGTAGGGGACGTCGGCCGCGATGGGGGCGAGGTCGTCGCCTTCGCGCGCGTTCAGCTCGGCGCGCAGGCGGTTCAGCGGACGCAGGCCGTTGGTGACGGAGAACCAGATCAGCGCCACGCAGGCCAGGGCGAAGACGATGGCCAGCAGGATCAGCGTGCGCAGCACGGCTTCGCGCACTTGTGCGCGCTTGCGCAGGGCGTCGGCGGACGGGGATGCCGCAACGGCGGCATCCGGCGCGGCGGCGGACTGCGGCGTCACGGCGGCGTTGGCGGCGGCATGCGGCGTATCGATTTGCGCGGCCGGCCAGGCCAGCATCCAGGTCAGCGTGCCGGCGGCCAGGTTCATCAGCAGTAGCGGCGGGATCAGCCACCTGAGCAGGCGCAGGCGGATGCTGGTCATGCCGCCAGCTCCAGCATGTAGCCGAAGCCACGGATGGTGCGGATCGCCACGCCGGCGTCGGCCAGCTTCAGCCGCAGGCGCGAGATGTAGACTTCCACCGCGTTCAGGGTCAGATCGTCGCCCCAGGGCAGGATCGCCTCGATGATCTGCTGCTTGCTGACCACGCGCGCCGCATGCTGCAGCAGATATTCCAGCACCGCCCACTCGCGCACCGACAGTTCGATCGCCTTGTCGCCGATGCGCGCGCGCCGGGCGTCCACGTCCATCACCAGATTGCCCAGCGCCAGCGCGGCCGGAGGCGGCGTGTTGCGCCGCGCCAGCGCCCGCACGCGCGCCACCAGCTCGGCGCTGGCGAACGGCTTGACCAGATAATCGTCGGCGCCCTGCTCCAACCCGCGCACCCGGTCCTCGATGGCGTCGCGCGCCGTCAGCAACAGCACCGGCACCGTGCTGCCGCGCGCGCGCAGGCGCCGCACCACCTCGAAGCCGTCGATGCCCGGCAGGCCGATGTCGAGCACCACCACCTGCGCCACGCCGGCGCGCTGCAGCAGTTGATCCGCTTGTAGGCCGTTGCTGACAGGCTCGGCCGTGATGCCGTTCTCGGCCAATATCCTGCACAAGCCATCGGCCAGCACGGCGTCGTCTTCCACTACGAGTACATGCATAATCGTGCGCCACCATATAGGGAGTTATGCCATTATGCCGCTGCCCCTCCAAGAAAGACAGTAGCCCTTGTAGGACAAGGACTACACGCTTGCATCCCCCATGCCTACATTTGGGCGTCCCCTGTTCTTATGTTCGCAATCTAACAATCCTCATAAAGTTACACCAACACGTAACTAGCTTGTGAGGAACACCATGAACAACACCCAAGTCAACGCAACCGCCAAGTCCGCCCACCGCCTGCCGGTAGGCGCCAAGATCAGTGAGCTTGCGTCCCGGCCGGTGGTCACCTACAGCGGCGCGCAGCAAAACGAATTGCTGGCCGCCCTGCCGCGCGAGGTGCTGGAGTCCCTGTTCGAGCATCTGGAACTGGTGCAGCTGCCGTTCGGCAAAGAGCTGTTCGAATACGGCAACGCGATGGAATATGTGCACTTCCCCACCACCGCCATCGTCTCGCTGCTGTACGTGATGGAAGACGGCGCCACCACCGAGATCGCCGTGGTCGGCCATGAAGGCGTGGTCGGCGTCTCGCTGTTCGAGGGCGAACGCGCCATGTGCAGCGCAGTGGTGCAGGCGGCCGGCTACGGCTACCGCATGAAGACCCAGGCGCTGCGCGACGCCTTCGCCCGCGGCGGCGCGCTGCCGGCGCTGCTGATGCGCTACAACACCGCGCTGTTCGCGCAGATGGCGCAAAACGCCGTCGGCGGCCGTCACAGCTCAATCGAACAAAAGCTGTGCCGCTGGCTGCTCGACCGCCTCGACCGTTCGCCGTCGAACGCGCTGAAAGTGACCCAGGAAATGATTTCCGTGATGCTGGGCGTGCGCCGCGAGAGCATCACCGCCGCCGCCGGCAAGCTGCAGGACGAGGGGCTGATCACCTACCGTCGCGGCAACATCACCGTGCTTGATCGCTCAGGCTTGGAGGCGTACGCGGGCGAGTGCTATAAGGTGGCGAAGTCGGAGTTTGACCGTCTGCGACTGGATGTAGCGCGCTGCTGATCACCTCGCTGATGGCGGGCGGCAGCGTCGACAGCGGCGCCGGCGCCGGCGCCATCGCGGCGGCAACCGGCGCCTGCTCACGCAACGGGATCGCCACTTCGATGCAGGTGCCGGTATCGTTACGGCCGCGGCGGATGTTCATCGATCCGCCCAGCAGCAAGGCGCGCTCGCGCATCCCCAGCAGACCATGCGACATCGGCTTGATGATGGCGTCCGGCGCGATGCCGATGCCGTCATCGATGATGCGCAACATCAGCCCATCCGCATTGCGGTTCAGCGTCACCGTCACCCGGCTGGCCCTGGCGTACTTGCGGATATTGGTCAGCGACTCCTGCACGATGCGGAACAGCGCGATCGGCAGATCGGTCGAATGGCGCGATGCCGCTTCGATTTCCGGCGCCACCGTGCAGTCGCAGCGCACCTGCGACAGGCGCGCGAACTCTTCGCAATAACTTTCGATGGCCGCGCACAGGCCCAGGTTGTCGAGCAGACTGGGGCGCAGGTTTTCCACGATGCGGCGCTTCATTTCCACCGTCTCCACCAGCGTCGCGCGGGCGCGCTTGAGCTGCTCGGCCAGCTCGGGATGGGTGGTGCGCAACTGCTGGGTTACAGCCGCGATGTCCATGCCGATCGAGGTCAGGTTGGCGCCCAGCTCGTCGTGCAGCTCGCGCGACAGGCGCACTTTCTCATCCTCGCTGATACTGATCAGGTGGCGCGACAGCACCGACAACTGTTCGGTGCGCTGCTGGACGGTCGATTCCAGGTTTTCGTTGGCGCTCTGCAGCGCGTGCTCGACCGCCGCGCGGTGCGCAAAGCTGCGCCGCACCAGCTGGTAAAACATGATCAGCACCAGGATGGCCACCGCGTTGATGCTCATGCCCAGCCAGACCGCCTTCTGGTATTCCTGGTAAAACATGGCGCTGCGCGCGTTCAGCGTTTCATTCTGCTCCTGCTCCATGATCACCACCAGCAGGCGGATCTCGTCCATGCTGGCGCGGTCGTCACTGAGCTTGGCAATGTTGACGATCTCGGCCAGGCCGCCATCGCGGTAGACGTCCAGCGCCTGGCTCATGATGCTCAGGCGGCGACGCACCAGCGTGTGCAGCTGGCTCAGGTTTTTCAGTTGCGAAGGATTATCGGCCAGCAGCTTTTCCAGTTCCTTGAACTCGTTCTCGCTGTCGGCCAGCGCGGTGCGGGTCGGTCCCAGGTAGGCGTCGCGGCCGGACAGGAAATAGCTGCGCATGCTGCTCTCCGCGTCCAGCACCAGCACATTCAGATACTGCAGGCGGTCGGCCACGCGCGCGGTCTGGCTCAGCAGCACCTGGGCGCCGCGCAAGGCTTGCAAATTGTGGAACAGGCTGAAACCGTTGACGATCAACAGCAGCGCGCACGTCACGCACAGAACGGTCTTGTACAGCGGCAGGCGGTGATGCGGCGCTGTTTCGACGGTGAAATACATCCGTTTCCTTCACTTTAGTTGCCAGACGGGGATGCATCTAGCTGACTAATTATAGTCCGTCAGGAAACAAAACGTCAGCGCGCACGCTTGAAGTGTGCGCACTTGTTGTCAATCGAGAAGATTGTTTTTCATGGCGTAATAGGTCAAGTCGGAATTCGACTGCATACCCATTTTTTCCATGATGCGGGTGCGGTAGGTCGACACGGTCTTGATGCTCAGCGACAACGCCACGCCGATGTCCGACACGGTGGCGCCGCGCGCCAGCCGCAGGAACACCTGGAACTCGCGGTCCGACAGTTCGGTGTGCGGCGCCGTGTTCGGGTCGCGGTCGAAGCTTTGCGCCAGCAGCTCGCCCACCGTCGAGCTGACGTAGCGGCGGCCCTGGTACACGGTGCGCACGGCGGTGATCAGCTCATCGGCGTCGCATTCCTTGTTCAGGTAACCGTTGGCGCCCATCTTGAACAGATTCAGGGCGTACTGCTGCGCCGGGTAGCCGGACAGGATCAGCACCGGCAAATCGGGCTGCCCCTGGCGGATGGTGCGCAGGGTATCGATACCGCTCTGATCGGGCATGGCGATATCGAGCAGCAGCACATCGCAAATTTCACGGCGGGCGATATCGAGCGCCTCGCGGCCGGTACCGGCTTCCGCCACCACCTCGAAGTCATCCGAGGAAGAAAAAATCTGTTTAAAGCCTGCTCTTACAATTTGATGATCGTCACAAATGGCAACGCGTATCATTGTTTCCTCTCGTCGTGTCCGGTCCAGGCCGGACTATCCGCCACCGTGCTCAGCTACGCTGATTAATAGAATAATGTTGAAAGTATAGCAGCAATCACTTCACCATTCGCGCTTTGCGCCAGCAGTGCGCGCGGCGCGGCGCCCCTCTTCAGCTCAGCTTAAGCAGATCTATAATGGCAAGCAATTCGCTGCGGATGAATTCCCGGTCCAGTGGTGGAGCAACGTCTGCCGGCGCGACTTCGTTGACATCGTCCAGCCCCGGCGCGCCGCCCGCCATCGCGCGGCTATCCAGTTTATTGCGTGCGCCGCTGATGGTAAAGCCCTGTTCATACAGCAGTTCGCGGATACGGCGTATCAACAGCACCTCATGGTGCTGATAATAGCGGCGGTTGCCGCGCCGCTTGACTGGCTTCAACTGGGTAAATTCTTGTTCCCAATAACGCAACACGTGCGGCTTGACGCCGCACAGCTCGCTCACCTCGCCGATCGTGAAATAGCGCTTGGCCGGGATCGGCGGCAACACCACGACTTCCGACTTGACCAGCCTGTCGTTCATCTCGGCTTACCCCCGGTCAGGCGGCGCGCGCCATCGGGTTGCTCTCTTCGACCATGCCCTTGAGCTTTTGGCTGGCGTGGAAGGTCACGACGCGGCGCGCCGTGATCGGAATTTCCTCGCCGGTCTTGGGGTTGCGGCCAGGCCGCTGCGGCTTGTCGCGCAGCTGGAAGTTGCCGAAACCGGACAGCTTGACGGCCTCGCCGCGCTCGAGCGCGTTGCGGATCTCGTCAAAGAAGGTTTCCACCATGTCCTTGGCTTCGCGCTTGTTCAGGCCCACCTGCTCAAACAACAGTTCGGCCAGTTCCGCCTTGGTCAGCGTCGGCAAATCTTTTTCCGCATCCTGGCGTACTTTGGCAACCTGCATGGCCCGGTGCAAATCGGCAGCCAATGCGGATTGGAGTACGGCGGAATCAACGTCGTTGTTATTAATTTTCCTGCCCTGCCTTATATAAAAACGAACAAGTCCGGCCAAGCCGGACTCACTATCATACACAAACCGTCCCGGCCGTGGCGGGAACGGTGCCTCAAGCGCGCAGACGTGCGCCGTGTTTTTGCTTGGCCGCATCGCCGGCGGCAGCCATCACGGCCTCCACCACATCGTCCTGCAGCGTGTTTTGAGTATCTTGCAAGCTAAAGCGGAAAGCAAGCGATTTTTCGTCACCTTCCAGTCCTTTTCCTCGATATTCATCAAACAAAACAATGGCTTGCACAATGTTACCCTGCGGAATTGCTTGCACGGCGACTTTAAATGCATCGAGCACATCCTGTGCCGCCACGGTCTGCTTGACGACCACGGCCAAGTCGCGGGTCGCGCCGGGGAACTTGGAGATTTCCTCATATTTTGGCACAGGTCGTTGCTGCAAAGCAATTGCATCCACCTCGAATACGACAGGCGCGTGCGGCAACTCGTATTTCTGCAGCCAGCGCGGATGCAGCTCGCCGATGAAGCCGATGACCTGGCCGTCCAGCAGCACGTGTGCCGAGCGGCCGGGGTGCAGCGCCGGATGTTCCGCCTTGACGAAGCGCAGTTGCAACGGCGCGAACAGCTGTTCCAGGTCGGCCTTGACGTCGAAGAAATCGACGGCGCGGGTGTCCTGGCCCCACTGCTCGTCCGCCACGCTGCCGTAGGCGATGGCGGCCACGCGTTTCGGCTGGTGATAGCCGGCCACGGTCAGCGCGCCGTCGGCCACGCCGGCGTCGCGGTGATAAGTGGCGCCGATTTCGAACACGCGCACGCGGTTGGTCTTGCGGTTCAGGTTGTAGCGCACATTGGCCACCAGGCTGCCGACCAGGGTCGAACGCATCACGCTCAGCTGGCTGGCGATCGGGTTCTGCAGCTTGATCGGATCGGCGTTGCCGGCGAAGTCGGCTTCCCAGGCCGCTTCCACGAAGCTCATGTTGACCACTTCCTGGTAGCCGAGATCGGCCAGCTGGTGACGCACCGCGAACAGCGAACGGGTATTTTCCGGCGCGATGATCATGGTGCTGGCGGCCACCGGCGGCAGGGTCGGGATGTTCTCGAAACCGTAGACGCGCGCCACTTCCTCGATCAGATCTTCCTCGATCTCGATGTCGAAGCGGTAGGACGGCGAGGTCACGCTGAACACGCCGTCTTCCAGCGTGAACGGCAGCGCCAGGCGGGTGAAGATGTCGGCGATGACTTGATCGTCCAGCGCCACGCCGATCACCTTCTGCGCGCGCGCGGTGCGCATCCTGACCGGCTCGCGCCGCGGCAGATTAACGCTCTGGTCGTCAACCGGCCCGACCTTGGTGGTGGCGGTGCCGCAGATTTCGATCAGCAGCGAGGTGATGCGCTCGATGTGCTCGACGGTGGTGGCGTAGTCGACGCCGCGCTCGAAGCGGTGCGCCGCGTCGGTCGAGAAGTTGTACTTGCGGGCGCGGCCCTGGATGGCGTTCGGCCACCAGAATGCGGCTTCCAGGTAGATCGAGGTGGTCTCCAGCGAGACGGCGGTGGCGTCGCCGCCCATGATGCCGGCCAGCGATTCGATTTCCTGCTCGTCGGCGATCACGCCCACCCATTCGTCGACCGCGACGGTGTTGCCGTTCAGCAATTTCAGCGATTCGCCCTGGCGGCCCCAGCGCACGTCCAGGCCGCCATGGATCTTGTCCAGGTCGAACACGTGGGTCGGACGGCCCAGCTCCAGCATCACGTAGTTGGAGATGTCCACCAGCGCCGACACCGAACGCTGGCCGCTGCGCTCCAGGCGCTGCTTCATCCAGTCCGGGGTGGCGGCCTTTGCATTCAAGTTGCGGATCACGCGGCCCGAGAAGCGGCCGCACAGGTCCGGCGCCGAGATTTTCACCGGCAGTTTTTCATCGCTGTTGACGGCGATCTGGCGGAAGGTCGGCGCCTGCAGCGGCACGCCGGTCAGTGCCGACACTTCGCGCGCCACGCCCAGCACCGACAGGCAGTCGGCCTTGTTGGGGGTCAGCTTGATGGTGAACTTCAGGTCGTTCAGCGCGTAGTAATCGCGGAAGTTCTTGCCGATCGGCGCGTCGTCCGGCAGTTCCAGCAGGCCGCCGCCCTCTTCCGACAATTTCAGTTCCTTGGCCGAGCACAGCATGCCCTGCGACTCGACGCCGCGCAGCTGGCCGACCTTGATGTGGAACGGCTTGCCGTCGGCGCCCGGCGGCAGCACGGCGCCGGCCATGGCGCACACCACTTTCAGGCCCGGCCGCACGTTCGGCGCGCCGCAGACGATGTTCAGCAGGGTACCGGTGCCGACGTCCACCTGGCAGACGTTCAGGCGGTCGGCGTTGGGGTGCTTCATCATTTCGCGCACGTGGCCGACCACCACGTTGGAGAACGGCGGCGCGACAGGTTCCACTTCTTCCACTTCCAGGCCGGACATCGTCAGCAGATGGGCCAGTTCATCCGAAGTCATCTTCGGATCGACCATGGTACGGAGCCAGTTTTCGGAGAATTGCATATTCGTTTCAGCTTTCTTGTGATCGGGACCGAATTAATTGAACTGCTTGAGGAAACGCAGATCGCCTTCGTAGAACAGGCGCAGGTCGTTGATCCCGTAGCGCAGCATGGTCAGGCGCTCGAGGCCGGAGCCGAACGCGAAGCCGATGAATTTTTCCGGATCCAGGCCGAAGTTGCGCACCACGTTGGGATGCACCTGGCCCGAACCCGACACCTCCAGCCAACGGCCTTTCAGCGGACCGGAACCGAAGGCGATATCGATCTCGGCCGACGGCTCGGTGAACGGGAAGTAGGACGGACGGAAACGCACCTGCAGGTCGTCGGTCTCGAAGAAGGCCTTGACGAAGTTCAGGTACACGCCCTTCAGGTCGGCGAAGCTGATGTTCTCGGCGATCCACAAGCCCTCGACCTGGTGGAACATCGGCGAATGGGTGGCGTCGCTGTCGACGCGGTAGGTGCGGCCGGGCGCGATCACCTTGATCGGCGGCGTATGGCTGCGCGCGTAACGCACCTGCATCGGCGAGGTGTGGGTGCGCAGCAGCAGCGGCTTGCCCTGGCTGTCGTTGCCCTCGATATAGAAGGTGTCCTGCATGGAACGCGCAGGATGGTTTTCCGGGCTGTTCAGCGCGGTAAAGTTGGTCCAGTCGGTCTCGATTTCCGGGCCGTCGGCGACGTCGAAGCCGATCGAGCGGAAGATCTCTTCCACGCGCTCCCAGGTGCGCATCACCGGGTGGATGCCGCCGCCGGCGCGACCGCGGCCAGGCAGCGAGACATCGATGGCCTCGGCGTTCAAACGGGCTTGCAGCTGGGCTTCGGCCAGCGCATCACGGCGCGCGGTCAGCGCGGCTTCGATCTGCTGCTTGGCGGCGTTGATCAGCGCGCCCTGGGCCTTCTTGGCGTCCGGGTCGAGCTTGCCCAGGCCCTTCATCAATTCGGTAATCTGGCCGGTCTTGCCCAGGTATTTGGCTTTGGCGTTTTCCAGTGCGGCGGCGTCATCTTTGGCCGCGTCGAAATCCTGCACTGCGGAGGCGACGAGTTGTTCCAGGGAGTCCATGCGTTTTTCTTGTCCTTGAATCAAAAACGGGGCACAGGTGTGACCCTTGCCCCGTTCTCTTGCACAACCGATGCTTGATTAAGCAGCGATCTTCGCTTTAACGATGTTGACAATCGCTGCGAAAGCAGGCTTGTCCATCACAGCCATATCGGCCAGAACCTTACGGTCCAGTTCGATCGAAGCTTTCTTCAGGCCGTTCATGAAGGCGCTGTAGGTCACGCCGTGCTCACGCGAAGCGGCGTTGATACGAGCGATCCACAGACGACGGAAGACGCGCTTCTTGTTACGACGGTCGCGGTAGGCGTACTGGCCAGCGCGCATCACTGCTTGCTTGGCAATACGGTATACCTTGCTGCGACGGCCGCGGTAACCCTTGGCCAGGTTCAGTACTTTTTTATGACGGGCACGCGCAGTAACCCCACGTTTTACTCGAGGCATAGTAGCTCCTTAATTGAGTGTGAGATTAAGCGGATGGCATCATTGCGTAGACGCGCTGGACGTCGGTCGCATCGATGTTACGGGTGCCGCGCAGTTGACGCTTGTTCTTGGTCGTCTTCTTGGTCAGGATGTGGCGTTTGAAAGCCATACCCGATTTAACGGTACCACCTGGACGCACGCGAAAACGCTTTTTCGCGGAGCTCTTGGTTTTCATTTTTGGCATAGATATTCTGCCCTCTCGGACAGCTCCTATTAAACAGGATTACAGGTGGCGACCCAGTGTCACGCTTAGATGCCTGCTCTCACTTGTTTGTGCAGCGGATGCGAGTCCACTACATTTACTACAGCCGACAATTATAGCCCAGAAAATGAAAAAGGGCACTACCCGTGCCCTTTTTTTGCCTGCCATTTATGGCAAGATTACTTCTTTTTCTTCGGCGCCAGCACCATGATCATCTGGCGGCCTTCCATCTTCGGGAACTGCTCGACCTGGCCATGCGGCTCCAGGTCGGCCTTCAGGCGCTCCAGCATGCGGAAGCCGATATCCTGGTGCGCCATCTCGCGGCCGCGGAAACGCAGCGTGATCTTGGTCTTGTCGCCGTCTTCCAGGAACTTGATCAGGTTACGCAGCTTGATATTGTAGTCGCCGTCATCGGTGCCCGGACGGAATTTGACTTCCTTCACGGAGATGACTTTCTGCTTCAATTTCGCTTCGTGAGCCTTCTTCTGCTCCGAATACTTGAACTTGCCGTAGTCCATCAGACGGCAAACCGGCGGAACCGCGTTAGGCGCGATCTCGACCAGATCAACGTCTGCCTCTTCCGCCAGGCGGAAGGCTTCGGCCAAACTCACGATACCGAGTGGTTCGTTATCGACCCCGGTTAAACGCATTTGCGGGGCAGTGATTTCGCCATTGATGCGATGCGACTTTTCAGTAGCTATGGTATTTCCTTTTTAAAGTCCGGTAGAAAGCTGCGATCAGGCTTTGGTGGCGACATCCTGCTGGAGTCGCTCAATCAGGGCTTCGACGGACATGACGCCCAGATCGACATTGCCCCGCGCCCGCACAGCCACGGTGTTGGCATCCCGTTCCTTGTCACCTACAACCAAGATGTACGGCAGTTTTTGGACGGAATGTTCACGTATTTTATAGGTTATTTTCTCGTTGCGCAAATCGGTCTGCACGCGGAAGCCGGCGCGACGCAGCTTTTCAGCCACTTGGGCGACGTATTCCCCCTGCGCATCGGAGATATTCAGCACCGACACCTGCACCGGCGACAGCCAGACCGGCAGCGCGCCCGCGTAGTTTTCGATCAGGATGCCGATGAAGCGCTCCATCGAACCGACGATCGCCCGGTGCAGCATGACCGGCACCTGGCGGCTGTTGTCGGCCGCCACGTACTCGGCGCCCAGGCGCTCCGGCATGAAGAAGTCGACCTGCATGGTGCCGACCTGCCATGGGCGGCCCAGCGAATCCTTCAGGTGGTACTCGATCTTCGGACCATAGAACGCGCCCTCGCCCGGCAGCTCGGTCCAGGTCACGCCGCAGGCGCGCAGACCGGCGCGCAGCGCCTCTTCCGCCTCGTCCCAGATGGTGTCGGAACCGATGCGGTTGTCCGGACGCAGCGCCAGTTTCACTTCGATATTGTGGAAGTGGAAGTCCGAATACACTTCCATCGCCTGGGTGTGGAAGGCCACCACCTCCGGCTGGATCTGCTCGTGGGTGCAGAAGATGTGGCCGTCATCCTGGGTGAAGCCGCGCACGCGCATGATGCCGTGCAGCGCGCCCGACGGCTCGTTGCGGTGGCACTGGCCGAACTCGCCGTAGCGCAGCGGCAGGTCGCGGTAGGAACGCATGTTGCTGTTGAAGATCTGCACGTGACCCGGGCAGTTCATCGGCTTCAGCGCGTACGAGCGGTTTTCCGACTCGGTGACGAACATGTTTTCGCGGTAGTTGTCCCAGTGGCCGGTCTTGCCCCACAGGCTGGCATCCAGAATCTGCGGCGCCTTGACTTCCTGGTAGCCGTTGACCTGGTACTTGTTGCGCATGTACTGCTCCACCTGTTGCCAGATGGTCCAGCCCTTCGGGTGCCAGAACACCAGGCCCGGCGCCTCATCCTGGAAGTGGAAGAAGTCCAGCTGCTTGCCCAGCTTGCGGTGGTCGCGCTTTTCCGCCTCTTCCAGCTGGAACAGGTATTGCTCTTGATCTTCTTTTTTCGCCCAGGCGGTGCCGTAGACACGCTGCAGCATCTCGTTCTTGCTGTCGCCGCGCCAGTAGGCGCCAGCCAGCTTCATCAGCTTGAACACCTTCAGCTTGCCGGTCGATGGCACGTGCGGGCCGCGGCACAGGTCGGTGAAGTTGCCTTCGCTGTACAGCGATACGTCTTCATTGGCCGGAATCGAGGCGATGATCTCGGCCTTGTAGTTTTCGCCGATCGACTTGAAATAGCTGACCGCCTCGTCGCGCGGCAGCACCTTGCGGGTGACCGGCTCGTCCTTTTTGGCCAGCTCGGCCATTTTCTTTTCGATCGCCACCAGGTCGTCCGGGGTGAACGGGCGCTTGTAGGAGAAGTCGTAATAGAAGCCGTTGTCGATCACCGGACCGATGGTCACTTGCGCGTCCGGGAACAATTCCTTGACGGCGTAGGCCAGCAAGTGCGCGGTCGAGTGGCGAATCACGTCCAGGCCTTCCGGGTCCTTGTCGGTGACGATGGCCAGGTCGACGTTCTTGTCGATCAGGTAGGAGGTATCGACCACTTTGCCGTCGACTTTGCCGGCCAGCGCGGCCTTGCCCAGGCTGGTCGCGATGCTGGACGCCACTTGGGCCACGGTGACCGGGCCGTCGAATTCGCGGGCGGAACCATCAGGAAGGCGAACTGAAATCATTGTGATCTCCGGTGATCTAAGGATATTAAAAAATGCGGACGAAAAAAAAACGCGGGCTAGCCGCGTTTTCTCTTTTTGACAAGCAAAAGAATCCCGTTGACTAGCGTCACTCCCAAAGCTTGGTAGTAGTTCGCGGTGTCATAACCGTGATTGCCTTTCTCGCTCTTACATGTTCTGGTGGGCGGTGAGGAATTCGAATCCCCGACCCCTTGGATGTCGACCAAGTATTCTAACCAGCTGAACTAACCGCCCGTGGTACTGCTTAAATTTTACTGCGAAATCTGGTGGGCGGTGAGGAATTCGAATCCCCGACCCCTTGGATGTCGACCAAGTAT
>NZ_SPVG01000144.1 GCF_004614165.1 Duganella callida | reverse complement strand
GCCGTAGCGGCCGCTACGGCACAGCCCGTGACGCAATGGAAGACCTGACCCCGGAGTTAAAACGGCCAGCGGCCGAGTATGGTGTAGGGGCGGCCCTGGCCGATGTGGCTGTGCAGCAGCAGCAGCTCGCGCACGGTCCATTCGACCGGCGCCACGGCCTGCGGCGCGGCGGTGATATCGTCGTACAGCAGTGTGACGTGCGGCGTGTAACTGTGCGGATGGACACCGGCGCCGGCCTTCGCCAGGGCGCCGCCAAGGCGGCGGTACAGTTCGGTGACGCCGACGATGCCTTCGCTGCCGGTCAGCACGTAAGGTCGGTTGCGCGCGCGGTTGATGAAGGTTTGCGCGGTGTCGAAGCTGACGGTGAACGGCTGCGTTCCAGCCGCCACCAGCGCGGCCGCCTGCGAGGCGGCGTCAACCAGTTTGTCCGGCATGCCGACATAGTCGCCCAGCACGCACAGGGTGCAGTGCAGCTTGGCGGCGGCGGTCGGGCGGCCGACCATGCCGTGTTGCGCTTTCAGTTGGGCGGTCAGCTGGCCGATCTGCGCGACGGCGCCGGCGTCGGGCGCGATGGCGAAGAACAGCCGGTCGGTCGGCTGCGGCGGCGCTTCGAAGTCGAACAGGGAGCCTTGGGTCGACATCTATTTCACCCGCTGTTTTTCGAGCTTGCGCGCCAGCGTGCGACGGTGCATGCCCAGCCGCCGCGCCGCTTCGGAGATGTTGAAGTCGGTCTCGGCCAGCACGGCGTGGATGTGCTCCCACTCCAGCGTCTTGACCGAGGTGGCGCGCGTGGTCAGTTCCAGTTCGGCCGCGCCGGCCACGTGTTCGAACGCGGCTTCGATGTCGTCGGTGTTGGATGGCTTGGCCAGATACTGGCAGGCACCCAGCTTGATCGCTTCCACCGCCGTGTTGATGCTGGCGAAGCCGGTCAGCACCACGATCAGCATGTCCGGGTCGTGCTCGTGCAGCATCTGCACGCAGGCCAGGCCCGACGAGTTGCCCTTCAGTTTGAGGTCGACCACGGCGTAGCCCGGCGAGTGCTCGACCAGCGCCGCGCTGGCCTCGTCCACGTTTTCGGCCAGCAGTACCTTGTAGCCCCTTCGTTCGAAAGAACGCCCTAAGGTACGGGCAAACGCCGCGTCGTCTTCCACCAGCAGCAGTACGCGTTCTTCTTCTGTCGTCATGTCGTCGTTTGATGTTCCGGTTTGATTTCGATGGCGGACAAGGGCAGCGTCAGGCGCACCATCGCTCCGCCTTGCTCCAGGTTGGTCGCCGTCACCTCGCCGCCCAGCGTGCGCGCGACGTTCACCACCAGGAACAGTCCCAGCCCGCCGCCTGGACGGCCTTTGCTGGAATTATAGGGCTTGCCGAACTGCGCCAGGATGGCCGGCGCGAAGCCGGGGCCGTTGTCGGTCACCCGCAGCACCAGCGTGTCGCCTTCCACGCCGGCTTCCAGCCGCACGAAATGCGGCGATGCTTCCAGCGCGTTGTCCAGCACATTGCCGATCATTTGCTTCAGCGTCGAATCGGACACCACCGGATGATCGGGGTCGATGCGGTTGTCGAATTCCAGCGCCATCACCGGGCGGCCGACGCGCCACTCCGCCACCACCTCGTCCAGAAAGGTGTTGATGGTGGTGGCCGCCGACGATTCGCCGCGCGCCTCGCCGGCCGACAGCAGGATGCCGCTGACAATCGCCTTGCAGCGCTTGAGCTGGGTCTGCATTTCGCCGATTTCCTCCAGCAGCACCGGGTTGCTCTTGAATTCCTGCATGTGCTTCCAGTCGCCGAGGATCACGGCCAGCGTCGCCAGCGGCGTGCCCAGTTCGTGCGCGGCGCCGGAAGCCAGCAAGCCCATACGCACGATGTGTTCTTCCTCGGCCGCGCGCTGGCGCAGGTCGGACAGCGCCGCCGCGCTGCTGCGCATGTTCTGCATGATGCGGGTGATGAACACCACCAGCAGCGCCGCGTCGAGGATGAAGCACAGCAGCATGCCCTGCACGTACAGGCTGAAGATGCCCAGCGCATGATCCTGCGGCAGCGGCAGCGGTTCGGAGAACAGCGCCAGTCCGGCGATGCAGGCGCCGGTGACGATCACGATGGTCCAGGTCGACCACGTCTCCAGCAGCACCGCGCCCAGGATCACGTGCAGCAGGTACAAAAACACGAACGGGTTGGTGGCGCCGCCGCTCAGGTAGAGCTGGGCCGTCAGGCTGGCCACATCCACCGTCAGCGCCAGCAGCAGTTCGCTGTTGGACACCACCTGGTTTTCCTGCCAGCGCAGGATGCTGGCGACGTTGAAGGCGATCAGGCAGGCCAGCACGTTCAGCATCGCCGGCATCGGCAGCTGCACGCCCAGCAGGATGGAGGCGGTGGCGATGGTGGTGATCTGGCCGATCACCGCGATCCAGCGCAGCTGGATCAGCTGCTGCATGTTCTTGTGGCCGGCCGCGTGGGTGATGGTGTTGGCCGAAGCGTTCACCGCGGCCAGCGGCTCCACCACCGGCATGCCCGGCCGGCCTCTGTCGTAGGGATTAGGTCTTTTGTTTGCGCGCATCTCGTATTACCCAGACTACCGCAGCGGCCACCATCAGGGCCAGTGCGTACCAGGTGACAGCATAAACCAGATGGTTGTTGACGAACGAAATGACCGTCAAACCGCCCACCGGCTGCACGTCACCTACCGGCCCGGCCGCCCGCGCCGAGGCGTCGTCCGCGTCGATGAAGTACGGCGCCACCGGCGGCAGTCCGCGCGCCCTGGCGATGGCCGCCAGGTCGCGCGCGTACCAGTAATTACGTTCCGGCTCGTTCTTGCGCAGACGGCTTTCCTGCTCGCTCAGGCGCAGCAGGCCGTGGACCGTCACCTGCGGCGCCGTCGCCAGCTTGCAGGCACCCGGCGCGGCCGGCGGCGGCGCGGGCTGCGGTTTCCAGCCGCTGACGCCCGCCGCGACAAAGCCGCGGTTGATCATGACGATGCCGCCGTCCGCCGTGCACAGCGGCGTCAGCACCCAGTAGCCGATGCCGCGCTCGATCGAGGCCAGCGCCTGCGTGGTCGCGCCATCGAGGAATACCCCGCTCAGCGTCACGCGGCGGTACTCGTCCGCCTCGGCCGTCAGCTGCGGCCACTGCGCCCTGGACGGCGCCGGCACCGCGGCCGCGTGCACGCGCTGGTCGACCCGCTCGATCAGCGCCAGCTTCCATTGAAGCCGATAAATCTGCCAGGTTCCCAAAGCAAAAAACCCCGCGAACATCACCCCGGCCGCGAGGGCCAGGATGACGCGCAGGGCGCGGGAACGTTGGCGCTTGGAGGCGCCCGTCATCATTGCATGTCTTGCATGTTGTGAACGTCGTTACCCATCGAAGGCATCATGTTGATGTTCATGTGGTACATGACCCAGATTGAGCCCGACAACACGATCACCAGCAGCACCAGCGTGAAGACGGTGGCCAGCATCGACCAGCCGCCTTCGGCGCGGCCATTCATGTGCAGGAAGTAGACCATGTGGACCACGACCTGGATGGCGGCGAAGCCGAGGATGACGATGGCGGTGGTGCTCGACTTGTCGAACACCTTGTTCATCACCAGCCAGAACGGGATCGCGGTCAGGATCACGGACAGGATGAAACCGATCGCGTAGTCCTTCAGGCTGCCGTGGTGGCCGTCGTCTTCGTGACCGTGATGACCGTGGCCGTGGTCATCGTGTCCATGGTGATTATGTGCGCTCATGGCAGGACTCCCATCAGATAAACAAAGGTAAACACGCCGATCCAGATCACGTCCAGGAAGTGCCAGAACATCGACAGGCACATCAGGCGACGGTTGTTTTCCGGGGTCAGGCCGTGCTTGGCCAGCTGGAACACCAGCGTGATCAACCAGATCGAGCCGAAGGTCACGTGCAGACCGTGGGTGCCGACCAGCGAGAAGAACGAGGTCAGGAACGCGCTGCGCTGCGGACCCGCGCCTTCATGGATCAGGTGCAGGAACTCGTCCAGCTCCAGGTAAAGGAAGGCCAGGCCGAAGGCGCCGGTCACCAGCAGCCAGATGATGGTGGCCTTCAGGTTCTTGCGCTGCGAGGCGATCATGGCGAAGCCGTAGGTGATCGACGACAGCAGCAGGAAGCCGGTGTTGATCGCCACGGTCGGCAGGTCGAACAGTTCCGCGCCCGACGGGCCGCCCGCATAGTTGCGGCCCAGGACAGCGTAAGCGGCGAACAGGCCGGCGAACAGCAGGCAGTCGCTCATCAGGTAGATCCAGAAGCCCAGCAGCGTGCCGTTCTCCGGATGGTGGTCACGCACGTAGTAACGCGCGCTTGGATCTGCGCTCAGGGCGCCGTTAGCGTTAATTTCAGACATGGCTTTCCAGCAAACGAGTATGCGCTTCTTCGGTACGATTCACTTCATCGGCCTTGATGTAGAAATCGCGGTTGTAGTTAAAGGTGTGGATGACGATCGCCGCCACCATGGCCACGAACGACAGGGCCGCGGGGATCCACATCTGCCAGACCATGGCGAAACCGAAGGCGAACGACAGGGCCGAGATGACGAAGCCGGCGCCGGTGTTCTTCGGCATGTGGATGTCGACGAAGCCTTTCAGCGGACGCTGGTACTTGTTGGCCTTCATGTCGGCCCAGCTGTCGCTGTCATGCACCACCGGGGTGAAGGCGAAGTTGTAGTCGGGCGGTGGCGACGAGGTGGCCCATTCCAGGGTGCGGCCGTTCCACGGGTCGCCGGTGACGTCGCGCAGCTTGTCGCGGTTCATGAAGCTGACGAACAGCTGCACCAGGAAGGCGCCGATACCGCCGGCGATGATCAGCGCGCCGATGGCGGCGACGATGAAGTAGATCTGCAGCGATGGATCGTCGAAGTGGTTCATGCGGCGGGTCACGCCCATGAAGCCCATGATGTACAGCGGGGTGAAGGCGACCCAGAAGCCGACCAGCCAGCACCAGAACGAGACCTTGCCCCAGAATTCATTCAGGGTGTAGCCGAACGCTTTCGGGAACCAGTAGTTGATGCCGGCAAACAGACCGAACACGACGCCGCCGATGATCACGTTGTGGAAGTGGGCGATCAGGAACAGCGAGTTGTGCAGGACGAAGTCGGCCGGAGGCACGGCCAGCATCACGCCGGTCATACCGCCGATCACGAAGGTCAGCATGAAGCCCACGGTCCACATCATCGGGACGGTGAAGCGGATGCGGCCCTTGTACATGGTGAACAGCCAATTGAAGATCTTGGCACCGGTCGGGATCGAGATGATCATGGTGGTGATGCCGAAGAACGAGTTGACGCTGGCGCCGGAGCCCATGGTGAAGAAGTGGTGCAGCCACACCAGGTAGGACAGCACGGTGATCACCACGGTCGCATACACCATCGAGGTGTAGCCGAACAGGCGCTTGCCGGAGAAGGTCGAGACGATTTCCGAGAACACGCCGAACACCGGCAGGATCAGGATGTACACCTCGGGGTGGCCCCAGATCCAGATCAGGTTCACGTACAGCATGGGGTTGCCGCCCAGCTCGTTGGTGAAGAAGTTGAAGCCGGCGATACGGTCCAGCGACAGCATGGCCAGGGTGATGGTCAGGATCGGGAAGGTGGCCACGATCAGGGCGTTGGTGCACAGCGCGGTCCAGGTGAACACCGGCATTTTCATCATCGACATGCCGGGCGCGCGCATCTTGATGATGGTGGCGATCAGGTTGACCCCGGATAGCGTGGTGCCGACACCGGCCACCTGCAAGGACCAGATGTAGTAATCGACGCCGACGTCCGGCGAAGCGGCGATGCCCGACAGCGGCGGGAACGCCAGCCAGCCGGTCTTGCCGAATTCACCGACGAACAGCGAGACCATGGTCAGCATGGCGCCGAAGGTGGTCATCCAGAACGAGAAGTTGTTCAGGAACGGGAACGACACGTCGCGCGCGCCAATCTGCAGCGGCACCACGTAGTTCATCAGACCGGTCACCAGCGGCATCGCCACGAAGAAGATCATGATGGTGCCGTGGGCGGTGAACACCTGGTCGTAGTGGTGCGGCGGCAGGAAGCCGGGATTGTCGCCGAAGGCGATGGCCTGCTGCGCGCGCATCATCAGCGCGTCGGCGAAGCCGCGCAGCAGCATGATGATGCCGAGCACCATGTACATGATGCCGATGCGTTTGTGGTCGATCGAGGTGATCCAGTCGCGCCACAGCGGACCCCACAGGCGGAATTTAAACATCGCGGCCAGCAGCACGAGGCCGCCCAGGGCCACACCGGCGAAGGTGCCGATCAGGATGGGCTCGTGGTATGGAATTGCTTCCAGCGACAGCCGCCCAATGATCAGATTGGTCAGGTTGAGATCAGACATGGTCATTCTTTACGGGTAGGTTGAGCAGTGGTGGCGGCGACGCTGGTCGGCTCGCACACGTCTTTCGACATTTCCTTGACGGCTGCCGCTGCCTTGATGCGCGTGGCATCCTGGTGCATCTGGGTGTTGATGCAGGTCGTGCCCTCGGCCACGCAACGGTTCAGGATCAGGTCGTACAAGCCCTTGTCCACGTTGGCGAAGTGCATGATCGGGTGCTTGATGGTCGGCTTGTCCAGCTCGACGAACTGGGCGCGGGTCAGCGCGCCGTTGTCACCTGCGCCACCAGCCTTGGTCTTGGCCACCCAGGCGTCGAAGTCGGCCTGCGACACGCCATGGTATTTGAACTTCATGTCGGAGAAACCGGCGCCGCTGTAGTTGGCCGAGAAGCCGTCGTACACGCCGACCTTGTTCATCACCGCGTTCAGCTGCGTCTCCATGCCGGGCATGGTGTAGACCATGCCGGCCAGCGCCGGGATGTAGAACGCGTTCATCACCGAGGTCGAGGTCATGTGGAAGCGCACGGGAACGTCGATCGGGGTGACCAGTTCGTTCACGGTGGCAATGCCCTGTTCCGGATAGATGAACATCCACTTCCAGTCCATCGACACCACCTGCACTTCCAGCGGCTTGACGCCGGCGGCGATCGGACGGTGTTCGTCCAGACGGCTCAGCGGACGGTACGGATCGAGCAAGTGGGTGTAAATCCACGTGATCAGGCCCAGCACGATGATGATCAGCAGCGGTGCGCCCCAGATCAGCAGTTCGAGCTTGGTGGAGTGATCCCAGTCCGGCTTGTATTCGGCGGCGGTATTTGACTTTCTATAGCGCCAAGCGAACAGACAGATGAGAAACATGACAGGTACGATAATCAACAGCATCAACAGGGTTGACACAACTACCAGGTGTGCCTGTTGCGCTGCGATATCCCCGGACGGGTTCAGCACGACCGTATCGCAGCCAGCTAGCCACATTAACGGTGCGAGGAACAACCCACGACGAACGATAGGAGGAATCATGCGGTAATGTACGTTACAGAATATTGGGAACATGCTACTGTACTCACTAAGGATCGGTCTTGCCATTGGACACTTTGTCCTACCCGCCTGACCTGCCCTTGTGATAACAATTAATCAACAGAGACAAAGAGACTATGGCTAATACGACTTCTATCGATGGCGTGCAGTCTGGCGTCCACGAACATCATCAAACGAGCCCTGGTGCAAGGAGCATCAATGCCAGGGATGGGCATATCTCTCCCGGAGAAATAGCAATTGGCGTGGTCATCGGGCGCGCCTCGGAATACTTCGACTTCTTCGTCTACGCCATCGCCTCGGCGCTGGTGTTTCCGTCGGTGTTCTTCCCGTATGAGAGCCGGCTTGACGGCACACTATACGCTTTTGCCATTTTTGCGCTCGCTTTTATTGCCCGTCCGATAGGAACTGTCGCATTTATGGCAGTTCAGCATCGTTTCACGCGTGAAGCCAAACTGACCCTGGCCTTGCTGATTATGGGGGTTTCCACCGCCGGCATCGCCTTCCTTCCGGACTATGCCAGTTTGGGGAACACTTCGCTGGTGTTCCTGGCGCTGCTGCGGATCGGCCAGGGCATCGCCCAGGGCGGTTCCTGGGACGGTCTGCCGTCGCTGCTGGCGCTGAATGCGCCCGAGCACAAGCGCGGCTGGTACGCCATGCTGGGCCAGCTGGGGGCGCCGATCGGCTTCCTCATCGCCGCCGGCCTGTTTTCATACATGCTGGCCAACCTGACCGAGCTGGACTTCCTCGACTGGGGCTGGCGCTTCCCGTTCTATGTGGCGTTTGCGATTAACGTGGTGGCGCTGTTCGCCCGCCTGCGGCTGGTGACCACGCATGAATACTCGCACCTGCTGGACGAGCACCAGCTGGACCCGGTGCCGGTCGGCGAGCTGATGAGCCAGCAGGGCCGCAACGTCGTCATCGGCGCGCTGGCCGCGCTGGCCAGCTACGCGCTGTTCCACCTGGTGACGGTGTTCCCGCTGTCGTGGATCACGCTGACCTCGCAGCGCCCGCTGTCCGGTTTCCTGCAAGTGCAGATGGTGGGCGTGGTGCTGATGTCGATCGGCGTCATCATCTCCGGCCTGATCGCCGACCGCGTCGGCCGCCGCCGCACGCTGGGCACGCTGGCCACCTGCATCGCCATCTTCAGCTTTGCCGTGCCCTACCTGATCGGCGCCGGCGAGCATGGCCAGGACGCGTTCGTGCTGCTGGGCTTCTCGCTGCTGGGCCTGTCGTACGGCCAGGCCGCCGGCGCGGTAACGGCCAACTTCCCGCAGCGCTTCCGCTATACCGGCGCGGCGCTGACCTCGGATCTGGCCTGGCTGGTGGGCGCCGGCTTCGCGCCGCTGGTGGCGCTGGGCGTGTCCTCGCACTTCGGTCTGGCGTATGCCGGCCTGTACCTGCTGTCCGGCGCGGTCAGCTCGCTGGCGGCGCTGAGCATCAACCGCCGTCTCGATATACGCGATAATTGAGCTGCTATCGGCTCCGCACCCAAGCCCGGCCGCTGCGCCGGGCTTTTTTATGTGAGGACTCCTCAAGATTACGGCACGCGGCAACATCGTTCATCCGCTGCGGCAATCCGCTGCGCGTGACGCTGTTGCGCGATCACAACGCCCTGCCCGGCCATGCTGCACTGCATGAAAAAGCGCTGCCGGGAGCGCTCCGCGGGGCGCCTGCGCACGTTATCGCTGCGCAATTCTGCGCATCGCCGCTAGAATCGGGCCAACCATCCGATACGGCGAGGTGCAGCATGGCCACAGTAGGCGACTTTGTTCTGAAACGTTTGGCGGCCTGGGGCGTCAAACGCATCTACGGTTATCCCGGCGACGGCATCAACGGCGTGGTCGGCGCTTTCGGCCACGGCGATACCGGCATCGAATTCTTCCAGACGCGCCACGAGGAACTGGCCGCCTTCATGGCCTGCGCCCATGCCAAGTTCAGCGGCGAGGTCGGCGTCTGCCTGGCCACCTCCGGCCCCGGCGCCATCCACCTGCTCAACGGCCTGTACGACGCCAAAATGGACCATCAGCCGGTGGTCGCCATCGTCGGCCAGCAGAGCCGCATGTCGCTGGGCGGCGACTATCAACAGGAAGTCGACCTGGCGTCGCTGTTCAAGGATGTGGCGCACGATTTCGTGCAGATGGCCACCACCCCGGCCCAGGTGCGCCACCTGATCGACCGCGCCATGCGCATCGCCATCGAGCGCCGCACCGTCACCTGCGTGATCCTGCCCAACGACCTGCAGGACATGAAGGCGGTGGAAACCCCGCCGCGCGAACACGGCACGGTCCACAGCGGCATCGGCTACACCGGCCACGCCGTGGTGCCGCGTCACGAAGACCTGCAGCGCGCCGCCGCCGTGCTGAACGCCGGCAAGAAGGTGGCGATCCTGGCCGGCGCCGGCGCGCTGCACGCCAGCGAGGCGCTGATCGCGGTGGCCGACAAGCTGGGCGCCGGCATCGCCAAGGCGCTGCTGGGCAAGGCTGCTGTGCCCGACACCCTGCCGTTCGTCACCGGTTCCATCGGCCTGCTCGGCACCAAGCCCAGCTGGGATCTGATGAACGACTGCGACACCTTGCTGATGGTCGGCTCGGGCTTTCCCTATTCCGAATTCCTGCCCAAGGAGGGCAAGGCGCGCGGGGTGCAGATCGACATCGATCCGCGCATGCTGAATCTGCGCTATCCGATGGAGGTCGGCCTGGTCGGCGACAGCGCCGCCACGCTGGAAGCGCTGCTGCCGCTGCTGGAGCCGCAGGCCGAGCGCTCATGGCGCCAGACGGTCGAGCAGAACGTCGCCGACTGGTGGAAGGTGATGGAGGCGCGCGCCATGAACCAGGCCAAGCCGGTCAATCCGCAACGCGTGTTCTGGGAGCTGTCGCCGCGCCTGCCGGACGATGTGATCCTGACCTGCGATTCCGGCTCCTGCGCCGGCTGGTACGCGCGCGACCTGAAGATCCGGCCCGGCATGCATGCCTCGCTGTCGGGCGGGCTGGCCACCATGGGCTCGGCGCTGCCGTACGCGATCGCCGCCAAGTGCGTGCATCCGGGCCGGCCGGTGGTGGCCCTGGTCGGCGACGGCGCCATGCAGATGATCGGCGTGAACGCGCTGATCACGCTGGCGCAGCGCTGGCGCGAGTGGAGCGATCCGCGACTGGTGGTGATGGTGCTCAACAACGGCGACCTGAACATGGTCAGCTGGGAACAGCGCATCACCGAGGGCGACGCCAAGCTGGCGGCGTCGCAGAATCTGCCGTCCTTCCCGTACGCCGCCTATGCCGAGCTGCTGGGATTGCGCGGCATCCGCGTCGACCGGCCGGAGCAGGTGGCCGAGGCGTGGGAGATGGCGCTGGCGTCACCGGTGCCGACCCTGCTGGAAATGGTCACCGATCCCGACGTGCCGCCGCTGCCGCCGCACGTCGCGCCCAAGCAGATGGGCCACTATCTGCGCGCGCTGCTGCGCGGCGATCCGGACGCCATGGGCATCGTCACCGCCACCATCAAGGAAGCCTGGGACGGCCTGTTCCCGGGCCGTGACAAGACTTAGCGGGCGCCGGACGGCAGCCTGAACGCGTCCACCAGACCGGCCAGCTGCACGGCCTGATTCTGCAGCGATTCGGCGGCGGCGGCGGCTTCCTCGACCAGCGCGGCGTTCTGCTGCGTCACCTGGTCCATCTGGCCCACCGCCATGTTGATCTGCTCGATGCCGGCGTTCTGCTCCTGGCTGGCGGTCGCCATGTCGGCCATGATCGCGGTCACGCGCTGGACGCTGCCGACCACTTCCTGCATGGTGGCGCCGGCCTGATCGACCAGCATGGTGCCGGCATCGACCTTGTCCACCGAATCCACGATCAGTTCCTTGATCTCCCTGGCGGCCGTGGCCGAACGCTGCGCCAGCGTGCGCACCTCCGACGCCACCACCGCGAAACCGCGGCCCTGCTCGCCGGCGCGCGCCGCTTCCACCGCGGCATTCAGCGCCAGGATGTTGGTCTGGAAGGCGATACCGTCGATCACGCCGATGATGTCGGCGATTTTCTTCGACGAAGCGTTGATCGCACCCATGGTATCGACCACCTCGGCCACGACGCTGCCGCCGCGCGCCGCCACCTCCGACGCCGACACGGCCAGCGCGTTGGCCTGACGCGCATTGTCGGCGCTCTGCCGCACGGTGGCGGTCAGTTGTTCCATCGACGCGGCGGTTTCCTCCAGCGAGCTGGCCTGCTCTTCGGTGCGCGAGGACAGGTCCTGGTTGCCGACCGCGATCTGGCGCGAGGCGGTGCCGATGGTATCGGTGCCGGCGCGCACTTCGCCGACGATGGCGGTCAGGCTGGCGGTCATGCGCTGCAGCGCGGCCAGCAGTTGGCTGACTTCGTCGCGGCCTTGCACGGCGATCGCGCGCGTCAGGTCACCGGCCGCCACGGTTTCCGCGATGGCGACCGCCTCGCCGAGCGGCCGCGTGATCGAACGCGTGATGACCACGGCCAGCGCCGCCGCCGTGGCCACAGCGGCCAGCGCGGTTGCCAACAGGAAGCGCGTGGCGAACCTGTACTGGCTGTCGATCTCGGCCACCAGTTCACTGTTCTGCTTTTCCTGCTGCGCCACCATTTCGTTGATCAGTTTAAAGGTGCCGTCCTGCTGTTTTTGCACGGTATCCTGCAAAAAGGCGGGCGCCTCGGCCACCTTGCCGTCGTCCACCAGCCGCATGGTGCGTGTCATCAGGCGCAAGGTCTCCGGCGCCTGCGTTTGCAGGCCGGCATAGATTTCCCTGGCGCGTACGCTGCGCACCAGCGTACCCAGCCGTTCAAAGCTGGCGTTGAATTTCCGGTCTGCGTCGCCAATGCGGGCGCGCATGTCGGCCTGCACCGCCGGATCGGTGTAAATGATGTAGTTTCGCACCGCGCGCGTCAGCAGGTTCAGCTGCGTCAGCATGCTGTTGGACAGCGCGATCTTGGTGTTGTTTTCGTTGACGACGACATCCATGCGCGCCTTGATGGCCGACAGCGAGGTCCAGCCCACGCAGGCGATCAGGATCAACAGCAGCAGCACACCGCCAAATGCCAGGTTCAACCGGGCACCGATTTTCAGCTTGTTCATAGTGAAGGGGGAAAAGGGAAACGGTGGCGGGGATGGGGCCAGCGGTGGCGGCAAGCCGCGAATTGGCGGGCTGCGGCATATTTCATCAGTGTAATATCACCGTTGCCCGAAGGCAAGTCGGCCGTTGTGCAAATGCCGCACCGTGTCCACGACAGCGGCGCGCGACAGGCGCTGCGGCGGCCGGGGATGACTCGCGGCGCCATGCGTTTGGCTTCCCAAGCCAGTGCAAAGTCGCAAGTCGCCTGCCGGTTTGGCTCTAAGATCGGCTCATTGCAGTAATGACACCGTTTCCGGACAGGCTATGAACCCAGCATTGAATGTGCACGCGGCGCTCGCAGGCAAGCGCGTCCTGATTACCGGCAGCACCGGCTTTCTGGCCAAGGTGGTGCTGGAGAAGCTGATACGCAGCGTGCCCGATATCGGCGGCATCGTGCTGCTGCTGCGCGCCGGCGCGCATGGCGCGGACGCCCGCAGCCGCTTCGAGCGCGAGATCGCCACCTCGTCCATCTTCGACCGCCTGCGCGCCGAGCGCCCCGCCCTGCTGGCCGCGTTCTTCGCCGACAAGATCGAATGCGTGACCGGCGAGGTGACGGAACCAGGCTTCGGCATGACCATCAGCGACTTCAATCGGCTGGCGCGGCGGGTGGACCTGGTCATCAACGCCGCCGCCAGCGTCAACTTCCGCGAGGCGCTGGACGAGGCGCTGGCCATCAACGCCGTCAGCGTGCGCAACATCACCGAGCTGGCGCGCGCCGCCGGCGCACCGCTGATCCAGGTGTCGACCTGCTACGTCAACGGCTACCACCGCGGCGCCATGCACGAGCGGAACGTACATCCCGCGCGCGCCACGCTGCCGCGCCATGAGGCCGGCCATTACGATTTATACGGTTTGCTGCGGCACCTGCAGCACCGCATCGCCGCCGTGCGCGCCGAGACGGGCGAGCCGCAGCAGCTGGCGCGCCGCCTGACCGAGCTTGGCATCGCGGAAGCGAATTACCACGGCTGGAACGACACCTACACCTTCACCAAGTGGATGGGCGAGCAGCTGGCGATGAGCGGCATGCGCGGCCGCGCGCTGACCATCGTGCGGCCGGCCATCATCGAGAGTACGCTGCAGGAGCCGGCGCCCGGCTGGATCGAAGGCGTCAAGGTGGCGGACGCCATCATCCTCGCCTACGCGCGCGGCAAGACCAGCTTTTTCCCGGCGCGCCCGGCGGAGGTGGTCGACATCGTGCCGGCCGACCTGGTGGCCAACAGCATCATGCTGGCGGCGGCCGAGGCGCTGCAGGACAAGCCGGCGCTGCGCATCTATCAGGCCTGCACCGGCTCCTCCAATCCGGTCACGCTGCGGCGGGTGATCGATCTGATACAGGGCGAATCGCAACGCAACTGGCGGCAGTACGAGCGTCTGTTCTACCGCGCGCCGGAACACGGATTTCGCGTGGTCAGCCGACCGGTGTTCCTGCTGATGCTGCGCGCCATGCGGCTGGCGGCGCTGGGCTGGAGCGGCGTGCGCACGCTGCTGGGCGCCGGCGAGTCGCCGCGGCTGGAGGCGCTGCGTACCACGCAGCTGCTGGCGCTGACGTTTTCGTTCTACACCGCGCCGCGCTACGTGTTCCATAACGACCGTCTGCAGGCGCTGGCGCGGCGCTTCGGCGAGCAAGACCGTGCGCGTTTCAGTGTCGATACCGGCGCCATCGACTGGCGCGATTACCTGTGCCGTGTCCACATGGCGGGACTGAACCGTTACGCCCTGCGGCCGCGCGCGCCGAAATCGGTGGAGGCGACGGCGGCGGCGGCCGACGTCCCAGCGGCGGCAGCGGAAGCAAAGGCGGCACCCATAAAAATATAAGCGGACGACGGGCAAAGACCCGCGCCGCACTGGAGACGGTGGAATGAGCATGAGCACGAGTATGAACACTGCGGCATCGGCGGCAATGACGCGCCGCGACTATGCCTGGCACCGCATGGACAACGACAGGAATCTGATGGTCATCAACAGCATACTGCTGTTCGAGGGGCCGGTCGACATGGAACGGCTGGTATCGACCATCGCCCACCGTCTGCCCAATTATCCGCGCTTTAGGCAGAAGGTGGTGCGGCTGGGCGGCAGGCCGCACTGGGTGGAGGACGAAGCCTTCGACATCCGCAGCCATATCCGGCTGGAGCGCATGGAGCACGAAGTGACGCGTGCCGGGCTGCAGGACCAGCTGATGCGGCTGGCGCATCTGCCGCTGGAGCGCGACCGGCCGCTGTGGCACATGACGGTGCTGGACCGCGTCAACGGCGGCCACGCCATCGTGTTCCGCGTCCATCACTGCATCACCGACGGCCTGGGGTTGGTGCATGTGCTGAACCACCTTACCGACGACAATGGCCTGCATGGCCGGACGCCGTCCCCGGACGGTCATCCGCACCGCGCGGTGGCGCACAATCCGGTGTGCTCGGCCGTGGTGCGCGGCGTGCGCTGGCTGAAGATCGCCGCGCACGTGACGCGGCTCTCCATGCTGTGGCCCGATGCGCCGACGCAGTTCAAGGCGCCGATGACCGGCGACAAGCAACTGGTATGGCTGCCGCCGCTGGAACTGGAACGGGTGCGGGCCATGTCCAAGCGCATGGGCGTGACGCTGAACGACGTATGGGTGGCGGCGGTCTCGGGCGCACTGCGCACCTATCTGTCGGAGCGCGGCCAGCGTCCGGACGGCCGCGCGCTGCGGGCGGCGGTCACCTTCAATCTGCGGGAAAAGGGCAATGCATTCCAGCTCGGGAACGAGTTCGGGCTGGTGGCGGTGGATCTGCCGACCGATATCGATGCACCGCACCGACGCCTGCAGCTGGCCAGCAGCCGCATGACCGCCATCAAGCGGTCCTGCCAGCCGCGCGCGACGATGGCCTTTTTGTCGATTGCCGGCTGTCTGCCGGCGGCGCTGCAGCGGTTTGCGCTCAACCTGTTCACGTCCAAGGGCTCGGTGGTGCTGACCAATATCGAAGGTCCGGCCAGCCGCCGCTACCTGGCCGGCTCGCGGCTGACGGATCTGATCTGCTGGGTGCCGCAGGCCGGCCGGCTGGGGGTCGGACTGGCGTTCATCTCCTACGCCGGCCAGATCCAGCTGGCGCTGTTCGTGGACACCGCGCTGGTGCCCGATCCCGACCGCCTGATGCGGCTGACCTACGACGCCTTCGAAGAACTGGAAGCGGCGACGCAGGGCGTGCTGGCGCCGCAGCCCGCCGAACCCGCCCTGCCCGGCCATGTTTGGGCACAGACCACGATTTTGAAATAGTTTCAAAATCGTGGTCTGTCCCCGGGTTGGTCACACTGGGGTCACAATCAAACTGTACATTCGGTTACCATTTTCATACTGGAGCTGAATGGCATGAATACGGTTGCCCAACCCGTCCGCGCCGGTCCGGCGGACAGCAGGAACACGCCGTTCACCGCGGCCATCTTCATCGTGCTGCTGGCCGCCGGTCTGGTCTTCAGCGCCTACAGCCTGCGCACCGACGTCACCGACGCCGGCCCCGTGTCCACCAACTGGCTGCCCTATCTCTTGCTCGGTGTGGCGCTGCTGATCGCGCTCGGCTTCGAGTTCGTCAACGGCTTTCACGACACCGCCAACGCGGTGGCCACCGTCATTTATACCAATTCGATGCCCGCCAACGCCGCCGTGGTGTGGTCGGGCTGTTTCAACTTCCTCGGCGTGCTGACCTCCAGCGGCGCGGTGGCGTTCGGCATCATCTCGCTGCTGCCGGTGGAGCTGATCCTGCAGGTCGGCTCCAGCTCGGGTTTTGCCATGGTGTTCGCGCTGCTGATCGCCGCCATCGTCTGGAACCTGGGCACCTGGGCGCTGGGCCTGCCGGCGTCCTCGTCGCACACCATGATCGGTTCCATCCTCGGTGTCGGCATCGCCAACGCCATGATGCACGGCCGCGACGGCACCAGCGGCGTCGACTGGGCGCAGGCCACCAAGGTCGGCTACTCGCTGCTGCTGTCGCCGCTGGTCGGCCTCGGCTGCGCCGCCGTGCTGCTGCTGGTGCTGCGCGCACTGGTCAAACGCCGCGAGCTGTACGAAGCGCCGCGCGGCGATACGCCGCCGCCATGGTATATCCGCGGTCTGCTGATCCTGACCTGCACCGGTGTCTCGTTCGCCCACGGTTCCAACGACGGCCAGAAGGGCATGGGCCTGATCATGCTGATCCTGGTCGGCACGGTGCCGATGGCGTATGCGCTGAACCGCGCCATGCCGGTCGATCAGGTGACGCAGTTCGTCGCCGTCAGCCAGGTCACCCGGCAATCGCTGCAAAAGTACGCGGCACCGGCCGCGCTGCCGGCCGCCGCGGCCGGTGCCGAAGCCGACGTGCGCGCCGTGCTGTCGTCCTATATCCGCAGCAAACAATACACCCCGGCCGTGATGCCGGCGCTGGCGCAACTGACCGGCGACATCGGCCAGGCCGTCAAGCAGCACGGTACGCTGGCCAGGGTGCCGGCCGAAACCGTCGGCAACGTGCGAAACGATATGTACCTGGCGGCGGAAGCGATGCGCGTACTGGACAAGTCCAGACCGGTGGCCTTCGATGCCGACACCAGCGCCAATCTGACCGCCTTCCGCCGGCAGCTGGACGACGCCACCAAGTTCATTCCGCTGTGGGTCAAGATCGCGGTGGCGATCGCGCTGGGCCTGGGCACCATGGTCGGCTGGAAGCGTATCGTGGTCACGGTCGGCGAAAAGATCGGCAAATCGCACCTGACCTATGCCCAGGGCGCGTCGGCCGAACTGGTGGCCATGATGACCATCGGCGCGGCCGACGTCTACGGCCTGCCGGTGTCCACCACCCATGTGCTGTCGTCCGGCGTGGCCGGCACCATGGCCGCCAACAACTCGGGCCTGCAATGGTCCACCGTCCGCAACCTGGCCCTGGCCTGGGTGCTGACGCTGCCGGCGGCGATCCTGCTTTCGGGCTCGCTGTTCTGGCTGTTTTCCCATATTTTCTGAGGACGTACCATGCAATTGAGTGAGCAGATGTTCGAGCGCGTTCAGCGCGAACTGACCGACAGCTACGACGAGGAGCTGGAACTCGAACTGGAAGACCGCGAGATCGATCCGGTCACGATGAAGGTCGTCGAGCGCGAACGCAGCGCGGAAGCCAAAGAAGCGCGCCGCGTGTACTTTACCGAGTTGCTGCGCCTCCAGGCGGAGCTGGTCAAGCTGCAGGACTGGGTGGTACACACCGGCCACAAGGTGGTGATCCTGTTCGAGGGCCGCGACGCCGCCGGCAAGGGCGGCGTGATCAAGCGCATCGTCCAGCGCCTGAATCCGCGCGTGTGCCGCGTGGCCGCGCTGCCGGCGCCGAACAACCGCGAACGCACACAGTGGTACTTCCAGCGCTACGTCTCGCACCTGCCGGCGGCCGGCGAGATCGTCCTGTTCGACCGCAGCTGGTACAACCGCGCCGGCGTCGAGCGCGTGATGGGCTTCTGCACCGACGATCAGTACGAGGAGTTCTTCCAGACCGTGCCGGAATTCGAGCGCATGCTGGTACGCTCGGGCATTCAGGTGATCAAATACTGGTTCTCGATTTCGGACGAGGAGCAGAATGCCCGCTTCCTCGGCCGCATCCACGATCCGCTCAAGCAGTGGAAGCTCAGTCCCATGGACCTGGAGTCGCGCCGCCGCTGGGAGGAATACACGCGCGCCAAGGAGGTTATGCTGGAGCGTACCCACATCCCCGAAGCGCCGTGGTGGGTGGTGCAAGGCGTGGACAAGAAAAAAGCGCGCCTGAACTGCATCCATCACCTGCTGCAGCAGATGCCGTACGAGGAAGTCGAGCATGCGGCCATCGAGCTGCCGGAACGCGAATACCACGAGGACTACGTGCGCCGCCCGGTGCCGCCGGAGATCATCGTACCGGAAGTGTATTAGGCGCGGGCGGGTGTGCCAGAGTCCATGCGGTTAACCAATGGGGCGGACGCGAAATGTCCACGGCGGCGTCAGCCATTTCGCGCAAGTGGTAGGTGATCTGCTGATCGCGGACGGCATGATCGTCAGTCCGCGCGGCTGGGCCAACGAGGTTTGTGGCTGCGTGCGCAACGCCTGGCGCGATATCTGGATACAGCGCCATTACACCGAACTGTAGAGACGCGCCGGCGATTGGCGGAAAGCCGAACCTGCCAACCCACGCGGCGAACGGCGGCGCAAAAACCGCCGTCGCACCGACTGAATCAATAAGCGGTCTGGGTATAAGGCCGGGCGTTGATAGCCTTGCCCCACTCCTTGTTCGGCTCGGCCGACATGGTGAATACCAGCTCGCCGCCGGCCGTGATCTGGTCGTGGCGCAGGAAGGTTTGCGCCAGCGGCTTGCCGTTCAGCGTCACCGACGCCACGTAGGCGTTCTCCTTGCTCAGCCCCACCGCACGGATGGTGAAGTGCTTGCCGTTCGGCAGATTCAGCACCGCCTTGTCCAGGAACGGCCGGCCGATCACGTATTCATTGCTGCCCGGCGCCACCGGGTAAAAACCAAACGCGGTGAACGCCAGCCAGGCCGACATCTGCCCCAGATCGTCGTTGCCCGACAGGCCGGCCGCAGTGGTGTTGTACTGCGATGCCACCACCTGCGTCAGTCGCTGCTGCGTCTTCCACGGCGCGCCGGCGTAGTTGTACAGATACGCCACGTGGTGCGACGGCTCGTTGCCGTGCGCGTAGTGGCCGATCAGGCCCGAGATGTCCTCCATGTGCGCGTACACATTCTCGTCCACCTTGGCGTCGAACACCTGGTCGATCTTGTTCTGCAGGCCGGCGTCGCCGCCCAGCATCTTGATCAGGCCCGCGTTATCGTGCGGCATATACCAGGAATACTGCCACGCGCTGCCCTCCGTGTAGTCGCTGCCGAAGTTGGACAGCACCGGATTGAACGGCTCGCGGAACTGGCCGTCCGACTTCTTCGCGCGCAGGAAGCCGGTCTTGACGTCGAACGAATTGCGGTAGTTCTGCGCCCGCTTGTAATACTTCTCGGCGATGTCCTTCTTGCCCATCTTCTCGGCCATGCGCGCGATGGTCCAGTCGTCGAACGCGTATTCCACCGTCTTCGACGCCGCTTCCGGCTCCAGGTCGATCGGCACGTAACCGTATTTCATGTAGTACTGCAGGCCGCCGTACGGGCCATACTCGGCGCTGGCGGTCATGGCTTTCAGCGCCTCTTCGCCGTCGATGCCCTTCAGCCCCTTCATGTAGGCGTCGGCGATCACCGGCACCGCGTGGTAGCCGATCATGCACCAGGTTTCCTGACCGTGGAACTGCCACACCGGCAGGATGCCGTACGGGCTCTCCTGCTGCGATGCGATCAGCGAGCGCACGAAATCGACGTCGCGCTCCGGCTGCAGGATGGTCATCAGCGGGTGCAGAGCGCGGTAGGTGTCCCACAGCGAGAAGGTCGAGTGGAAACGGAACCCTTTGGCCTGGTACACCTGGTTGTCCGGGCCGCGATACTGGCCGTCGCGGTCCATGAACAGGCTGGGCGCGAGCATGCTGTGATACAGCGCCGTGTACACCATCTTGCGCATTTCCGGCTGCGCCTCGATCGCCACCGTGCCCAGCGCCTCGTTCCAGGCCGCCGAGGCCTTCTTGCGCTCGGCCTCGAAATCCCAGCCCGGCATCTCGGCCAGGTTGGCGATCGCGCCGTCCTCGCTGACCGCGGAAATCGCCACCTTCACCTCCAGCTGGCCGTCCGCCGGCACGCCGAAGTTCAGCGCGCCCGCCAGCGCCTTGCCCTCGACCACCGCCTTGTCGCCCGGACCGCTGCCGGGTCCCGCGAAGCCCTTGTACTCGACGTCGCGCTCGAAGTTGCGCAACTCGCGCGACACCAGTGGATGCGAGAACTGGATCGCGAAATACAGCTGTCGGCCCGGCGCCCAGCCGCGCGTCTCGCGCATGCCCGTGATCATATTGTCGCCGCGTACGCGCATGCGCGACCACAGGTTCTTGGCGGCGTAATCGTAGATGCTGCTGCGCAGGTCCAGCATCACCTTGGCTTCCGCGCCCTTGGCGTAGCGGTAGCGGTGCAGGCCGACACGCTCGCCGGCGGTCAGTTCGACATCGACCTCGTTGTCGGACAGTTTGACGGCGTAGTAGCCCGGCTCCGCGCGCTCGTCCTTGTGGCTGAAGCGCGAGCGGTAGCCGCTGAAGGGCCGCTCCGGATAGCCCGGCTCCCACTTGGTCTCGGCGCTGTACGGCATCAGCAGCACGTCGCCCAGGTCCGAGTGGCCGGCGCCCGAAAAGTGCGTGTGCGAGAAGCCGAGGATGGAATCGTCCTCGTAGCGGTAGCCGGCCGCCCACGGATAGCTCTGGCGGAACGGCCGCACCTGCGTGTCGGGGCTGAGCTGTATCATGCCGAACGGCCGGGTCGCGCCGGGGAAGGTATGGCCGTCGCCGCCGGTGCCGATGAACACATCGACCGCCGATGCCGGCGTGGTCTGGGCGGTGGCGACCGCCGGGAAAGCCAGGGCCAGCGCCAGTGCGCCAGCCGAAAACAGTTTAGTCGGTTTCATTCCATATCCGCTGCTGAGACGATCCGACTTTATAGCGCCTGGCACCCGCGCCGGTCAATAAAATCCCCGCGCAACCGCGCATGTTTAGTAAATCCGCTAAACACTAGTCGTCATGCACCCACACCAGCGCGGCGCCGCCGCGCCGCACCAGCGCTTCGCTGTGCAGCGTGGCGCGCGCCAGCGTCAGCGTGCTGCGCACCAAGAAATAGTCGCTGGTGACGGCATAGTCCACGCCTTCCAGCGTTTCCCGGTCATTCAGGCGGAAAGCGAAGTCGCTCAACCCCTTGAAATGCGCCTGCCGCCGACGCCCGGCCAGCACCCGCGCCTCCGCCAGACTCAGATTGGCGACAGCGGTCAGCACCTCCGGCGGCGCCGTATTGACGTTCACCGGCGTCGGCGCCGGCAGCACCACGACGAAGGCGCGCAGCCGCGCCAGTACCTGCCCGTCCAGCCCCGGCACGCCGCGCAGGTCGTCCAGCTGCAGCACCTCCAGCGGCGCGCCGGCCATCGCCTCGGCGATGCGGTAGGCCAGCGCCGGGTTCAGGTTCAAGGCCGCCAGCAGGCGCGCAAACGCCGTGGTCTGATACAGGTCGATGCCGCCCTGCCTGGCCGCCACCAGATTGCGCAGGTTGAAGCTGGCCTGCGCGTCGGCGATCTGCTGCGCCAGCGCGCCGCCCTGGCCCTGCGCGTCTTCCTGCCCCAGAAACCGCTCCAGCCGCGACTCGAACATCGGCACGCTCCACGCCCCATCCAGTGTGGTGACGTTGCCCTGCGCCGCCGCCGACTCCAGCAGCCGCAGACGCGCGGCGTCCAGCGCGCCGCGCGCGATCAGGCGCGCCTGCAGCCGCAGGCGCTGTCCTTCCATGCCGCGCACCATGATCTGCTGCTGCCAAAAGATCCCGGCGACCAGCGTGACCGACAGCGCCGTCAGCAGCAGCGCCGTCACCACGGCCACGCCGCGCTGACTGGGCCGGCGCATCATGCTCAGTTATGCGACACGCTCAGCGCATAGAACTTTACCAGCGCGCCAACATTCGGATCGCTGCCGTTCGACTGGATGTAATTGCCCGCCTTGAAGTACTCGCCATAGCCGGTAAAGCCGGCCGGCATGGCAAACGAGTACGGCACGCCGTTGATCGACACCGTGATGGTGCTGCTGGTTGCCTTGATCTGGTAGGTGAACGTGGTGTTCAGCGGAATATTGGTCAGCGTGTGCGGCGTCTGCCCGCCGGACGGGCTGTTCTCGATACCGAGCACGATATCGCCGCTGCTGCGGTAGTACAGCTCCAGCAGCGGCTTGGTCGACGCCGGCAATCCCGATTGCAGCGCGCTGCCGATGTGAATCTGCCCGATCGCCGTGCTGCTCGGCACCTTGACCACCTTCACGGTCGCATTCATGACATGGGTGCCGGACAGGCTCCAGTTGGCGGCGCTGCCGTTGGCGTTCATTTCGCGCAGTTCGGAGCGCGGATGGTCCGAATTCGGCGTGGTGACGCCGGTCTCCGGGCACCAGAAGGTCATGGCGCCATCGGTATCGGTGTAGAAGTAGGAGCTGCTGTAACCGCCCTCCAGCTGCGACGGCGACTTGGTCTCCGGCGATCCCGGCGAACCGACCGGCAGCTGCAGCTGCCAGATATTCAGATCGAAGTTGCCGCCCGGCGGCAGCGACGGATTCAGCGCGCAGTTGCCGGCGCCGTTGGTCCAGATCTCCATCTCCGACAGGCTGACCCAGTTGTTGACGTTGCTGCCCGTGGCCTGCAGCCGTACGTAGCGCCCCGAACGGTCGCCGAAGGTGTAGGGCTTGAGCTGCGCGGTGGTGCCGCTGTTGCTGCCGTTGAAGACATCGGTCCAGTTGCTGCCGTCGTTGGAAATCTTCAGCGACAGGTTGTACTTGCGCGAGTCGCCGTTATACCAGGCCAGATTGGCGTACGAGACCTGGTAACAGCCGCCGAGGTTATATTGCAGCCACTGCGCGCCATTGGTGGCGTCGGCCGACCAGCGCGTGGCCAGCGAGCCGTCGTTGGCGTTGACCGGCAGATTCGAGTCGCTCGAACTGGCGGTGACGTTGGCGTTGGGGATGGTCAGTTTGGTTTGAGCCTGTACCGGCGCCACTACGGCGCCGGCCAGCAACAGCATTGCGGCCTGGGATTTCAGCATGATGGTGTCTCCGTGGTTTTGTTGTCGGAAAAACCATCATAGTCCCGCCCAAAACGAAGGTAAACGTTTTTCTACAAAGCGCATCGTTTACGCCACAAAGAGGCGAAAGTGGCTATTAAACGTTTACCCTTCCAGCCTTACCGTATATTCCGTCAGCGCCTCGGTCAAGCGCGCCGCCTTGCGCACGTTGGCCTTGTTGGACACCATCAGCGACGCCGTCAGGGCCTCGATCAGCGCCACCGCCGCCACCGCGCTGCTGGCCAGCACGCCATGCGCGGCGCTCGCGTACAGCACATGATCGGCCAGCGCCACCACCGGCGCATCCGCCGTATCGGTGATCGCCACCACTGCCGCCTTGCGGCTGCGGGCGTAGCGCGCCAGGCGCGTGCCGTCGGCCGCGTAGCGCGGGAAGGAAAACACCACCAGCACATCCTCGCGGCCGATCTGCGCCATGCGCCGCGCAGCCGCCTCGGTGCCGCCCGCACCGGCCACCTCCACCACCTGCTGGCAGAACGGCTGCAGGTGCAGCGTCATCATCGCCGCCAGGCAGGACGAGCCGCCCAGACCCAGCACGTACACGCTGCGCGCGCGGGCGATGCGCGCCGCCATCACGTCCAGATCGCGCTGCGACAAGGCCTCTTGGGTGGCGCCCAGGTTGGCGCGGGCGTAATCCATGCTGGAATCGGCAGCCGACAGCGCAGCCTTGCCGCGGCGGATGGTGCTGCGCAGCTTTTCGACCGGCTGCATGGCGCTGTGCAGGGTCTCGGCCAACGCACTGCGCATGGCGCCGTAGTTGGCGAAGCCGATGTCGCGCGCGAAGCGGCTGATGGTGGCCGTCGACACCTGGCAGCCCTCGGCCATCTCCTCGATCTTCAGCGCGGTGCCGCGCACTGGATTACGGATCAGGTAGGCCGCGATGGCGCGGTGCGAGGCCGAACCGTCGGCGCGCACGCCGGCCAGCACCTTGCCCAGTTCCGATTGTACGAAGGCGGCGTCCGCCGGCACCGGTTTACCTGAAGTCATCCCGCTCTCGCTTCTTAAGAATCTTAAAAAGCTTGAAGCATACGATCATTTCGGACCGCTGCAAACTTGGTAGTGTCCCTTAAGCGTATAAACTACCCCGAAAGAGGGGAAATCAGCGGTACCAGGGCCGCGTCATGCGCAGCGGCCGCACGTCCATGCGCAGATTGAGGATCGTGTAGGCATCGGCGGTGGCCGACTCGTAGCCGACGCTGGTGGCGTCGCGGGTCAGCTTGAACTCGAAACCCAGGTCTTCCAGCGGATCGCCCGGCATGGCGCTGGCGATGCCGATCGCTTCGGTGCGTTCGTTGGTGATCAGCCGCTCCATCATCACCAGGATCGCGTTGTGGCCGAGGATGTCGGCCGAATACACCGGCTCCTTCAGATAGGGATGTGCCGGATCGAGCTTGCCGTCCTTCTTGTCGTCGGACGGCGTGTACTGGCGCGTGCGCAGGTTATAGCGGTCGCCCCGGTCCAGATAGCTGATGCGCGCGTTGCTGACGTTGAAGCGCTGCTCGTCGCCATTGGTCTTCGCCTCCGTCAGGTCGATCAGCAGCGCGCCCTGGTAGCCGATGATCTCCACCTCGCGCTGGCCGTTGATCACCATCGCCGTGTTTTCGTCCACGCCCAGCCCCAACTTGTAGTTCTTCTTCAGCATGGCCGGCAGCATGCGCGCGAAGCGGCCACGCGCCAGCAGGTGCTGGTCGACGAAGACATCGGTGCCGACGAAGCCCAGGCCGGGCGCCAGCTCGCGGCCGTCGTTGACGCCGCCGCTCAGGGTGCCCAGCACCGAATCGGCCTCGTAATACATGGTCGCGCTCATGATGGCCGCACCGGCGCTGGTGCCGGCGATCACGCCGCCGCGCTGGTAGACATCCCATATCGCCTGCAGCACGGCGGTGCGGCTGCCGTCCGGATGCACCAGCGCCTTGGTGATCAGGCCCTGATCGCCGCCGACGAAATAAACGCCGCCGGCCTCGCGCACCTGTTTCGCCAACGCCTCGTCGTCGGCGTCGCGCTTGTAATCGTGATCCTTGAGCCGCACCGCCACCGGCACCACGAAGGCCTGTGCGCCATAGCGCTTCAGCGTCGCCGCCAGGTTGTTGCCGGACCGCTCGGGATTGCCGGCCGCGCTGGGCATCACCGCGATGCGGGCGCCCTGCCCGCCGGCCAGCTCCACCAGTTTCTGAAACACCTGCACGTTATCGGCGCGCACCGCGCCGCCCGCGATCAACAGATTGCCCTTGGGCGGCGCCTCGGCCGCCAGGGCCGATTGCACTGCCAGCACCACCAGCGACGCGCACCAGAAGCGCACCGCCTTCACAAAACTCGTCATACGGTTCCCTTGTTAACAGTACGGGGCGCCGCGTGATCATTCGCGCTGGCGCAGCTGCTCCATGTAATTATAAATCGTGAAGCGCGAAACCTGCAGCGCCGCTGCCGCCCGTTCGACACCGCCCTTGACGATGAACAGGCCGCGCCGCTGCATCGCGCCGACCGCCTGTATCTTCGCCTCGCGGCTCATTGACTGCGCCGAACCGCCCGGCCCGACCGCCTCGCTGATAATCTGCCGCATCAGCGCATCCATCTGCGTCTGCGAGGGCGCGGCCGGCGCCGCCGCAGGCACCGGCGCCGGCGTCTGCGCCACCATGGACATGGCCTGCGCCACCGGCGCCAGCATCTGCGCCAGCCAGCCGTGCGCCGCCTGGAAGCCCGACAGGTCGGCATTCAGACACAGGGTCGCAAACGGCTGCCCGCTGGCGTCGCGGAAAATCGCCGACGCCGAACGCAGCGCGCGCCCGGACGCCGTCACCGTCACATAATCCTCCACCAGGCTGTGCACCGCGCCGTCCGGCGAACGGATGCGCGTGGCGGCCGCAAAGCCCTTGTCGTTCTGCGGTCCTTCCAGCACCGAACTGCCGACCGCGCGCCCGGAAATATGGCCGTTGGCGATGGCGATCACCGAACACGCCGGCCGGCTGACGTCATGCAGCACCACCTCCAGATGCGGCCCGGCCATCGCCGCCAGCATCGGCACGATGGGCCGCAAGGCATTGATCACCGCCGCCCGCTCGGCGGCCAGCGCATTCTGCTTGATTGCCTGCTTCACTGTTGCCATAAAAACTCTAACAAAATGTTGAATAAGCCGTTTATTTTCTCACTTATTTAAACAAGTTGTTTATACTCGAGCGCGCAACTCACCTAAAATCCATCCACTTAGGAGAATTCATGAAGCAACTGATCGTCATCCTGTCCCTGCTGGCCGCCGCCGGCGCCGCCACCGCCGCGCCGGCCGAGTACTACAATCTCGGCAACCCGCCCGGCCGGCCATTCTCGCCGGCGGTGCGCGCCGGCGACTTCGTCTACCTGGCCGGCCAGCTGGGCACCGACGACAAGGGCCTGGTCCCGGGCGGCATCGAAGCACAGTCGCGCAAGGCCATGGACAATATCGGCGCCGTGCTGCGCGGCGTCGGCCTGGGCATGGACGACATCATCAAATGCACCGTCTTCATCGCCGACATCAATAAATGGGGCGACTTCAACAAGGTCTACGTCAGCTACTTCAAGCCCGGCCACCTGCCGGCGCGCAGCGCGCTTGGCGCCAACGGTCTGGCGCTGGGCGGCGAAGTGGAGGTCGAATGCATCGCCTACGCTCCCCAAAAATGAGGTAAACCATATGCACGATCGCCGCTCATTCCTGTCCGCCGCCATCGCCGCGGGCGCCGCCATGGCGTCCGCCGGCTGGCCGGCACTGGCCGCCACGCCCGACGCGCGCGGCCTGCGTCCGCTCATCATCGACGCCCTGGGCGGCATCGACAACATCAACCTGCCGGCGGCGGTGCGCGACGATCCCGCCCACGACTTCGGCATCGATGCCCGCGCCATGGCGGATGCCAGGGCGTCCGGCCTGAGCGCCTTCAACATGACCATCGGCTACGTGTTCGGCGCCGGCGACCCGTATGAGAAAACCCTGGCCGACGTACAGGCATGGAACGCCTATATCCAGCGCCAGTCCGCCAATCTGCTGCTGGTACGCGACGCCGGCGACATCCGCCGCGCGCACCGGGAAGGCCGCATCGGCGTGATCCTCGGCTTCCAGAACGCCGCCATGATGGGCCAGGACGCGCGTCGCGTCGAAGTCTTCGCCAAGGGCGGCGTGCGCGTGGTCCAGCTGACCTACAATGGCCCCAACCAGCTGGGCGACGGTTCCATGGTCCCGACCAACCGGGGGCTGACGCCGTTCGGCCGCGAGGTGGTGGCCGAGCTGAACCGCAACCGCCTGCTGGTGGACCTGAGCCACAGCGGCGCGCAGATTTGCCTCGATGCCGCCGCCGCATCGACAGCGCCGATCATCATCAGCCACACCGGCTGCCGCGCCATCGCCGACCTGCCGCGCAACAAGACCGACCGGGAACTGCGGCTGGTGGCGGATAAGGGCGGCTTCGTCGGCATCTACTTCATGCCCTTCCTGGCCCTCGGACGCCAGCCGAACGCGGACGATCTCATCGCCCACATCGAGCACGCGATCCAGGTCTGCGGCGAAGACCACGTCGGCATCGGCACCGACGGCAGCGTGCCGCAGATCGACGACATGTCCTCCTACATGAAAGGACTGGAAGAAGAAGTGCGCCAGCGCCGCGCCGCCGGCATCAGCGCGCCGGGCGAACGGCCCGATATCGTGCCCTTCCTGCCCGACCTGATGGGGCGCGACAAATTCCACAAACTGGCTGACCTGCTGGCCCGCCGCGGCCACAGCGCCAGCCGCATCGACAAAATCCTCGGCACGAACTTCCTGCGCGTGGCCGACAGTGTATGGAGCTGAATTGAAGTACGCCGCAATCACCCTCGCCATCGCCGCGCTGTGCGCCCACGCTGCCGCCGATGATAAACCGAAAGCCGACACCCGGCAGGAACGCCTCGATAAACTGAACGGCAAGGCGCTGGGCCGCGTGATCTACCGCGGCGCCACCCTGATCGACGGCACCGATGCCGCGCCGCGCGCCGACATGGCCATCATCGTCAACGACGACCGCATCGAGGCCATCCTGCCGGCCGCCAGGCTGGACACCATGCGTTTCGCCGACGTGCGCATGGTGGACGTCGGCGGCCAGTACGTGCTGCCCGGCCTGATCGACTCGCACGTCCACTACGCCACCAACCCGGACCGGCCCTACGCCGAGGCGGAACTGAAGCGCAATATCTACGGCGGCGTCACCGGCGTGCGCGACATGGCCGGCGACGCCCGCGAGCTGGCCGGCCTGTCGCGTGACGCCCTGCTCGCCCGCATTCCCTCGCCGGACATCTTTTATGCCTCGCTGGTGGCCGGCCCCAGCTTCTTCAAGGATGCGCGCACCGTGGTTGCCGCGCTGGGCACGCAGCCGGGCCAGGTGCCATGGCTGTACGCCGTCGATGAACACACCCGGCTGCCGCTGGCCGTGGCGCAGGCGCGCGGCACCGGCGCCACCGGCCTGAAAATCTACGCCAACCTGCAGGGCGACCTGGTACGCAAGCTGATCGCCGAAGCCAGGGCGCAAAGCTTCCCGGTCTGGACCCACATGCAGGTGTATCCGGCCACGCCGTACGACTCGCTGGGCGCCACCGCCGTCTCCCACGTCTGCATGATCGCGCGCTACGTGCGCGAAGCCGGCAAGTCGGCCTATGGGCACGGCGGCGAACCGTCGTACGAAGGGCTGAGCGCCGCCGATCCCGGCATCCGCAAATACATCGCCGCGCTGGCTAAGTCCGGCACCATCATGGACGTCACCCTCAGCGTCTACAAGAACGATGGACCGCACTGCCGCCTCGAACTGGCCGGCGACATCGCCCGCGCCATGCACCGGGCGGGCATCAAGCTGATCGCCGGCACCGACACCGACAACAGCGGCGACGATCCGTTCCCGGTGCTGGACGGCGAACTGGAAAAGCTGGTCAGATATGCCGGCCTGACGCCGCAGCAGGCCATCACCGCCGCCACCGCCAACGCCGCCCAGGCGCTGGGCAAGCAGAAGGAATTCGGCACGCTGGAAGCCGGCAAGTACGCCAACATGGTGTTCCTGGCGCGCGATCCGCTGGCCGACATCGCCAATGTGCGCAGTGTGGTCCTCACGGTCAAGCGCGGCCATGAGTACGCGCGCGCCGACTACAAGTTCACGCCGCTGCCTGTCCACCAGGACTAAGATGTACGGGAATCGGTCATTACCTGTTGTACCTCGGCCGGGCCATCCACCGCATGCCCGAGTCCGCGCGGCCCCGACCCTCGGCTACCAGGCCGGCGGCGAACGCGTCGCAGCCAGTGCCGGGCGGAATTGAACTGAGGGCTGGCGCGAAGGTTGGTAGCATGGCGACTCTTTCGGGAGGCGACCACCATGCCCAGTGTCCGCGACAGCGCACCGTACGCCAGCTTCTGGCAAGCCGGCTATGAAGGCGCCGACCATATCAATCAGGCCGGCGTGCCGCTGCAACTGAACCGGGACACCGGCCACCTGCAGCGCGCGCGCGAGGATTACGACCTGCTGCAGCAGTTCGGCATCCGCACCGTGCGCGAATCGGCCGGCTGGCGGCTGTGTGAACGCGACGGCCGCTACGACTTCTCCTCGCTCGACAGCCGCCTGCGGGCGGCGCGCGAACTCGGCCTGCAGATCTGCTGGACCTTTTGCCACTACGGCTGGCCCCAAGACCTGGACTTCCTTGGCCCCGAATTCGTCCCGCGCTTCGCCCGTTACTGCCGCGCGCTGGCGGAATATCTGGCGCCATGGGCCGGGCCGCAGCCGGTCTACACGCCGCTGAACGAAATCTCCTTCACCAGCTGGAACTTGACGCGCGGCCAGTTCTACTGCATGAACATGCACGATCCGCGCGCCGGCCACGAGGGCAAACGCCAGCTGGTGCGCGCGCAGCTTGCCGGCTGCGACGCCATCCGCGCTGTCACGCCCGGCGCGCGTTTCCTCGTGACCGATCCGCTGATCCACATCACCGCGCCGTCGCGGCGGCCCGACCTGCGGCCGCTCGCCGCGGCCCTGAACGCCTCCCAGTTCGAGGCGTGGGACATGCTGAGCGGGCGCGCCGCGCCGGAACTGGGCGGCGCGCCGGATTACCTCGATCTGATCGGCGCCAACTATTACCACAGCAATCAGTGGGAATGCTGCGACGACCAGCGCCTGTGGTGGCACCTGGGCGACCCGCTGCGCGCGCCGTTGCACCGGCTGCTGACGGAACTCCACCACCGCTACGGCCGGCCGCTGCTGCTGGCCGAGACCAGCCATGTCGGCAGCGGCCGCGGCGCCTGGCTGCGTGACGTCGCCAGCGAGGCGGTGCTGGCGGTCCAGCACGGGGCCGACCTGCGCGGCGTCTGCCTGTATCCCGTGGTCGACCGCCCCGACTGGGAAGACCCGCGACACTGGCACCGCGCCGGCTTGTGGGATATGGACCGCCACGGCCCCGATCCGCTGGCGCGCCGCCTGGTCCAGCCCTACGCGGACGCGCTGCGACAGGCGCAGGAACTGACCACGCGGCTGTGCACCTGCGCCGACACGCAGATGCGGGACATGCCAACGATCGTCGTGTTCAGCCACCTGCGCTGGGACGCCTTCAGCCACCGTCCGCAGCAACTGCTGACGCGGCTGGCGCCTTACTACCGCATCGTCTATGTCGAGGAACCGGTGCACGGCGACGGCGGCGCTTATCTGGTCAGCAGCGCGCCCGCGCCCAACGTCACCGTGGTGCGGCCGCACACGCCGGCCGGCGCCGGCGGCTTCGGCGACGGGCAACTGGCGGCGCTGCAGCCCTTGCTGGCCGGCCTGGCGCCGCCGGGCGCGGACGTCATCGCCTGGTTCTGCACCCCGATGGCGCTGCCGCTGCTGCCCGCGCTGGATGCGCGACTGGTGGTGTACGACTGCATCGACGAGCTGTCCGCCCACCGCCACGCGCCGCGTCAGCTGCCGCAGCGCGAGAAGGCGCTGCTGACCATCGCCGACCTGGTGTTCACCGCCGGTCCGGGCCTGCACCGCGCCAGGCGCGCGCAACACCCCGCTGTGCATTGCTTTCCCGGGAGTGTGGACGCGATCCACTTCGAGCAGGCGCTGGACCGCGACAACACCCACCCGGCGCACGACGCCATCGCGCATCCGCGCCTGGGCTACCACGGCCCGTTCGACGAATGTGTCGACACCACGCTGCTGGCCGCCATCGCCGATGCGCGGCCGGACTGGCAGCTGGTGATGGTGGGGTCGGTGCGCGAGGCTGCCGCCCTCACGCTGCCGCGCCGGCCCAACATCCATTACCTGGGACGACAGCCGTATCAGGCAATTCCCCATCTGCTGGCCGGCTGGGACGTCTGCCTGCTGCCGCTTGCCCTCAACCATGCCACGCGCCACGCCAATCCGGCCCAGGTGCTGGAATACATGGCTGCCGCGCTTCCCATCGTCAGCACCGACATCGCCGACATCCGTCAGGCCTACGGTGACGTGGTGCGGATCTGTCGCACGCACGGCCAGTTCATCGCCGCCTGCGACGACGCACTGGCGCTGCCGCCGGAACACCGCGACGCCATGGCGCTGCGCATGCGCGACATCGTCGGGCGGAGCTCCTGGCAAGCCACGGCCGACGCCATGCGCGCGCTGCTCGACAGCACGCCGGCGCGCCAGGGCGGCTCGGCCG
>NZ_SPVG01000135.1 GCF_004614165.1 Duganella callida | reverse complement strand
CGGCCGCCACGTCGAACCCGACCATTTCCGGCTGATGATGGATTGCGCCGCCATCGTCGCCGACGACATGCACCTGGGCATACAGCTGCCCGCGATCTGGTACCGCGCCGCGCTGCAATACCCGGACGGCAAGGGCGGCCAGCGCCGCGTGGTCGGCGTGACGCTGCCCGGCGCGCCATTCGTGGTGGTCGGCAGCAATGGCCATGTGGCCTGGGGCTTCACCAACAGCTACGGCGATTACATGGACTTCATCGCGCTCGACACCGATGCGGCCAGGCCGGGGCAGGTGCGCACCCAGGCCGGCTGGGAAACGCCGGTGCTGCATGAGGAAACCATCCTGGTCAAGGGCGCGCCGGCGGCGCGGCTGGCGGTGCGCGAGACGTCATTGGGGCCGGTGCGCGCGACGCCGGCCGGCGCATACGCGCTGCACTGGACCGCGCACACGCCGCGGGCGGTCAATTTCAATGGCCTGCGGCTGGAAAGCGCCGACACGCTGGAGCAGGCACTGGCCATCGCGCCCACGCTGGGCATCCCGGCGCAGAACTTCGTCGGCGGCGACGATCGGGGCAATATCGGCTGGACCATCGCCGGGCCGCTGCCGCGCCGCGCCGCGCCCGGCGTGGCCAGCACCTATCCGATGACGGCCGACGATCCGGCCGGGGTCTGGCAGGGCTGGCTCGCGCCCGACGAATATCCGAAAGTGCTCAATCCGCCCGGCGGCCATCTGGCCACGGCCAACAGCCGCCAGCTGGCCGGCAGCGGCGCCATCTCGGCCGAGGACATCCACCACGCCGAGGACAGCGCCAAAACCGCGCGCGCCGCGCTGGACGTGGCACAACAGCAGTTGGCCAGCGCCGGCGCGCTGATCGACCAGACCAGCGTCGCCAGCCACCCGGAAGTGCAAGCCGCCGTCGCGCAACTGCGCGAAGCCTACATCGCCAACGCGCGCACCACGCTACGCGCGCCGGTGTCCGGGCTGGTCACCAAGCGCAGCGTGCAGCTGGGCCAGCGGGTCAACGCCGGCGCCGCGCTGATGTCCATCGTGCCGCCCGAGCAGATGTGGGTCAACGCCAACTTCAAGGAATCGCAGCTGCGCGACATCCGCATCGGCCAGACGGTGGAACTGTCGGCCGACGTGTATGGCAAACAGCTGCGCTACCGCGGCCGCGTGATCGGCCAGGACGCCGGCACCGGCAGCGCCTTCGCCTTGCTGCCGGCGCAGAACGCCAGCGGCAACTGGATCAAGGTGGTGCAGCGCGTGCCGATCCGCATCGCGCTCGATCCGCAGCAACTGGCCGCCCATCCGCTCAAGCTGGGCCTGTCGATGCACGTGACGGTCGACACGCACGACCGCAGCGGCGCGGTGGCGAAGCAGACCGTGGCCGGCCGTGCCGCCTACACCACCGACGTGTTCGCGCACGAACTGGCCGAGGCCGACCAGCTGGTCGAACGCATCGTCGCCGACGCCGGCGCGCATACGGTCACCGCTGCCGCCACCGCCAGGCTGGCCAAGGTGAACTGACATGAACACGTCCAGGCACACGCGCGAGGCCACGCTGCTGGTCAACATCTTCCTGCTCAGCGCCATCGAGTTCCTGCAAAGCGGCATGATCACCTTTGCCGCCGGCCCGATCTCGGGCGAGATCGGCGCCTCGCCGGAAGAATTCACGTTGTCCACCGCTGTTTATGCCGTGATCGCGATCGCCGCCATCTCCAAGCAGCGCTGGCTGATCGAGCGCATCGGCTGGCGCCGCTTCCTGCAGGCCGCGGTGGCGGTGTTCGTGCTCGGCGCCGCCATTTGCGCCAGCAGCGCCTCGTTCCCGCAATACCTGCTGGGCCGCATGGTGATGGCGCTCGGCGGCGGTCCCTTCCTGACCAGCGCGCGCGTGATGGTCACCCTGATCCCGCCCAGCCCGCGCCGCTTCCGCGGCATCCTGGCCTACGCCGGCGCGCTGACGGTGGGCGTCGGCAGCTCGCCATGGCTGGCTTCCATCGCCGTGTCGCAGGACCGCTGGCCCTTGATCTTCGCGCTGGTGGCCGGCCTGGCCATCCTCGCCGGCCTGCTCGGCAGCGTGGTGCTGCCGACCGAGGTCGCCGCGGCCGACAAGCGCAGCCAGGCGCACCCCTGGCAGACGCTGGTGATGACGGCCGGCGCCTTCCTCAGCCTGTACGCGCTGCTGCGCGCCAGCTACGACTTCTACGCCGACGCCCTGCCGCTGCTGCTGGCGATCGTGACCGGCACCGGTGCGCTGTTGTATTTCGGCCATCACCAGTACCACCACGCGCAACCGCTGCTGGTGATGAAGCGCCTGCGCAATCCGCGCTACGTGGCCGGCATGGCGACCTTCACGCTCGGCTACATGCTGCTGGGCGCCAACAACTACATGCTGCCGGTACTGATGCAGGGTGGGCTGGGCTTCCCGTGGCAGGTGGTGGGCATGGTGCAGTCGGCCGGCCTGATCGTGGCATTGCCGACCTTCTCCATCATGGCCACGGTGCTGAAGAAGAACCAGTCGGCCAAGAAGTTTTACGTCACCGGCTTCGTGCTGCTGATGTTGTCAGGTCTGCTGCTGTCGCGGCTGAACGGCGAGGCCGCGCTGTGGGCCGACGTCTGGCCCGGCATCGCCCTGTTCGGCGCCTTCATCACGCCGGTGATGGTGACCACCGCCCTGCACTCGTTCATGGACCTGCAGGGCGACGAGGTGGCGTTCTTCAACGGCCAGCAGCTGAAGAACATGCTGTCGCAGTTCGGCGTCGCGCTGGGCGTGGCGCTGGCGGCGCTGGGATTGCAGTGGCGCGGCAGCACCTACCTGTCGGTGCTGGTCGAACGCTTCCACACGGACGACCCGGTCTTCAACGGCCTGGCGGCCCAGTTGAGCGGGCAACTGGCCGCCAGCCATGGCCAGCAGGCGACCATGGCGGCGATCGCCACGCTGGCGCAGCAGCTGAACCAGCAGGCGATCCTGTTATCGAGCTTCGACTACTTCGGTTTTCTGGTGGTGGTGGGACTGGCGGGAGTGTTACTGATGCTGGCGCAGCGCGTCCTGAAGTAACAGACGGCGGCACCAGCGGGCGGTGACGAAGCCGCCCAGCGGCAGCAGCGCGCAGATGACCAGGCGCGCTGCCTGTTTTTTATCCCACATCTTCAGGCAGATCATGGCCAGGATCAGCCAGGCGTACAGCAGCCAGACGGCGCCATGCAGCGCGCCGGCCGCGGTGACCGCGACGCGCGGTCCGGCCAGCATGGCGCCGCCCAGAGCCACAAGGCTGGCTGCCTCGATGACGGCCAGCCTTGCCAGCAAGCGCAGGAACCTGTGGTCCGGCTTCATGCGGCGTCTCGCAGCATCGCCAGCATGCGCGCCGACGCCGGATTGTCCCGCGCCGCCTCGGCCAGCCCTGCGTGGCCGAACACGGCCACCTCGGCATCGCCCGCCGCCGAGCGCACCCGCTTGAATGGCGCGAAGCCGGCGTCCAGCAGGTAGCGCAGGAAGCGCTCATGGAACTCGGCGTGCGGATAACCGTCGAAAGCCAGGATGTGGAAGGATGGTCCATAGCCCTCGTTGTAGGCATGCGCGCCCTGGACCGCAAGCGCTTGCAGCGCGTCCCAGCTGAAACGCGCGGGATGGTCCTCCCACTCCTCGTACAGGGTCATAAATTCGCCGACCAGGCGGTTGGTATCGTTCATGTCATGCTCCGTTATCAGAAAAAGTCGGGGATGGCGGGCTTGCCGCCGGAGGGTACGCTGTCCTGCGGCGCGGCGCGGGCGCGGATGTAGTCGCCGGTGATCATGCCCTCGTAACTCTGGCCGGGACCGACCATTGGATAGACGCCAGCGTCCTGGTCGATCATCACTTCCAGGAAGGCCGGGCCGGGATAGGCGATGAAGTCGCGCAGCGCCGCTTCCAGCGCCTCCGGCCGGCGCACGCGGCGCGCGAATTCGAAGCCGTCCGCCTGCGCCGCCAGCACGAAGTCCTTGCGGTGCAGGGACTTGTCGCTGACGCAGTAGCGGTCCTCGTAGAACAGGCGCTGCCACTGGCGTATCATGCCGTCGCCCAGGTTATTCATCAGCAGCACCTTGACCGGGATGCCGTAGGTGGTGGCGGTTTCCAGTTCGCCGATGTTCATGCGGATGCTGCCGTCGCCATCGACGTCGATCACCAGCCGGTCCGGCCGCGCCAGCTGCGCGCCGATCGCCGCCGGCAGGCCGAAGCCCATGGTGCCCATGCTGCCCGAGGTCAGCAGGCTGCGCGGATGGCGGAAGTTGAAGTACTGCGCGGTCCACATCTGGTGCTGGCCGACGCCGGTGGTGAGGATGGCGTCGCCGCCGGTGACGGCGCTCAGCGTCTCGATCAGGAACTGCGGCTGGATGGTGTCGCCGCCGCGCCGGTAGTTCATCGCATGATTGCGCTTGAGTGCCGCGATCTCCTCCAGCCACGCCGAACCGGCATGGGGCTGCGGGCCGAACGCCATCAGCGCCTTCAGCGCGCTGGCGGCGTCGCTGACCAGCACCCAGTCGGCCTTCTTGACCTTGCCGATTTCGGCCGCGTCGATATCGATGTGGACCACGTGGCGGGCCTTGGGTGCGAACTGTTTGGGCCGCGCCGCCACGCGGTCGTCGAAACGCGCGCCGATGGCGATCAGCAGGTCGCAGTCCTGCACCGCGTAGTTCGCATAGGCCGTGCCGTGCATGCCCAGCATGCCCAGCGACAGTGGATGGTCGGCCGGCATGGCGCTCAGGCCCATCAGCGTTTTCACCACCGGGATCTGATAGGTCTCGGCGAACGCGCGCAGTTCTTCCGTCGCCCCACCGGACACCACGCCGCCGCCGACGTACAGCAAGGGACGCTTGCTGGCGGCGAGGTATTCGAAGAACTTGCGGCGCTTGGAGGCGCTCATGGTGGCCGCCTCGGAAATCGCCTTCAGGCGCTCCGAATAGCCGCGGAAATGCAGGCTGCCGCCGGCCTTGTAGGTGCCAACCCAGTTCTGTATGTCCTTGGGCACGTCGATCACCACCGGCCCCGGACGCCCGCTGCGGGCGATTTCGAAGGCGGCGCGCAGCGTCGCTTCCAGCTTTTCCGGGTCGGTGATCAGGAATACCTGTTTGGCGCAGGCCGACATCATGTTGAACACCGGCGCCTCCTGGAAGGCGTCGGTGCCGACGGCGGCGCGCGGCACCTGGCCGCAGATCAGCACCACCGGCACCGAGTCGCCGTAGCAGTCGGCGATCGGCGTCACCGAATTGGTGGCGCCGGGCCCGGATGTGACCATGAACACGCCGACCTTGCCGCTGGCGCGCGCATAGCCCGCCGCCATGAATCCGGCGGCCTGCTCGTTGGCCGGCACAATCATCCTGATCTGCCGTTCATGCTCCTCGTTGTAGCGGAATACCGCGTCATAGGTCGGCAGGATGGCACCGCCGCTGTAGCCGAACACCGTATCGACGCCCTCGTCGGCCAGTACGTGCAGGATGATGTCGGCGCCCGACATGGTTGGCTGGTTCATGCTGCCTCCGGCGCGGTAAAGGCGTTGGCAACCAGGCGGGCCTGCTGCTCGACGTGCAGCGACATGTGGCCGGGTGCGGTGGAGGCGCTGGCAGGGCGGCAGGAGTCGCGCAGCCGTGCCGCGGGCGGCAGGACGGCCCGCAGGTCTTCGGCGATCGCTTTCCAGGCGCCCTGGTTGCGCGCCTCTTCCTGGCACCAGACCAGTTCGCGCAGATTGTCGTAGCGCGCCAGTTGCGTCGCCAGCGCCGCGGCCGGGAACGGGTAGAGCTGCTCCAGGCGCAGGATGGCGACGTCCCGCAGGCCGTGCGCGCGGCGGTATTCGACCAGGTCGAAATACACCTTGCCGGAACAGACGATGGCGCGCGTGATGGCGGCATCGGCCGCCGCTCCACCGGCGCCGCTGTCCGGCAGCACCTCCCGGAATCTGCCGTCGGCCAGTTCCTCCAGCGTGCTGACCGCTTCCGGATGGCGCAGCAGCGATTTTGGCGTCATCACCACCAGCGGGCGGCGGTGCGCGGCCGACATCTGGCGGTGCAGCAGGTGGTAGAGCTGCGCCGGCAGGGTCGGCTGGCAAACCTGGATGTTGTCCTGCGCGCAGAGTTGCAGGTAGCGTTCCAGCCGTGCCGACGCATGCTCCGGCCCCTGGCCTTCCTGGCCGTGCGGCAGGAACATGGTGACACCGTTCTGCTGGCCCCACTTGGTCTCGGCGGCGGCGATGAAGTTGTCGATCACCACCTGGGCACCGTTGGCGAAGTCGCCGAACTGCGCTTCCCAGATCACCAGCGTGTCGTCGCGCATGCTGGAGTAGCCGTATTCAAAGGCCAGCACCGCCGCTTCAGACAGGATGGAATTGTTGACGATGAAGGCGCCCTGCTCCGCCGCGACGTGGTGCAGCGGCGTATACTTTCCTTCGCCGCGCGCGGTGCGCTGCTGGTTGTTCAGCACCGCGTGACGGTGGCTGAAGGTGCCGCGCTCGCAATCCTGTCCGCTCAGACGTACACCGACGCCCTGCGCCAGCAGCGTGGCGAAGGCCAGATGTTCGCCCATGCCCCAGTCCAAAGGCCGTGCGCCGTCCGCCATCTCGCGCCGCGCCGCGATGACCTTGGCCACCAGCGGGTGCAGCGCATGGCCTTCCGGTACGGTCGCCAGTTGGTGCGCGATGGCGCTCAATTGCTCCAAACCCGGCGCTGACAGATTGTTGCGGCCAGCGTCGCCGGTGGTGCCGGTGCCGGTGCCGATGCCGGTGCCGGTGACGGCGGGGGCGGTGAGCTCGCCGGCCGCATGGGCGATGGCTTCGCTGGCGGCGGCATCCGAGGCCTCACCCTGCAACGCCAGCCGGTCGCGATAAGCTATCTCGTAGTCCGTTACCTGCTGCGCGGTCAGCAATCCGGCCGCCTCCAGCTTCTGCGCGTAAATGCTGCGCGCGCCGGGATGGCCGGCGATCGAGCGGTACATCAGCGGCTGCGTGATGCCCGGCGTGTCCTGCTCCTGATGGCCATGGCGGCGGAAGCACACCAGATCGATCACCACGCTGCGCCCAAAGGTCGCACGGTACTCGAGCGCCAGCCGCGCGGCCGCCGCCACCGCCTCCGGATCGTCGCCGTTCACATGCAGGACCGGCGCCTCGATCAATTTGGCGATGTCGGTGCAATGGAAGCTGGAGCGCGTCTCGTTCGGCGCGGAGGTGGTAAAGCCGATCTGGTTGTTCACCACGATATGCACCGTGCCGCCGGTCGAATGGCCCTTGGTGTAGCTGAGATTCATGGTCTCCATCACGATGCCCTGACCGGAAATCGCCACATCGCCGTGGATCTCGACCGGCAGCACCACGCCCTGTTCCAGCCCGCCCAACTGCTCGGCGCGCGCCCGCGCCATGCCCTGTACCACCGGATTGACGATCTCCAGGTGCGAAGGATTAAACGCCAGCACCAGCTCCATTGCGCCATGCTCAGTCATGGCGCTGCCGCTATAGCCCTTGTGATACTTGACGTCGCCGGCCGGCAGCCGATGCGCGGTGCGCCCCTCGAACTCGTCGAACAGCTCGCGCGGCGGCTTGCCCAGCGTGTTCACCAGCACGTTCAGGCGACCGCGGTGCGCCATGCCCAGCACCATGCTCCTGATGCCATGCGCACCACCGTGCTGGATCATCTGATCGAGCAGCACGATCAGCGCCTCGCCGCCTTCCAGCGAGAAGCGCTTCTGGCCGGTGTAGCGCGTGTGCAGATATTTTTCCAGGCCTTCCGCCGCCGTCAGACGCTCGAACAGACGCAGACGCTGTTCGGTGCCGAGCGCCGGCCGGCCGCGTGCCGATTCCAGCCGCATCTGCCACCACTGGCGCTGGGCGCTGTCGGCCAGATACATGAACTCCGCCGCCATGGTGCCGCAATAGGTATCGTGCAGGGCCGCCGTCAGCTGCTTCAGGGTCAGGCTGCCGGCTTCGGTGAAACTGGTGTCAGCCGCGCTGAACGCCGTCCCCATGTCACGCTCATCGAGCCCGTAATAGGCGGGACTCAGTTCCGCCACCGGCTGTGGAGGACTCCAGCGCAGCGGGTCCAGATTGGCCTGGCGCGCGCCGACCATGCGATAGGCCGTGACCAGCGACTGCACCGCCACCTGTTTGCGCGCGAACGCCGTCGCTCCACCGGGCGGCGCCGGATGCCCACGTCTTGCCATCGCGGCAAACTTGTCGATCACGGCATGGTGCCCCACGTCGGCCTTGTCGCTGCCGTCCACCGCCGGCACGGCCCGCAGCAGCGAGAAATAACGCTGCCACTCGGCCGACACACTGTTGGCGTCGGCCAGATAGGACTCGTACAGCGCTTCGATATACGGAACGTTTTCTCCGAAGAGAAAAGAGGTTTGGCGATTCTGCTTCATCATGATGTTTTCCTTTGCTGGGCATATGACTGTCTGCGGCGCCCGGGCGCACCGGAGAACGCGGGGCGGCTCAGGTTCAGTATCGGTGCCTTGCGTCCGCAAAGGAATTCCCGAGTGGATCGCTTTGGGGACTAAGCACGACGATTTCGGGCCAGGCATCCGCGTATAATCCAACTTGACAGTATCTGACTTATCAGCTAAATTGAGCGCATACGGAGGACGTCATGAAGTACTACAACGCAGAAAACTACGATCCGGCCAGCAGCATCGGGTTATCGCTCTCGCGGGCGCGCAACCTGCTGGCGCGGGAAATGGATGCAGCGATACGCGATCTGGACATCAACCACCAGCACCTCGGCATCATCATGGCGCTGGGGCGCAAGATGGCCGACACCCCGCTCGAATTGAGCAGGATGCTGGAGATCGATACCGGCCTGATGACCCGCATGCTGGACAGGCTGGAAAAGCAGGAGGTGCTGCAGCGTGTCCGCAGCGTGGACGACCGCCGCAGCGTCAACCTGCAGCTGACGCGCCACGGCAAGCAAATGGTGGAAAAAATCGCGCAACGGGCGCCGGATGTGCTCAATGCCCGGCTGAAGGATTTCAGCGCCAGCGAGTTCCGCGAATTCCAACGCCTGCTGCTGAAATTCATCGACGCCTGAGAAACGCGGATCTGCCGCCATCGTACCGCGACAGGTCCGCTTTTTTAACCATTTAACTGACAAGTCAGATTATGCGATATCAGATAAAACCCAAAGCTGTGCTGCTGGCGGTGGCGGTTGCCGCCCTTCTGCCGGGTTGCGCCAGCTTCGACGGCATCGGCAGCGAGCACCGCATCGCCGCCCCCGCCGCCTACCAGTCCGCTCGCGCCCTGGCCGACGAACACGGCAACTGGCCCGCCGCCGACTGGGCCGGCCGCTATGGCGACGCCCAGCTGTCCGCCCTGATCGCCGAGGCGCTGCGCAACAGCCCCACGCTGGAACAGGCCATGGCCCGCGTGGCCGCCGCCGCCGCCGTCAGCGACAGCACCTATGCCGCCGCCGGCCCCAAGGTCAATCTCGACGCCAGCATCACGCGCCAGAAGTACAGCGCCAATGCGCTGGTGCCGCCTCCGGTGGCCGGCTCCTGGCAGACCGAGAACAAGGCGGTGCTCAGCGCTTCCTATGAACTGGATGTGTGGGGCAAGCACCGCGCGGCCGAAAGTGCCGCCGTCTCGCGCCTGATGTACGCGGAAGCCGACAAGGAAAAGGTCAAGCTGACCCTGAGCACCGCCATCGCCCGCTCCTACAACGAGCTGGCGCGCCTGTACGCGCTGCGTGACCTGGCCGGCGACGACATCGCCCAGCGCCGCCAGTTGCGCGACCTGAGCGCCGCCCGCCACCGCTCCGGCCTGGACACCGAAGTGGAACCGCAGAACGCCAGCCGCGCGCTGGCGGCCAGCCAGACCACGCTGGCCGCCCTCGACGGCCAGATCCTCGACGTGCGCTACCAGCTGGCGGCGCTGCTGGGAGCCGGTCCCGACCGTGGCCTCGACATCGCCCGCCCGCAACTGAACCACACCGCGCTGGCCGCCGACCGCCTGCCCGACAACCTGCCGGCCGACCTGGTGGCGCGCCGGCCCGACATCGCCATGGCGCGCTGGCGCGTCGAGGCGACCACCTCGGACATCAAGGTCGCCAAGGCTGAGTTTTATCCGGACATCAACCTCGGCGCCGCCATCGGCCTCGACGCCTTCGGCTTCGGCCGCTTCCTCGACGCTTCCAGCCGCACCATCTCGGCCGGGCCGGCGCTGCACCTGCCGGTGTTCGACAGCGGCGCCCTGCGCGCCCAGCTCAAGGGCCGCTACGCCGAATTCGACCAGGCGGTGGCCGGCTACAACCAGACCCTGGTCGGCGCCCTGTCCGACGTCGCCACCCAGATCGCCCGCGTGCGCAGCACCGAAGCGCAGCTGGCGGACGCCCAGGCCGTGAGCGACGCCGCCCGCCGCAACTGGCAGCTGGCGGCCAGCCAGTACAAGGCCGGCCTGAACACCCAGCAAAACCTGCTGCAGGCGCGGGTCGGCGCCATCGCCGCCGAACAGACCATCGCCAACCTGCGCATGGCGCGCCGCGACCAGCAGATCGCCCTGGCGGCCGCGCTGGGCGGCGGCTACGGCGACAACCCCGCATCCAAATAATTCTACGAGGTGAATATTATGAACGATCAACAACAACACGCCGCCGCCCCCAAAAACAAGCGCAAAACCGCGCTGATCGCGCTGGGCGGCATCACCATTCTGGCCGCCGCCATCTGGGGCGCCTATTACTACAACGTCTCGCAGTATTACGAGGGAACCGACGATGCCTACGTCAACGGCAACCTGGTGCAGCTGAACGCGCAGATCGCCGGCACCGTGATCGGCATCAATGCCGACGACACCCAGATCGTGCGCAGCGGCGACAGCATGGTCAAGCTGGACACGGCCGACACCAGCATCGAACTGCGCCGCTCGGAGGCGGCGCTGGCGCAGGCCGTGCAGCAGGTCAGCACCCTGTACGTCAACAATGGCGTGCTGAAGGCGCAGATCGCCCAGCGCCAGGCGGAACTGGCGCGCGCCGAGGATGACCTCAAGCGCCGCCTGGCGGCCGACCAGGCCGGCGCCGTCTCGGCCGAAGACCTGGGCCACGCGCGCGACGCTGTCAAGGAACGCAAGGCGGCGCTGGCCAACGCCGAGCAGCAGCTGGCCGCCAACCGCGCCCAGACCGCGCAGCAGCAGATCGCCGAACATCCGAACGTGCTGGCCGCCGCCGCGCGCGTGCGCGCCGACTATCTGGCCTCGGCCCGCGCCAATGTACCGGCGCCGGTCACCGGCTACGTCGCCAAGCGTTCGGTGCAGCTGGGGCAGCGCGTGGCCGCCGGCTCGCCGCTGATGGCGATCGTGCCGCTGGACGGGGTCTGGGTCGATGCCAACTTCAAGGAAAGCCAGCTGAAAGCGGTGCACATCGGCCAGCCGGTGTCCTTGCACGCCGACTTGTACGGCAAGGATGTGGAATATCACGGCAAGGTGATCGGCTTCTCGGCCGGCACCGGCAGCGCCTTCGCCGTGCTGCCGGCGCAGAACGCCACCGGCAACTGGATCAAGGTGGTGCAGCGCCTGCCGGTGCGCATCGCGCTCGATCCGCAGGAACTGCGCGACCACCCGCTGCGCCTCGGCCTGTCGATGGCGGTAGAAGTCGACACCCATGACCGCAAGGGCTCGCAGCTCGGCGCGGCGCAGACCACCAGCTTCCAGACCTCGGTATTCGACAACTACGGCAAGGAAGCGGACGCCGAAATCGACGCCATCATCGCCCGCAACCAGGCCGTCGTCGCCAAATAAGGAACCGTGCCATGGATACTCCGGATACCGCGGCGGCCAAGCCGGCCCCGCCCTCGCCGCCGCCGCCACTGAGCGGCGGCAAACTGGTGCTGGCCACCGTGGCGGTGGCGCTGGCCACCTTCATGAACGTGTTGGACTCCTCGATCGCCAACGTCGCCATCCCGACCATCTCGGGCAACCTCGGCGTGTCGGTGGACGAAGGCACCTGGGTCATCACGCTGTTCGCCGCCGCCAACGCGGTGGCCATACCGCTGACCGGCTGGCTCACGCAACGGATGGGACAGATCAAGTTGTTCGTCATTTCCATCCTGCTGTTCGTGCTGTCGTCCTGGCTGTGCGGCGTGGCGCCCAACCTGCCCTTCCTGCTGGCCGCGCGCGTGCTGCAGGGCGCGGTGGCCGGTCCCATGATCCCGCTGTCGCAAGCCATCCTGCTCAGTTCCTACCCCAAGGCCAAGAGCGGTCTGGCGCTGGCGCTGTGGGCCATGACCGCCACCGTCGGACCGATCGCCGGCCCGGCGCTGGGCGGCTGGATCACCGACAGCTATTCGTGGGCCTGGATCTTCTACATCAACATTCCGGTCGGCCTGTTCGCCGCCGCCGTCACCTGGGCCATCTATCGCGACCGCGACACGCCCTCGCGCAAGCTGCCGTTCGACGCGGTCGGTCTGCTGTCGCTGATCGCCTGGGTGGCGTCGCTGCAGATCATGCTGGACAAGGGCAAGGACCTGGACTGGTTCCAGTCGCCGGTGATCGTCGGCCTGGCCGTGTTCGCGGCGCTGAGCTTTGCCTTCTTCGTGATCTGGGAACTCACCGACGCCCATCCGATCGTCAACCTGCGCCTGTTCGCCGGCCGCAATTTCCTCGGCGGCACGGTGGCCATCTCGGTGGCTTACGGCGTGTTCTTCGCCAACCTGGTGCTGCTGCCGCAATGGATGCAGCAATACCTGGGCTACCGCTCGGTGGACGCCGGCATGGCCACCGCGCCGCTCGGCATTTTCGCGGTGCTGCTGGCGCCCGTGATGGCCAGGCTGATGCCGCGTTCCGACGCGCGCGTGCTGGGCACCGGCGCCTTCATCGGTTTTGCCATCGTGTTCTTCCTGCGCTCGCACTACTACCTGGACGTGGACATGTTCACACTGGTGGTGCCCACCCTGCTGCAGGGGATTCCCATGGCGCTGTTCTTCGTGCCGCTGACCGCCATCATCCTGTCCGGCCTGCCGCCGGAAAAAATCCCGGCCGCCGCCGGCCTGTCCAACTTCGCGCGCGTGTTCTTCGGCGCGGCCGCGACGGCGATCGCCAGCACCACCTGGAACAACCGCTCCATCCTGCACCACGCCAGGCTGATGGATCAGGCCCACGTCAACAACCCTGCCTTCAGCGACAGCCTGCAACAGCTGCAAACCGTACTGCACCTGAATCCGCAGCAGGCCTACGCCCGCTTCGAGCAGAGCGTGGTGGCGCAAGCGGCCATGCTCGGGCTGAACGACGTATTCTGGATATCGAGCGTGATCTTCATTGCCATCATCCCTCTGATCTGGCTGACCAAGCCGGTTCACGGTCAGGCATCGGACGCCGCCTCGGCCGCGCACTGACATGGAAAGGCCACGTCATCCAGGCCGTCCGGCGCGCGGCACCCTGGCTGCGCGCCGGGACGATTTGCTTGTCGTCGCACTGGACCTGTTCATCCGGCACGGCTATGCGCAGGTATCGCTGGCGGCGATTGCCGCCGCAGCCCACGTCGCGGTGCGCACCATCTACGTCAAGTTCGGCGGCAAGCCTGGCCTGCTGATGGCGCTGATCGCGGCCGAACAACAGCGTCACCAGCGGCAGCTGGAAGCCCTGCCAGCGTGCGCCGACATGCAGCGGCAACTGGAACTGTATGCCGGCCATCTCACGCGGCGCGTGCGCGATGAACGCGTGATGCGGCTGCAGGCCATTGTCACGGCCGACGGCGACGCCGCGGCGCGCGCAGCGTGGCACGCGGCCGGTCCGGGTCAACTGGCCGCGCGGCTGGAGGCACTGTTCGGGCAGGCCAACGCGCGAGCCCTGTTCGACGCCGGCCTCACCGCGCAGGACTTGTGCGCACATTTCTTCCACTGCCTGGCCGGCCACACCGCCGCCGGCTGTGCACTGACGCCGGCCGCACAGGATCGCCAGATCGAGCGCGGTCTGCGGCTGTTCCTGCGCGGCACCCTGCGCGACTGCGCGACGAATGGAATCGATTATGGTAGCTTAAAATAGCTTTGCCGTTATCATGGCGGTTTCTGCAGATTAATCGCGTGATCCATGGAACAGCAATCGTCGTTTTCCCCCACCGAACAGCGTCTGGCGGTGACTGCCGAGCATTATCCCGCCTTCCCGGCGCACAAGGCCCTGCTGAGCCGCCTGATCCGCCACGTGCAAAAAGCCATCCAGGACCAGGCCAACGCCTCGCTGCGCCAGTGGGACCTGGCCCTGCCCGAGTACAACGCGCTGATGATGTTGTACGGGACGCCGGACCGCAAGCTGACCGCCAGCGCGCTGGCCGACGCCGCCGGCGAAAAGTCGGCCAACGTCACCCGCCTCACCAACGGCCTGGTCGCGCGCGGCCTGATCGCGCGCGCCGACGGCGGCAGCGACCGCCGCGTAGTCTACCTGTCGCTGACGGCGGAAGGCATACGCACGCTGGAAAGCCTGCTGCCGGCCATGTCCGCCCTGGTGCTGCAACAGACCTCGCGGCTGGAGGCCGATGAACATGCCGAACTCGAACGCCTGTTGAAGAAAGTCCTGGCCGGCATCGAAGCCTGATTATTTTTGTCTATGGCGTACACAAGTTGGCGGCCTTAATGTAGCATATTAAATATATCTTTATGCGAGGCTTGCCATGCTGACGCCGATCTCCTCCCCCGCCGCGGACACGCCGCATCTGCCGCCCCTGCTGCGCCTGGGATTCCGCCCCTTTTATCTGCTGGCGGCGCTGTTCGCCACGTTGAGCATTCCGCTGTGGCTGGGCGCCTATGCCCATCCCGCCGCCGTCGCGCCGCAACTGAATCTGCTGTGGCACATGCACGAGATGGTGTTCGGCTTTGCCGCCGCCGTGGTGGTCGGCTTCCTGTACACGGCCGCACGCAACTGGACCGGCCAGTGGACCCCGCGCGGCTGGCCGCTGGCCGGGCTGGCGGCATTGTGGCTGCTGGGTCGCGCGGCCATGCTATTGCCGCATACCGCCCTGAACGCGTTGCTCGACCTGCTGTTCGTTCCGGCCGCCACCGCGCCGCTGGTGCGCCTGCTGTGGCGCAGCGGCAAACGCCGCAACCTGCCGCTGACCGGCCTGCTGATGCTGCTGGCACTGGCCAATCTGGCCTTCCACGCCAATCTGCTGGGCTGGTGGTCCTGGCCTTCGATCAGCGCCGTCGAAGCGGCCGTGCTGGTGCTGGCCGTGCTGTCCAGCGTGATGGGCGGCCGCGTGATCCCCGGCTTCACCGCCAACATGGCGCCCGGCAGCGCGCCGCGCAGCTATGCGTGGCTGGACCGCGCCGGCATCGCGCTGATGGTCGGCGCCAGCGCGGCCTGGGTCGCCGGACTGCCCGCGCTGCCATCGGCGACACTGGCGGCAGCGGCGGGCGCGGTGCAGCTGGCGCGGCTGGGATTCTGGTCGCCGCAGCGCACCGCGCGCTACCCGCTGCTGTGGATACTGCATCTGGCATACGCGTGGATAGGCGGCGGCTACCTGCTGCTGGCGGTCGCCCTGCTGGGCAGCGGCAGCGCCAGCACCGCGATGCACGCGATCGCCGTCGGCGGCATGTCCAGCCTGATACTGGGGATGGTGACGCGCACCGCGATCGGCCACACCGGACGGCCGATGCGCGCCGAGCATCACGAGCAGTGGATCTTCCTGGCCGTGCAGGCCGCCGCCACCGCGCGCGTGCTGGCGAATCTGGCGCCGGACAGCTGGCGTACCGTGCTGCTGCTGGTCGCCGGCGCTGGCTGGAGCGCGGCTTTCGGCCTGTATCTGGCGATTTACGGCCCGTTCCTGAGCGCCGCGCGCGTGGATGGCCGCGACGGCTGATGCGGCGGCCGCCGCCAACCGGCTACGCGGCGGCCGGCAGACGCTGGAACTTGAGGGGAAGCGGCGCGGTTGAAGCCGAGGGTTTGGCCGGCAGCAGCGTCGCCAGGGTCTGCATATCAAGCGTGGCCAGGAAGGCCGCCGCCGCCGCGCCCAGCGCGTTCTTCAGCCGGCAGTCGGCCAACAGCGGACAGGTCGAGTGCCCGCCGCCGAAGCATTCGGCGATATGGAAGTCGGTCTCGGTGGCGCGCACCACCGCGCCGAGATTGATCTCGGATGGCTCCATCTTCAGGCGCAGCCCGCCGTTGCGGCCGCGCACGGTGTCGATGTAACCGGCCACGCCCAGCTGATACACGACCTTCATCAGGTGGTTGCGCGAGATGCCGTGCGCTTCGGCGATGTCCTGGATGGTCACCAGGCGGTCGCGGTGCATCCCCAGGTGCAGCAGGGTGCGCAGACTGTAATCGGTAAAAGTGGTAAGGCGCATGATGGTGGCGGCTAAAAGATACATCTAAACTACATCAATTAAATTCCGGCGTCAACGCGGGACCGGCAATGCCCCTGCGCGCTGTCCGGGATATTGCGAATCGGCAAATTTTCCGCTTGCGCAGCAGTTTAAACATGTATACCATATACCTCATTAAGGATGAGTTAACGCGGCCGTGAGGCCATTTTTAAAACCCTTAAAGATGTATTTCACATGCTAGTTATAGGAGTTCCGATGAAACAGCCCCTTGTTACCTTCCGCAGATTCGCCGCGCTGGCCGCCATGTGCGCCGCCACCGCCCTGCTCTCGTCCGAAGCGGCAGCCGCCGTGCGCAAGTACGACATGAATATTGAAGACACCAAAATCACCCTGGTGGAAAAACAGCAGTACCACACCTTCGCCTTCTCCGGCCAGGTGCCCGGCCCCTTGTTCTACGTCGACGAAGGCGACCAGATCGAGGTCAACGTCAACAACGTGACCGCCCTGCCGCATTCCATCCACTGGCACGGCATGCTGCAAAAAGGCACCTGGAAGATGGACGGCATCGCCGGCACCACCCAGCCGGCGATCCAGCCGGGCGAAAGCTTCACCTACAAATTCACCGCCGAACCGTCCGGCACCATGTGGTACCACTGCCACGTCAACGTCAACGAGCACGTGGTCCTGCGCGGCATGTGGGGGCCGTTCATCGTGCGTCCGAAAAAGCCGACCGCGCTGGAAAAGACCGTCACCAAGGAATTCATCATGATGTTGTCGGACTGGGATTCCAAGTGGGCCGACAAGCCGGGCTTCGGCGGCCTGCCGGGCGACAAATTCGACTTCTTCACCATCAACGGCAAGTCCTTCCCCGACAACCAGCCGCTGCGCGTCAACAAGGGCGACGTGGTGCGCCTGCGCCTGATCGGCGCCGGCGACCTGGTGCACAGCGTGCACCTGCACGGCCACGTCATGACGGTGGCGTTCAAGGATGGCTTCCCGCTGCCGGCGCCGTACAAGGCCGACACCATCGCCATCGCTCCGGGCGAACGCTATGACGTGATCTTCACCGCCGACAATCCGGGCCGCTGGATGATCCACGACCACGTCGACTCGCACGTGATGAACGGCGACCGTCCGATGGGCGGCATCATGAGCGTCCTCGAATACAACGAGATCAAGCCGGACGACTTCTACGACTGGAAGAACAAGAAATTTGAGCCGAATTTCTATTACGAGGAATCGCTCAAAAAAGGCCCGGGTATTTACACCAACGACGGCTTCAAGGGCCAGGCTGTCCAATAACGTAGGAGTTGAAAATGCGATTGAGAATACTGATCGCCACGCTGGCCGCGCTGGGCGCGGCCGGGCTGGAGGCAGGCGCCGCGCAGGCGGCCGACCTGCTCAGCCAGCAGTGCGTGGCCTGCCACGCGATCACCAAGCCGGCCAATGCCTCGCTGGAGCGGCTGTGGGAACGCAAGGGACCTGACCTGTACTACGCCGGCAACAAGTTCAACAAGCCCTGGCTGGTCAGCTGGCTGCAGAACCCGACCACCCTGCGTGCCGGCGGCGTGATGTACGCCAAGGCCGTCAAGCCGTCGGCCGACAAGACCGCCGACGTGATCGACGCGGCCCAGGTGCCGGCCCACCCCAAGTTGTCCGCCGCCGATGCCGCCACCGCGGCCGACCTGCTGATGGCGCTCAAGGTCGACGGGCTGGTGACGCCGGGCGCGTTCAAGAACGAAGCCGGCGGCCCGATGGCCTCGATGCTGTTCTCCAAGCTGCGCGGCTGCACCTCCTGCCATACCGCCAAGGCCGGCGACAAGCCGACCTCCGGTCCGGAGATGTACAGCGCCGGCGACCGTTTGCAGCCTGACTTCGTGCACGCCTACATCAGCAACCCGCAAAAGTTCGACGCGCATACCTGGATGCCGTCGCTGGGCCTGACGGAAGCCGACCTGCAGAAGCTGACCTCCTACATCAGCACCCTGAAGGAGAAAAAATAATGAAGTTCTCTCTGAATCACTTGTATGCGCTGGTGGCGCTGGGCATCGCGGTGTGCTCGATGGACGCGGCGCGCGCCGACGAGGCGCACGCGGTCAAGCTGTACAACACCTACTGCGTGCAGTGCCACGGCGTCAACCGCGACGGCAACGGCATCAACAGCGCCAACATGGCGGTCAAGCCGCGCGACCACACCGACACCAAGGCCATGGGCGACACGCCCGACGAGACGCTGTTCAAGGCGATCAAGGGCGGCGGCCTGGCGGTGAGCAAATCCGTATTAATGCCTAAATGGGAAGGAGTACTGAACGACGACGAGATCAAGGAGCTGGTCGCCTACCTGCGCGTGGTCAGCAAGACCACCGCGAAATAACAGACCGCGTACATCAACAATAAGGAAAGCAAATGAAAAAACTGAGCATGAGCATCGCAGTCGCCCTGGCGCTGCTGGGTTCCGCCGCCGTCCAGGCCAAGACCGTGAAGATCAACCTGACCGCCAAGGAAGTCGAAACCGCGATCGACAACAAGGGCACCATGTACCGCTCGTGGACCTATGAAGGCATGGTTCCCGGTCCGGTGATCCACGTGGAAGAAGGCGACGTGGTCGAATTCACCCTGACCAACGACAAGTCCAGCAAGAACTCGCACTCGGTCGACTTCCACGCCGCGCGCGTTGACGTGGTCAAGGACTTCGAGCAGGTCAAGCCGGGCGAGAAAGGCAGCTACACATTCAAGGCCGACTACCCAGGCATCTTCTTCTACCACTGCGGCGCCGATCCGATGATCCAGCACATCGCGCGCGGCATGTATGGCGCCATCATCGTCGATCCGAAGGACAAGTCGGCCATGCCGAAGGCGGACCGCGAGTATGTGCTGATCCAGTCGGAGCTGTACGCCAATCCGGACAACCAGGCCGACATGATGGCCAACAAGTGGACCAACGTGATGTTCAACGGCGGCATCTTCAAGTACGACCCGGTGCATGATCCGGCCGCCACCCGCATGCTGCAGGCCAAGCCGGGCGAGCGTGTACGCATCTACTTCGTCAATGCCGGCGTCAACGAGTTCTCTTCGTTCCACGCCATCGCGGGCATCTGGGACAAGGTCTACCCGAGCGGCAATCCGAAGAACCAGCTGAACGGCCTGCAGAGCTATGTGGTCGGTCCTGGCGATGCCGCCAGCTTCGACATCATCTCGCCGGTGGAAGGCGCCAACGCGCTGGTCTCGCACTCGCTGCGCCAGGCGCTGAGCGGCGCCATCGCCATCCTGCAATACACCAAGGACGCCGACCCGAAAATGGGCCGCGGCGAAAACATCCTGGTGCGCTAAGCGCCCCCATGGCGGGCCACGGCCCGCCATTTTCAAAGAACATCAACAAGAGAGGTCATCATGGGCATACAACGACGAGGATTTTTGGCAGGCGCAGGCCTGACGCTGGCGGCGGTCACGCTGCTGGGCTACCAATATGGCGGCAGCCGCGCCAGGCCCGCCGTGCCGCCCATGGACGTCTCGCAGGCCCGCTACACCTGCTCCATGCATCCGCAAGTGGTGCAGGACCATCCGGGCACCTGCCCCATCTGCAATATGAATCTGGTCAGGATGCAGGGCACCGTTGCCGCGCCCGCCGCGCACGAGCACCAGCACCAGCACGACCATCATCGGCAGGACGAGCCGGCGACCGGCGCCGCCATCCACGTCGACAGCGCCACCCAGCAGCGCATGGGCGTGCAGCTGGCCGCCGCCACGGTGACAGACATGCGCCGCAGCGTGCGCGCCTACGCCACCCTGGCCGCCGACGAAAGCACCACCATCGCCGTCAACCCGAAAGTCGAAGGCTGGCTGCGCAAGGTGCACGTGCAAGGCATCGGCCAGCCAGTGCGGCGCGGCCAGGTGCTGTACGAGATCTACTCGCCGGAGCTGCAACAGCGCCAGCGTGAATACATCGATCTGCTGTCGCGCAAGGACGGCCTGTTGGGCGGCGACAGCATGACCGTGGTGAGTTCCAACGCCGCCATGGTCGGCAGCCTGTCGAAGGAAAAGTTCCGCGCCCGCGACAGACTGCTGGCGGCCGATCTGGGCGCCGACCTGGTGGACCAGATCGAGAAGACCCGCCGCGTCATCGATACCGTGCCGGTGCGCGCCGCGCGCGACGGTGTCGTGACCCAGCTCGGCTCGCACGAAGGCAGTTACGTCAATCCCATGCAGCAGATTCTGGCCTATGCCGACTATGCCACCGTTTGGGCCGAAATCTCACTGTTCCCCGATCAGCTGGAGTGGCTGCGCAACGGCGACAGCGTGCAGTTCCGCTCCGGCTTGGACAAGAGCGCGGTGCAGCGTGCGCGCGTCGATCTGTCCACGCTGCAGATCGACCCACAGACCCGCACTGCCAAGCTGCGCCTGGCGCTGGCCAATCCACGCGGCGCCTTCCGTCCCGGCGCCTTTGCCGAAGTCGAAATCCAATCCGGCCACCAGCGCGGCCTGGCGGTGCCGCGCGATGCCGTGATCCGCACCGGCCGCGGCGACTTCGTCGTGGCCGCCGAGGCGAATGACCACTTCCGCCGCGTGCAGGTGCAGACCGGCCTGCAGACCGACGAGCTGGTCGCCATCACCCACGGCCTGAAGGAAGGCGACCGCGTCGCCGTCAACGGTCAATTTCTGCTGGACGGCGCCGCAGCCATGCAGGCGCCCGCCCAGGCCAGTCTGATGACGGAGATGAAGTAATGATCGCCCGCGTCATCGACTGGTCCATCCGTAACCGGCTGCTGGTGCTGGCCGCGTGCCTGCTGCTGCTGATCGGCGGCCTGGAATCGCTGACGCGCCTCAAGCTGGACGCCCTGCCCGACCTGTCCGACGTGCAGGTGATCGTGCGCACCGACCTGCCGGGCCAGGCGCCGCAACTGGTCGAGGATCAGCTGACCTATCCGCTGGCGGCTTCGCTGCTGGCAGTGCCGGGCGCACGCGCGGTGCGCGGCTTTTCCATGTTCGGCGAATCCTATGTCTACGTAATCTTCAAGGACGGCACCGATCTTTACTGGGCGCGCTCGCGCATCCTCGAAACCCTGAGTCAGGCCAGCGGCCGCCTGCCGGCCGGCGCCGTGCCGACGCTCGGCCCGGACGCGTCAGGCGTCGGCTGGGTGTATGAATACGCGTTGGTCGACAAGAGCGGCAAGACCGATCCGGCCCGCCTGCGCGCACTGCAGGACTTCTATCTGAAGCTGGAATTGCAATCGGTGCCTGGCGTGGCGGAAGTGGCCACGCTGGGCGGCATGGGGCGGCAGTTCCAGGTCGAAGCCGATCCGGCCCGCCTGGCCGCGCACGGCGTGACCATGGACCAGCTGGCGCAAGCCATCACCGACGCCAACCGCGCCGGCGGCGGCGCGCCGCTGAACATGTCGCGCGCCGAATACCTGCTGCGCGCCGACGGCTACCTGAAAAAGCCGGCCGATTTCGACGATATCCCCATCACCACCGAGAACGGCGTGCTGCGCCTGAAGCAGCTGGCCAACGTCAGTACCGGCCCGCAGCTGCGGCGCGGACTGGCGGACCTGAACGGCAAAGGCGACGTCACGGGCGGCATCATCGTCATGCGTCACGGCGAGAACGCCATGAGCACCATCGCCGGCGTCAAGCAGCGCCTGGCGCAGTTGCAGAAATCCTTGCCGCCCGACGTGGAAATCGTCACCACCTACGACCGCTCTTCGCTGATCGAGCGCGCCGTGCACACACTGCGCAGCAAGCTGCTGGAAGAATCCATCGCGGTGGCGTTGATCTGCGGCGTATTCCTGTTCCGCCTGCGCTCGGCGCTGGTGGCCATCGTCACTCTGCCGCTGGGTATATTAGCGGCGTTGTGGATCATGCGCGCGCAGGGCGTATCGGCCAACATCATGTCGCTGGGCGGCATCGCGATCGCCGTCGGCGCCATGGTCGACGCGGCCATCGTCATGATCGAAAACATGCACCGCCACCTGGAGCAGCACGGCGAGACGCAGGACATCTGGCCGCTCGTACGCAAAGCCGCCACCGAAGTCGGTCCCGCGCTGTTCTTCTCGCTGCTGATCATCACCGTGTCCTTCCTGCCGGTGCTGACGCTGGATGGCCAGGAGGCGCGCCTGTTCGCGCCGCTGGCCTACACCAAGACCTACGCCATGGCCGCAGCCGCCATGCTGGCGATCACGCTGACGCCGGTGCTGATGGGTTACGCCATCAAGGGCAAGCTGAAACCGGAATCGGCCAATCCGGTCAACCGCGCGCTCAAGCGCGTCTATCAGCCCTTGCTGCATGCCGCCCTGGCGCGTCCACGCACCACCATCGCCCTGGCGGCGCTGCTTCTGGCCAGCACGGTCGTGCCGCTACAGCGCATCGGCAGCGAATTCATGCCGCCGCTCGACGAGGGCGACCTGCTGTACATGCCGACCACCATGCCCGCCGTCTCCGCCGCCGAAGCGGCCGATCTGCTGCGGCGCACCGACGCCCTGATCGCCGCCATGCCGGAAGTGGCGCGCGTGTTCGGCAAGGCCGGCCGCGCCGATACCGCGACCGATCCGGCGCCGTTGTCGATGTTCGAAACCACCATCATGCTCAAGCCGCGCGCCGAGTGGCCGCAGGGTTCGGCCAAAAGCAACGCGGAGCTGATCGCCAGGCTCGATGAAACAGTGCGGCTGGCCGGCATGACCAATTCCTGGGGCTATCCGATCAAGACCCGCATCGACATGCTGTCCACCGGCGTGCGCAGCGCGCTGGGGGTCAAGATCACCGGTCCCGATCTGGCGCAGCTCGACCGCCAGGCGGCGCAGGTGGAAGCGCTGCTGCGCGCCGTGCCGGGCACCCGTTCGGTGTTCGCCGACCGCGCCCAGTCCGGCCGCTACATCGATGTGGAGGTGCTGCGTGAACAGGCCGCGATCTATGGCCTGTCTGTGGCGGAGATTCAGCGCGCGGTGCAGATGGCTGTGGGCGGCGAAAGCATCACCACCATCGTCTCCGGGCGCGAACGCTATCCGGTCACGCTGCGCTTCCCGCAAGGCGACCGCAATGGCCTGGAGTCGCTCGAGGAAATCCGCCTGAAAGCCGCCGGTGGCGCCATTGTACCGCTGCGCGAAGTGGCGCGGTTGCGCATTGCCGACGGCCCGACCGAAATCAAGAGCGACAACGCGCGGCCGGTGGTCTACGTGTATGTCGACATCGCCGGCGCCGATGCCGGTGGCTACCTGGAAATGGCAGAGCAGGCGCTGGAACGCGGCTTGCAGCTGGAGCCGGGCTACACGCTGGCCTGGCAAGGACAGTACATCAACTTCAGGGAAGGCAAGGCGCGGCTGTGGAGCGCCATCGTCATGACGCTGCTGCTGGTGGCCGGGCTGCTGTACCTGCACTTCCGCGATCTGCGCAAGGTGGCGCTGGTGCTGGCCTGCCTGCCGTTCTCGGTGATCGGCGGCTTCTGGCTGACCTGGCTGCTGGGCTATCAGCTGTCGGTGGCGGTGGTGATCGGTCTGATCGCGCTGGCCGGCGTGGCCACCGAATTTGGCATCGTCATGCTGCTGTACCTCGATCATGCCATCGAAGAGCGGCCGCACGACGCCTACGGCGCGATCCTGGCCGGCGCCCTGCTGCGCCTGCGGCCCAAGGCCATGACGGTGGCCGTTATCCTCGGCGGCCTGCTGCCGGTGATGCTGTCCGACGAAGCCGGCGCGGACGTCATGCAGCGCATCGCCGCCCCGCTCATCGGCGGCATGGTCACCGCCCCGCTGTTCTCGTTGCTCGTGATCCCGGCCGCCTACTGGCTGGCGCTGCGTCCGCGTGGCGCGGTATCGGCCGCCGTGCCGTCCGAAGGGAGCGCCGCATGAAAGTATTGCTTAGCCTCCTGCGCTCGATGCGCTTCGCCATCGCCATCCTGGCGGTGGTGGGCGTCGCGTCCACCATTGGCTCCATTTTGGAACAGAACCAGCCGGCCGTGGTGTACGTCAGCCGCTACGGCGAATTCTGGGCTTCGTTCTTCACCCTCTGCGGTCTGACCGACATTTATCACGCCTGGTGGTTCTACACCCTGTTGACCTTCATGGCCAGTTCCACCGCACTGTGCCTGTGGCAGAACGCACCGTCCATGGTGCGCGACATGCGCAGCTACCGCGAAAACAAAAGCATCGCCAGCCTGCGCAACCTGGAATTCCACACCGAGTTCGAGCTCCGCGCACACGACGCCAGTCGCGCCGGCCTGGCCTCCTACCTCACCGCTCAGGGCTTTCGCTACAAGCATGTCAACACCAGCGGCGGCTCGCTGCTGGCCGCCCGCGCCGGCGGCGCGCGGCGGCTCGGATACCTGCTGGTACACGGCGCCATGGTCCTGATCTGCGTCGGCGGCCTGGTGGACGGCCGCATCTCCTATCGCGCCAGCATGACGATACCGGAAGGCGAAACCAGCAGCCAAGGCCAGATCCAGGACGGCGACCAGATCATCCAGCAGCCGATTCCATTCGCCGTACGGCTGAAGAAATTCGCCATCGCCCATTACGCCAACGGCCAGCCCAAGGACTTCACCAGCGACATCGAAATCATCGATGGCGCCAAGGTGGTGCCGGTGACGCTGCAGGTCAACCATCCCTACACCTATCGCGGCGTCACGCTGTTCCAGTCCGGCTTCGCCGACGGCGGCAGCAAGGTGACGCTGCGCATGGACGGCGCGGTCACGCAGCAGATCGGCGGCGTGATCGGCGCAGGCACGCCGCTGCTGCTGAACGGCGCTCCCGCCACGCTGGAATTCGCGGAACTGCGCGTGATCAACGTATTCGACAAGGATGGCACGGCCGCGCGCAACTGGAACTCGCGAGGCCAACCCGGCGACCGCACCCGCGACGTCGGCCCTTCGGTGGCCTTCCGGCTGCGCGATCAGCAGGGCCAGTCGGACGAATGGCTGGTCTACCAGCGTGCGATCGAGATCGACGGCGCCCGCTACCGCGTAGTCGGCCACCGCGCCGCCGGCGAGGACGGCATGCGCTACCTGCGCATTCCCGTGGACAGCGATACCGGCAATGACGTCGCCGGCACGATCGCCGGCTACCAGCATCTGGTGGCGGCGCTGGCCGATCCGCAGCAACGCGCCCGCGCCGCGCGCCAGACGGCGGAACGCGTGACCGATCCGCGGCTGGCCGCGACGCTGAGCGCCACCGCCGCCGCGCTGATGGAAGCCTTCCATCACAAAGGCTACCGCGCACTGACCGAAATGTCGCGCCTGCGCGGCAATGACGAGGAGGCGCTGAAAGCCGCCCAACTCTACCACCAACTGCTGGAGCGCTCGGCAGCGCTGCTGGCGCCGGAACTCAGCCCGCGCATGGTGCACGACGTCCTCAACGCCTACGACGACGCGGTGAACATGCAGCTGCCAGCCCTGTTCACCTTCGAAACCTACGACCAGGTCAACGCCACCGGCCTGCAAGTCACGCACGCCCCCGGCGCCGCGCTGGTCTACCTGGGCAGCGCCCTGCTGGCACTGGGCGTGATCGCCATGTACTTCGTCCGCGAGCGCCGCATCTGGCTGTACAGCGCGGGCGGCAAACTGCTGCTGGCGTTCAGCGCCAACCGCAATACCCCGGCCCTGAGGACCGAATTCGACCGCCACGCCGGCGCCATCGCGCAGCTGGCCGGCGCTCCCACTCCATGAGGTAACCCTATGCTTGCGTATTCCACCCGACTCATTACAGCCCGCACACCCAGGCCAGGCCTGATCCGCGGCGGCATTTTCCTGGCGCTGCTCGGCGGCGCCACCTGCTACGCGCTGCTGCGCTACCAGTCCGCCATGGACATGTTCGACACCGCCATCCTGATCGCCAGCGCCATTGGCCTGGGCGCGATGGCGCTGGCCTGGACCGCGCTGCAGCCGTTGACGCTTGGTGCCGGAGCGATGGCGCTGGCCGCCATCGCCTTGTACCACCGCCAGCTGGAAGCGGCCGATCACGTGTTCCTGCTCAAATACTTCCTGTCCAGCCAGACGGCCATCATGTGGATGGGCCTCGGCTACTGGGCCGCCACCGTGCTATACGCGCTGGGCTGGCTGCGCCGCGCGTCCGGCTGGCTGCGGCTCGGCACCCGCGCCGCATGGACCGGCAGCCTGTTCGGCCTCGCCGGCCTGCTGGTGCGCTGGCACGAGTCCTACCTGATGGGACCCGACATCGGCCACATCCCCGTCTCCAACCTGTACGAAGTGTTCGTGCTGTTCGCCTTCCTGACGACCATGCTGTACCTGCACCTCGAAGCCCATTTCGGCAGCCGCCAACTGGGCCTGTTCGCCATGACGCTGGTCAGCGCCGCCGTGGTCTTCATGTTCAAGTACGGCATGGGCGCGCATGAAATCCAGCCGCTGATCCCGGCGCTGAAATCGTACTGGATGAAAGTCCACGTGCCGGCCAATTTCATCGGCTACGGCGCGTTCTCGATGGCCGCCATGTTCGGCGCCGCCTGGCTGCTGGCCGACAAACCCTTCTTCGCCAGCCGCCTGCCCAGCCGCGCGTGGCTGGACGAGCTGTCGTACAAGGCCATCGCGCTCGGCTTCGTGTTCTTCACCATCGCCACCATCCTCGGCGCGCTGTGGGCGGCCGAAGCCTGGGGCGGCTACTGGTCGTGGGACCCGAAAGAGACATGGGCGCTGATCGTCTGGCTCAACTACGCCGCCTGGCTGCACACGCGGCTGGTGAAGAACGTGCGCGGCGCGCTGCTGGCCTGGTGGTCGCTGGTCGGCTTCGGCATCACGCTGTTCGCCTTCCTGGGCGTGAACATGTTCCTGTCCGGTCTCCACTCCTACGGCAGCCTGTGATGAACACCCTGATCCTGATGCTGGCCTGCGTGCTGGCCAATCTGCCCTTCCTGCGGCTGACCATGGTGCGCCGCTGGCACCCGGCGGCGAACGACTTCGCCGGCTGGCTGGCCGGCTACGCGCTGTGGATGACCGCCGCCAGCCTGCTGGGCGGCGCCGCCGGCCGCAACTGGGAAGTGTGGGCCATCACCGCCGCGCTGTTCGCCGTGCTGGCCTTCCCCGGCATCGTCTGGCGTCACCTGCGCTGATCATGAGCCAGCGTCTGCGCCACCGTCTCGTGATGTTCATGATTGCCGTCATGGCGATCATTGCATTCGCGCGCGCGGGGGTGATGGACAACACCATGGGCTCCATGGCGGGCATGCAGATGTGCCACGGCGCCGGCATGCCGATGGCCATGCAGCCCGGTGAGCCGTCCGCCGGCCACCGCCCGGCCGATGGCGCCATGCCGGACCACGCCTGCTGCAAGGTATGCGTCTGCCATCCGGGCTTGAGCGCGCTGCCGCCGGGGTTCCATGCCTGCGTGCTGCCGGCCGCCGCCCGCGCCATCGAGACCGTTGCGGCGCGCGTGGTCGCGGCGGCGGGGGTTTTCAGCACCAAATCCAGTCCGCGCGGACCGCCTGCGCATGTTTGATACGCGATCCACCTCCATCAACATGCAAAGGAATGACTATGTTTACCAAATCGCGTGCCCTGCGAGTGGCACTGCTGACCCTCATCGTTCAACAAGCCTGGGCCTCTGACGGCCAGCCGGCCGATGCCGCCATGGCCATGGTCACCATTACCGGCGGCCGTCCGACCTCGCTGCCGACCCAGATCCCGACCACCATCGAGGGCATCACCGCCGCCCAGATCGAGCAAAGCATCAACGCCGCCGACGCCGAGGACGCGCTCAAATACTTCCCCAGCCTGAACGTGCGCAAGCGCTACATCGGCGACTACGATCACGCCGTGCTGGCCAGCCGCGCCTCCGGCACCGGCAACAGCGCGCGTTCGCTGGTGTATGCCGACGGCATCCTGCTCTCCAACCTGCTGGGCAACGGCGCCACCTTCACGCCGCGCTGGGGCATGGTGGCGCCCGACGAAATCGAGCGCGTCGATGTGCTGTACGGTCCCTTCTCGGCGGCCTATCCCGGCAACTCGGCCGGCGCCGTGGTCGATTATCTGACCCGCATGCCGACCAGCCTGGAGGTGCATGGCCGCCTGTCCGGCTTCAGCCAGGGATTCAAACAGTACGGCAATGATCACACCTACGGCGGCCGCCAGGGCAGCCTCTCGGTCGGCAACAAGACGGGCGACCTGTCGTGGTGGGTCAGCTTGAATCGCCTGGACAACGACAGCCAGCCGATCACCTTCGCCAATAAGCTGGTCAGCGCGGGCGTGCCCGGCAAGGGCGGCGTGCCGGTGACCGGCGCCATCGCCGACAAGAATCCTGCAAATGCCGACTGGCTGATCCTCGGCGACACCAACCAGATCCACACCGTGCAGGGCCACGCCAAGATCAAGCTGGCCTACGACCTGACGCCGTCGATCCGCGCCAGCTACACGCTGGGCTGGTGGAAGAACGATGCCCACCGCGACGTCGCGTCCTATCTGCGCGACGCCGCCGGCAACACCATCAGCAGCGGCACGGTCAATATCGGCGGCCGCCAGTACACGCTGACGCCGGCCGACTTTGCGCCCGCCACCGGCGAACTGGAACACTGGATGCAGGGCCTGTCGCTAAAAAGCCATACCAAGGGCATATGGGACTGGGAGCTCGCGCTCAGCAACTACGACTACCGCAAGGACCTGGTGCGCACGCCGACGTCGTTCGCCAATGCGTCCGGCACCCTCACCGACATGAGCGGCACCGGCTGGAGCACCCTGGCGGCCAAGGGCATCTGGCGGCCGTATGCCGACAACCGCCATATCGTCGACATCGGCGTGCAGCGCGACAGCTTCCGTCTGCGCACGCTGGTGTCCGGCACAAGCGACTGGCAAGGCGGCGCGGCCGGTGCGGCGATGTCAAGCTTCAACGGCGACACCCGCCTGGAAAGCCTGTATGCGCAGGATACCTGGCGCTTTGTGCCCGACTGGAAGGCCACGCTGGGCGGGCGTCTGGAGCGCTGGTCGGCCTTCAACGGCAGCATCGGCAGCGGCACCGTGGTCAAGCGATTCGGCGAACGCCACGAAACCAGCTTCTCGCCCAAGTTTGCGCTGTCGCACGATCTGGATCAGGACTGGACGCTGAAAGCTTCGGCCGGACGCGCGGTGCGCTATCCGACCGTGTCGGAGCTGTACCAGGGCGCCATCGTCGGCGACACGCTGATGAACAACGATCCGAATCTCAAACCGGAACGCTCGGTCACATCCGAACTGACGGCCGAACGCAAGCTGGAAAAGGGTCTGCTGCGCGCCACCTGGTTCCACGAGACCACCAGCGACGCGCTGTACTCGCAGCGTAACGTCAATGTCACGCCGAATGTCACCAACATCCAGAACGTCGGCCGCATCCGCACCGATGGCCTGGAACTGGCGGCGCAGGCCGACGACGTGCTGTGGCAAGGGCTGGACCTGAACGGCAGCGTCACCTACACCGATTCCACCATCACCGGCAACGTCAACTTCCCGACCAGTATCGGCAAGGACCAGCCGCGCGTGCCGCGCCAGCGCGCCACGCTGCTGGCCACCTACCATCCGACCGATAAATGGTCGGCCAGCCTGGGCGCGCGTTACAGCGGCAGGCAGTGGGGCACGCTGGATAACACTGATCCGAACGGCGCCAGCTACACCGGCTATTCCAGCTATTTCGTCACTGACGTGCGGGTGCGCTATCGCATCGACAAACAATGGACCGCGTCGGCCGGCATCGACAACCTGGGCAACCGCAAGTACTGGGCCTTCCATCCCTACACGCAGCGTACTTTCATCGCCGAGCTGCAGTACGATCTGAAATAAGGAGAACCCACATGATGCAATTGACCGCAGCGCTTTCCGGCCTGCTGATGGCCGCCGCCACCGCCCATCCGGCCGCGCACAAGATCAAGACACAACTGGGCAGCTCGGCCGCCTTCGACCGTCACGGCGTCCTGTGGCTGGTCGGCGCCGACGACGGCAAACTGGTGGCGCGCACTTCTAGCGACGACGGCAACAGCTGGCGTCCCGCCGTTATCCTTAGCGACGAAGCGGCGATGGCTGGCGGCGACGAGCGGCCGCGCATCGCCTTCGGTCCGCGCGACGAGGTATATATCACCTACAGCCGGCCGCTGGAAAAACCGTGGACTTCCGAAATCCGCTTCCTCCGCTCGGAGGACGGCGGCGTTCATTTCAGCGCACCGTACACGGTGCATCACGACCACCAGATCGTCACCCACGGCTTTGCCTCGCTGGCGGTGGATACGCAAGGCCGCGTGTACGTGACCTGGATCGATAAGCGCAATGCCGCCAGCGTCGCCCAGTACTACGCCGTCTCCACCGACGCCGGCCGCAGCTTCGGCGCCGACTACAAGATCGCGGACCATAGTTGCGAATGCTGCCGCAGCGCGATCGCGCTGGCGCCGGACGGGCGCCCTGCCCTGATGTGGCGCCACGTGTTCGAACCCAATATCCGCGACCACGCCATCGTCACGCTGGCGGCGGATGGCCGGCCGGCGCCGCCCGAGCGCGCCAGCTTCGACCACTGGGCCATCGACGCCTGCCCGCATCAGGGGCCGGCGCTGGCGTATGGCGAGGACGGCCGGCGCCACCAGACCTGGTTCACCGGCGACGGCTTGTTTTATGCCAGCCGCCGCCAGGACGGCACGCTGACCATGCCGCTGCGGCTGGGCGACGAACAGGCGTCGAACGCCGACATCGCCGTCAGCGGCCAGCGCGTGGAGGTGGTGTGGAAAGCGTTCGACGGCAAGGTCACCGCCATCAAGGCCCTCAGTTCGCGCGACGGCGGCGCCAGTTGGCAGGCGCGCACGCTGGCCGCCACCGACGGCGGTTCCGACCAACCGCGCCTGGCGCGCAAGGACGGGCGCATCTTCCTGATCTGGCGCACGGACCGCAACGACATCACCACGGTGGAACTATGATACGTCGATACCTGATGATGGCAACGTTGCCGGCCATCGCCACGCTGTGCGCCGGCGCGCTGGCGGCGCCGGATATCCAGCCGTTCGAAACGGACGGCATGGCGCGCATTCTGGCTGATCATGCGGGCCGGCCGTTCGTCGTGCTGGTGTGGTCGCTGGACTGCGGCTACTGCCATGCGAGCATAAAAAATCTGGCTGCGGCCGGCAACGCGGCGGCGCCGGCGGCTGCGGGAGCGCAGGCAGCGCCGCCAGTGCCGGACATCGTCACCGTCGCCATCGAAGCGGCCGACGACGCGCAGAGCACCGCCGCCATCGTCGCCGCCACCGCGTCGCTGGGTCCGCGCGCGCAGCGCTGGGCCTTCGGCCAGACCTCGGCCGAACAACTGCGCTACCAGATCGATCCCCAGTGGCGCGGCGAACTGCCGCGCAGCTACTGGTACGACGCCAGTGGCAAGCGCGTGGACGCGCTATCGGGCCTGATCACGCCGCAGATCATCGCCGCGCACCGATAACCGGCTCAAGCCGGTGGCGCCGTCCATACCAGGTTCCACAGGTGGCCATCGATATCCTCGAACCCCTGATCGTACATGAAGCCGTGATCCTCGGGCGGATGCGGAATCCGGGCGCCGGCGGCGCTGGCCCTGGCGATCAGGTCGTCGAGCTCGGCGCGGCTCTCGCAACTGAGGCAAATGATCACCTCATTGGCCTCTCTGGCCTGCGCCAGCGGCTTGTCGATAAACGAACGGAAAAACGCCTCGGTCATCAGCATCACGAAAATGCTGTCCTCGACCACCACCATGAACGCCGACTGCTCGCCACTGTATTGCGGATTGAAACCGAACCCCAGCGCCGCAAAAAATGCCCTGGATTTCTCCAGATCCTTGACCGCCAGATTAAAAATGATCTGCTTGTTCATGACGCCTCCCATGGTGAAAAGAGCGGTACTTCAACCTGACGACGTATGATGCCACCGCAAATCGACAGCCCTAAAAAAATCCGGGGTCAGGTCTTCCATTGCGTCACGGGCTCTACCGTAGCGACCGCTACGGTAGAGCCCGTGACGCAATG
>NZ_SPVG01000026.1 GCF_004614165.1 Duganella callida | reverse complement strand
ACCCACGACCCCTTGGTTCGTAGCCAAGTACTCTATCCAGCTGAGCTACAGCCGCAACGTGCAAGCATTATAAAGCATTAATTTCGTTTTGCAAAGTTGGGTATTTTCTACCGTTTAGTTGGTTCGGCACACGAAATACCGAACTAACGACTATACAAAACGGCTTTATCGCCGCCTTTCAAACAGCGCGCCGTTCGAAAGAAGCAGCATTATAGGGAGTCTCTACGCTCTTGTCCAGAACTTAGACACCGAACTCGGCTGCCGCCTTTGCCGACCACAGCGCTTCGTTATAAGAGGGATAGGGAATGCCATAGCAATCGATGTGGCCACCCTCGCCGACAAATTTGATCCACCAGCCGGCGCTGTCAGCGATGATTGCGATATCGCCCTCGCCGCAGTGGCTGGCGATCTCCTCGTTGCTTTCCAAAACCACGATATTTACCTTGCGGTGTTTCACTACAGTTGCCATCACGGCCTCCCTTCATTCATGCCAGTTATCGCGCACATTACGAATAAGAATTTGCATTTGATTGCGCATTGCAGCATCATTAAACCGTCTCCTCTATTCTCCTCCAAGGAAATAGATTTAGCCCGCTCCTGTAGCGGGCTTTTTTTTTACCGTGTACGATGCGCTAAGCTTTGCCTTTTCATAAGACCGATCAGACCGCACCGCATGAACAACCCTCCCGCCGTATTTCCTCCCGCCCCCGACTGGTCGCGTACCGCCCTGGGGGATTCCGCCCGCTGGCCCGACACCCTGCGGCTGACGGTCGACTTGCTGCTCAATTCACCGCAAGCCATGTTGCTGATGTGGGGCCCCGAGCGCATCATGGTATACAACGAAGCCTACGCCGAACTGGTCGGTCCGCCCAGCCTGCGCGCGCCGGGCGGCAGCGTCCCGGCCATGCAGCCGGCGCCCTGGAGCTGGAACGCCGCCGCGCTGGCCGCCGCGCGCGAGGGCAGCGTCAGCTACCGCAGCGCCAACCTGACCGTCTGGCACAACGGCCAGTTGGGCCAGCAACCGTTCGATCTGTATTACACGCCGGTGCGCGTAGCCGGCGAAACGGCCGGCATCATGTGCACCGTGGCGCCGGCGCGCCTGGCCAGCCTGGCCGACACCGACGCCCCGCTGCGCCTGCTGGTGGTGGAAGACAACGCCGACGCCCGCTACCTGGTGTGCGAAACCCTGCGCGCGCTCGGCCACGACGTCGAAGCGGTGGCCAGCGCCGAGGAAGCCGTGCCGTTGCTGTCCGCCCGGCCATTCGACGTGCTGTTCACCGACGTCAGCCTGCCCGGCATGTCGGGCGTCGACCTGGCGCGGCTGGCGCTGCAACATTCCCCCGGTCTGTCGCTGCTGTTCGCCTCCGGCTACGGCGACGAGCTGACCCGACACCTGGAATTCCCCGCGCAATCGTTGCAAAAACCCTACGATATCGAGCAACTGCAGGCTGTACTGGAACAGATCGCAGCCGCGCGCTGATGCCGCTGCCAACCGTGCGATGCGGGCACGAGGCTTGGCGCTAAAATCGGTTTTATTGTTCAACGTTCAGCGTTAGTCTGGCGCCCGCCTGTCCTGTTTCTTCAGGCCAATGGTCGTGGCCGGCCGCAAGTAACAGATGATAGTTCCGAATGACCCCATAGCCCCCGCCTCGCCGACCACCGCCGCGCACGAGGAACTGCTACGCGCGCAGGAGACGCTGCGCCAGAGCCAGCTGGAATTGCGCGCGCTCGCCAACTCGATGCCGCAACTGGCCTGGATCGCCGAACAGGACGGCGCCATGGTCTGGTACAACCAGCGCTGGTACGACTACACCGGCACCACGCCCGAGCAGATGGCCGGCGCCGACTGGAAGTGCGCCTATGCGCCCGAGTGCGTGGGCGCCGTCGAAAGCCATTGGGAACAGTCGCGCCGCAGCGGCACGCCATTCGAACTGGAGGTGCCGATCCGCAGCGCCGGCGGCGAGTTCCGCTGGTTCCTGGTGCGCGCCAATCCCGTCCACGACAGCGACGGCAGTGTGCTGCGCTGGTTCGGCACCTGCACCGACGTTGACCAGGTCAAGCGCGCACAGGAGGCGCTGCGCGACGAGACCGCCGTGCTGGAATTGCTGAACCGCACTGGCGCCATGCTGGCCTCGCAGCGCGACCTGCAGCCGCTGCTGCAGGAAGTGACCGACGCCGCCACCGGCATCAGCGGCGCGCGCTTCGGCGCCTTCTTCTACCACAGCACCGACGCGGCCGGCGAAGCGCTGGTGCTGCACACGCTGTCCAGCGGGGCGCCGCCAGAGTTTGCGCAACTGGGGCAACCGCGCGCCACCGCCCTGTTCGAACCCAGCATGCGCGGCGACGGCACCGTCCGCAGCGACGACCTGCTGCAGGACGCGCGCTACGCCTGCAACGCACCGCACCGCGGCGTGCCGCCCGGCCATCCGGCGGTGCGCAGCTACCTGGCGGCGCCGGTGGCGCTGCGCTCGGGCACGGTGATCGGCTGCATCATGCTGGGCCACCCGGAACCGGGCATGTTCAGCGAGCGCACCGAACGCATCATCGGCGGCATCGCCGCCCAGGCCGCCGTCGCGATCGACAACGCGCGGCTGTACGAAGCAGCCCAGCAGGCCGCCGCCGAACGCAAGGTACTGCTCGACAGCGAACGCCAGGCGCGCGCCGAGGCCGAATACAACAGCCAGCTCAAGGATGAATTCCTGGCCACCCTGTCGCACGAACTGCGCACCCCGCTGACCGCCATCCTCGGCTGGGCGCAGGTGCTGCGCCGCGGCAGCCGCAATCCGGCCGACCTCGAGCGGGCGCTGCAGATCATCGAGCGCAACGCCCGCGCCCAGGCGCAACTGATCGAAGACTTGCTGGACATGAGCAGCATCGCCTCCGGCAAGGTGCGGCTGGAAATGCAGCCGCTGTCGCCGGCCGCGGTGGCCGCCGCCGCGATCGAGAGCGTGCGCCCGGCCGCCGAGGCCAAGCAGATCCGCATCGACAAGCGCTTTGCCACCGCCCCCGGGCTGGTGGCCGGCGACGCCAACCGCCTGCAGCAGATCCTGTGGAATCTGCTCAGCAACGCGCTGAAATTCACACCGCGCGGCGGCGCGGTCGAAGTCGGCATCGAGCGCGCCGACGACCAGATCGAGATCAGCGTGCGCGACACCGGCATCGGCATCGCGCCCGGCTTCGTCGAGCACGTGTTCGAGCGCTTCCGCCAGGCCGACGCCACCACCACCCGCCAGCACGGCGGCCTGGGCCTGGGGCTGGCCATCGTCAAACACCTGGTGGAACAGCACGGCGGCACCATCAGCGTGGCCAGCGCCGGCGAGGGCCAGGGCGCCTGCTTCACGCTGCGCCGGCGCCGGCGACGCGCCATGCGGCGGCGCACGATCTGTCCGGCCTGCAAGTGCTGGTGGTGGATGACGAAGACGATGCGCGCGAACTGATCAAGCGCATTCTCAACGATTGCAATGCCGAGGTGCTGACCGCGGCCACCGCCACCGAGGCGCTGAACCTGTTGCAGCATGAGCGGCCCGACCTGCTGGTCAGCGACCTCGGCATGCCGGAGGTGGACGGCTACGGCCTGCTGGACCGCATCCGCGCGCTGGGACCGTCGCGCGGCGGCGACTTGCCGGCCATCGCCCTGACCGCGTTCGCGCGCTCGGAGGACCGCATCAAGGCCTTGTCCAGCGGCTTTCTGGCGCACATCGCCAAACCGGTGGAACCGGGCGAGCTGATCGCCAAGGTGGCGGCCATGGGCGCCGCGGCGCGCCATGTTTGAGGAGATGACATCCCGACCACAAACATGAATAACTTTCCATGTGGCAATATTTCCACTCCTACTTAACGACGCGGCGATGTCCTACAAGCAATTCATAAATCTCTTGCTACACTGTGAAACGTCGTAAAAAGGCGTAGAATAATTTCCATGTGGAAATTTATTGCTTGTGTGCGTCGCATCATGCACGCTTTCCGCTATTATCGAATTACTAAAAGCACGAAAGAGACTGAGAACGATCATGCCGAGCCCAGACGAAATCCTCAACGCCAAAATCCTGGTGGTGGATGACAGCGCAGACAACGTCGACCTGATGTTGGAGATCTTGCGCGAGGCCGGCTACACCGACGTCTCTTCGACCATGTTGCCCGAGCAGGTCTGCCCGCTGCACCGTCAGCATTGCTACGACCTGATTCTGCTGGACCTGCAAATGCCCGGCCTGAACGGCTTCCAGGTCATGAAGGGACTGAAGGAAATCGAACAGGGCGGCTACCTGCCGGTGCTGGCGCTGACCGCCCAGCCCAGCTTCAAGATCGCCGCGCTGGAAGCCGGCGCGCGCGACTTCATCAGCAAGCCGTTCGACCTGATGGAAGTCCACAAGCGCATCCACAACATGCTGGAAGTGCGCCTGCTGTACAAGGAACTGGCGACCTACAGCCGCAAGCAGCAGGAACTGGCGCTGCACGACCCGCTGACCGGGCTGCCCAACCGCCGCCTGCTGGAAGACCGCATCGCCACCGTGTTGCAGCACGCCACGCGCCAGCAAAACAAGGCGGCCGTGATGTACCTCGACCTGGACGGCTTCAAGGCCATCAACGACACCCACGGCCATGCCTACGGCGACGAAATCCTCAAGCAGGTGGCGCAGCGCCTGGTCGGCTGCTCGCGCAAGGAAGACACCGTGGCGCGCGTGGGCGGCGACGAATTCGTCATCGTCATGGGCGACATCGCCACCATCAACGACACGCAGGAACCGGCCAACAAGCTGATCGAGGCGGTGTCGCAGCCGTACGAGGTCAACGGCCTGACGCTGAAACTGTCGACCAGCATCGGCATCGGCATCTTCCCGGACGACGCCGACGAAGTGGCGCAACTGATCGCCATTGCCGACGGCGCCCTGTACGAAGCCAAGCGCGGCGGCAAGAACCGCTACTGCACCGCGCAGCTGATGGCGCAGCCGCCGGCGCACCACCACAGCCTGTCCGCCACGCCGGCGTAATCCGGGGTCAGTTCTGCCAATCGCACACGGGCTCTACCGTAAGCGCTGCTTACGGTAGAGCCCGTGTGCGATTGGCAGAACTGACCCCGGATTTAATGCGCGGCTTCTTCCTGCAAGCCTTTTTCGGTGCACTGCTCGACCTTGGTCGCGTGCTGGTGGTCGTCGTGGGCGTTGACCACTTCCGGCGGCACTTCGATGCGCGTGATGCCGGCATCCACCGACACCGGATCGCTGGCCGGGAAGGTCATTTCGACGCCGCTGTCCAGCAGCGCTTCCTTGGCCTGCTCGGCCGGGGTCTCCTGCTCCAGCTCGGCCAGGGTGGCGATCGCCACCGCCCATTTGACGAACTCGAGGTTGGCCAGGTCGCGCACCGTGTACACGCCGAAGGCCTGCGCCAGCGCCCTGGCGTCTTTTTCGCTGAGGCCGCGCAGGGCGCTGGTCGGCGCGTCGGCCAACGCACGGAAGCTATGGCCCAGATATTCTTTGTCCACGACAGTATCGATGTTCATGATGAAGTCCTTTCAGTAGTCACTCGCCCCCACTGTGACAGCGCGCCGCCGCGCGGTCTGTGCGCAAGCGAACCTTGTTCTCGCGCTCGCCCGATTGACCGCCCATTTTTGACATTCATTTATGCAATTGCTATGATCGCCCGGTACTTCTCTGGCAGCTGTCAGGCCGCGAAGAATTCGCCGAGTCCGCATAGTGCAGAGATCCCGTGCCCAAACTAGATAAACCGAAAATCCTGGTCGTCAACGACGATGCCAACAGCCTGTTTGCTCTGACCAGTTTGCTCGCCCAGTGGGCCGAGCAGGAGTCCTATGAGGTGCTGGCCGCCCGCTCGGGGCAGGACGCGCTGCGCCAGGTGCTGATGCACGATTTCGCCGTGATCCTGCTGGACGTGAACATGCCCGGCATGGACGGCTTCGAGACCGCGGCCGCGATCCACGCGCGCGCGCGCTCGGCCGACATCCCGATCATCTTCATCACCGCCTTCCTCGCCGACGAACTGGACCGCCTGAAGGCTTACCAGCATGGCGCCGTCGATTTCCTGTTCACGCCGGTCATCCCGCAAATCCTGTACGCCAAGATTTCCGTGTTCGTGGCGCTGGCGATGAAAAACGAGGAACTGAAGACGCAGGCGCGCCAGCTGAGCCAGCAAACCGCCGAACTCACCGCCAGCAACCAGCGCCTGATGCGCGAGATCGAGGAGCGCAAGTCGGCCGAACGGCAGAACCACGCCAAGGATGAATTCCTGGCCATGCTGGGCCACGAGCTGCGCAATCCGCTCAGTGCGATCGCCAGCGCCGCCTCGCTGATCGGCCTGCCCGGCGTGTCGCTGGACGGCGTGCAGCGCGCCAAGAAAATCATCCAGCGCCAGAGCCAGCACCTGGGCCGCATCGTCGACGACCTGCTCGACCTGTCGCGCGCGATGTCGGGCAAGATCCTGCTCAACCGCGTGCCGCTGAACCTGGCCGCGCTGGTCGGCCAGACGCTGGACACCTACCGCGCGACCGGCCGCAGCACCGATTACGAGATGGTGCAGGACCTCGATGCCGGCTGGGTCGCCGGCGACAGCACGCGCCTGGAACAAATCGCCAGCAACCTGCTCGACAACGCGCTCAAGTACACGCCGTCCGGCGGCCGCATCGAAATCCGCACCTGGACCGAGAACGACGACGTGGTGCTCAGCATCCGCGACAATGGCGTCGGCATGTCGGCCGAACTGCTGCCGCACGTGTTCGACGTGTTCGTGCAGGGCAGCAGCACGCTGGACCGCTCGCAGGGCGGGCTCGGCATCGGGCTGTCGCTGGTGCGCCGCCTGGCCGAGCTGCACGGCGGCAGTGTCGACGCCGACAGCAAGGGCGCCGAGCGCGGCAGCACGTTTACGCTGCGTCTGCCGCGCATCGAGCACACGGTCGAGCCGGCGCCGGCGCCGGCGCCGAAAGTCGAGCACGGCAAACCGCGCCTGCTGCTGATCGAAGACAATGACGACGGCCGCGAAATGATGGCGATGATGCTGGGCGGTTATGGTTACGACGTCGAAACCGCGGCCGACGGCCTGCTCGGGCTGAGCGCGGCCGCCCGCTATCAGCCCGACCTGGCGCTGGTCGACATCGGCCTGCCCGGCATCGACGGCTACGAGGTGGCGCGCCGCCTGCGCGCCGACGCGGCCACGCGCGACATCAAGCTGATCGCCCTCACCGGCTACGGCCTGGCGGAAGACCTGCGGCGCGTGATGGATGCCGGCTTCGACCGCCACCTGGTCAAGCCGGTCGACATCGAACAGTTGATGGATGCGATCGACAACTGCGCGAGAGTACCAGTGAAACCGTAGCCGTGCGCCATCATTTGTGACGCTGCGGTATGATCAGGTCACACCGTTGTCCGTCCGACCTAAAGAGAAAAATATGTCCGTACCGGCTGCCCAAGAACAACCCGACCCGCTGCAGGACGCCGCCCTGCGCAACGCCGACCTGAGCGACCTGCTCGGCCATGTGCACACCTGCTGGGACAACGAGCGGCGCTCGCTGTCGCGCCAGTTGCACGATTCGCTGGGCTCGTCGCTGACGGCGCTGACCATGCACCTGGGTCTGCTGATGCAAAAACTGCCGCCCGACCAGGCGCTGCAGGACCGCGCCGGCCACATGAAAAAACTGCTGGCGCAGATCGTCGAAACCAATCGCCAGATGCAGCTCAAGCTGTGGAACGACAAGCTGGAATTCCTCGGCGTGCGGGTGGCCCTGGACGAGCTGGTCACGCAGTTCGGCCAGCAGCACCAGATCGCCACGCGCTGCAGCCTGCCGGAAGAAGAACTGGACTGCCCGCGCAGCCACGGCATCGTGCTGCTGCACACGCTCGAAGAGGCGCTGCGCAACATCATCGCCCACGCCCAGGCCAGCGAGGTGGAGGTGATCGTCGACGACAACGAGGATGAGGTGATGCTGACGGTAAAGGACAACGGCGTCGGCCTCAGCGGCCCGGTGTCGGCCGGCAAGTTCGGCCTGCGCATGGCGCGCGAGCGCGCCGCCTACCTGGGCGGCACCCTGACGCTGGCGGCCGGTGCCGAACACGGCGTCACCCTGACCATGATCCTGCCCAAGCCGGCCACGCCGGCGTGAAGCCTGGTCAGCCTGTCAATGCAGCTTGACCAGGGGCGTGGTGCGCTTGATCAGGAAGCGCGCCAGCGCCAGCACCGCGGTGCGCACCGTGCCCAGCACCGCCTGATGGTGCATCAGGTGCAGGCTGACGTACATCAGCCGCGCCACCAGGCCCTCGACGAACCAGCTTAATCCCTTGAGCGAGCCCATCAGGCTCCCGACCGACGTGGTCTGGCCGAACGACACCAGCGAACCGTAGTCGCGGTAGGTGTAGGGCTTGCCTTGCGGCGGCTTGCCTTGCTGCTGGCGCAGGAAGGTCTGCAGCAGATAATCGGCCTGCTGGTGCGCGGCCTGGGCGCGCGGCGGCACCAGCTTGCCGTCCGGTCCGGCGCAGGCGGCGCAGTCGCCCAACGCGTAAATGTAATCGAAACCTTTGACGGCCAGCCGGTCGTCGACGTCCAGTTGGCCGGATCTGGTGGTCGGCAGGCCCAGCGTCTTGAGAAAATCGGGCGCCTTGATGCCGGCCGCCCACACCACCAGCTGCGCCGGATACACGGTTGCGCCGGCCGTGACGCCGCGGGCATCGATGGCGGTGACGCGGGTGGCGGTCACCACCTTGACGGCGCGCTGCTCCAGCAGCTTGAGCGCGGCGCGGGACACCTTTTCCGGCAACGGCGCCAGGATGCGCGGCGCGCCTTCCAGCAAGGTGATGCGCACGTCGCGGTTGGCCTGCAGCTGGCGGAAGCCGTAGGTGGCGTACACGCCGCTGGCCTCGCGCAATTCGGCCGCCAGCTCGACGCCGGTGGCGCCGCCGCCGATGATCACCACGTCGACGCTGCCATCCTGTTGCGCGCCCATCTTCAGCTCGGCCTGGGTCAGCAGCTTGAGCAGGGTCAGGCGGAACTGTTCGGCATCCTCGGTGGCGTTCAGCGAAATCGTGTGCTCGGCCGCGCCGGGCACGCCGAAATAATTCGAGGTGCTGCCGACCGCGATCACCAGCTGTTCAAAGCCGATCTGGCGTTCCGGCAGCACCTGTTCCTGGTGGTCGTCGCGGATGGCGCCCACCGTCAGCGTACGCTGGCGCGGGTCGAGCGCCAGCATGGGACCGTAGACAAAGGTGAAGCCGTTGTCGTGCGCCAGCATCTGGTACGACAAGCCTTCCTGGTGCACGTCCAGCGTGCCGGCCGCCACCTCGTGCAGCGACGGCTTCCAGATATGGAACAGCCGGCTGTCCACCAGCATCACCGCCTGCGGGCCGAGCTTGCGGCCCAGCTTGCAGGCCAGTTCCAGGCCGCCCGCGCCGCCGCCGACGATCACATGTTTGCTGTGCAAAGTTCCTCCGTTGTCCCGCTTGCGTCAATCGCGGCCGTGGCCCTGCCCGTGGCCGCGCCCATGCTCGCCATGATGGCCATGATGGTCATGGTGGTCATGGCGTTCCTCGCGGTAGCCTTCAAAACGGCCGTGGTCGCCATGACGTTCGTGGTAGCGCGGCACATACTCATTGTGGTACCACCGGTCCTGCACGAACAACACTCGCTGATTGCAGGCATGGTAGGCATGGCAATGCTTGCCCCAGTTGCGCGCATGGCCGGGCGGCACACGCAAATAGATGGGCGCCGTTTCCACATAACGCACCGGCCGCTCCACCAGCACGGGCTGCTGGTAGATCACGGGCGGCGGCGGGTAGCCGCCAATATCCAGGCGGCCATAAAAGCCAGGCTGGCCGACGCTGATGGAAACGCCCACATCGGCGGCGAAGGCGGAGACGGAACACAGGGCCAGCACGCTGGCGGCGAGAATCTTGACGTTCATGATGATGATAAGCGATACGAGCGAACTTGCTCACCTTGCATGATAGCCGGGCCGGCAAGCGCTGTCCGTGCGCTGGCGAACACAAGTTACCTGTGCTAAACTAATAGTTCGAAACCTAACGATTAGCCGTAAAATCATATGCCCTCTATAGAAGAACGCTTTTCGGCGGCCCTGCACGGCACGGCACGCACCTGGCGGCTGGCCATCGATCGCCGCCTCAAGCATCTGGGACTGAGCCAGGCCAGCTGGATGGCCATCGCCCACGTCGCCAAGGAAAAGGAAGCGCCATCGCAGACCCGGCTGGCCACCCTGGCCGGCGTCGAAGATCCCACCATGGTGTCCACCGTTGACCGCCTGGTCAAGGCCGGCTACATGGTGCGCACGCCCTCGCCCACCGACCGCCGCGTCAAACTGCTGAGCCTGACCCCGGCCGGCCAGGCAATCTATGACACGGTCTGGAAGGAAGCCGACGCGCTGCGCCGCGAACTGCTGGGCAAGGTCGATGCGGCCATGCTGCGCAACGTCACCGAATTCCTGGAAACCATCCAGGCCAACATCGATTCGCTGTCATGAGCACCGCAGCCGTTCCCGCCGCGCTTCCCGACGACGGCCTCAACCGCCGCATGATCACCATTTCGATCATGCTGGCCACCATCATCCAGGCGCTGGACGGCACCATCGCCAACGTCGCCCTGCCGCACATGCAGGGCAGCCTGTCGGCCTCGCAGGACCAGATCACCTGGGTGCTGACCTCGTTCATCGTGGCGGCCGCGATCGCCACGCCGCTGACCGGCTGGCTGTGCGACCGTTACGGCCAAAAGAACATCTTTCTGTCCTCGGTAGCCGGCTTCACGCTCGCCTCGGCGCTGTGCGGACTGGCGGCCACCCTGAGCCAGATCGTCATCGCGCGCATGCTGCAGGGGGTGTTCGGCGCGGCGCTGGTGCCGCTGTCGCAGGCCACCCTGCTCGACATCAACCCGCGCGAAAAGCACGGCTCGGCCATGGCCGTGTGGGGCATGGGCGTGATGATCGGCCCGATCCTGGGACCGACGCTGGGCGGCTACCTGACCGACAGCTTCAACTGGCGCTGGGTGTTCTTCATCAACCTGCCGATCGGCGCGGTGGCGTTTTACGGCATCTGGCGCTACATCCGCAAGCTGCCGGCACCGCGCAAGATGCGCTTCGACGCTTTCGGCTTCGCCACCCTCAGCCTGTCGATCGGCGCGCTGCAAATGCTGCTCGACCGCGGTGAACAGAACGACTGGTTCGGCGCCACCGAAACCTGGATCGAAGCCGTGGTGCTGGCGCTGAGCTTCGCCTATTTCGTCGCCCACACCGCCACGCGGCCGGCCGGCAAGTCCTTCTTCGATTACCGCTTGCTGAAGAACGCCAACTACGTCAGCGGCCTGCTGTTCATCTTCGTGGTCGGCCTGGTGCTGTTCGCCACGCGCGCGCTGACGCCGACCATGCTGCAGGGGCTGATGGGCTACCCGGCCAAGATCGCCGGCCTGGTGACCGCGCCGTCCGGCATCGGCACCATGATCGCCATGATGTTGGTCGGCCGCCTGGTCGGCAAATTCGATCTGCGCGTGCTGCTGGGCACCGGCTTCCTGATCACCGCGTTCTCGCTGTGGCAGATGACCCGCTACACGCTGGTGCTGTCGCAGAGCGACATCGTCTGGCCAGGGGTGATCCAGGGCCTGGGGCTGGGACTGGTGTTCGTGCCGCTGAGCGCCGCCACCTTCGCCACCCTGTCGCCCGAGATGCGCGCCGACGGCACCGCCATCTACAGCCTGATGCGCAATATCGGCAGCTCGATCGGCATCGCGCTGGTGCAGACGCTGTTGGCGCGCAACACGCAAATCATGCACGCCAACCTGGCCGAGAAGATCACTGTCGCCAACCCGGCCCTGCTCGACAACCTGGCGACGCCGGAAGCGGCGGCGGCGCTGAACAACGAACTGACCCGCCAGGCCGCGATGATTGCTTACGTCGACGACTTCTGGCTGATGATGATTTTGACCCTGTGCGTGATCCCGCTGCTGCTGTTGATACGGCCGGCCGCGAAAACCGCGCCGGTGGCGGTCGACCACGCCGCCATGGAATGAGAATGAGGAATATGGAACCCAAAGTGAACACGACTGCATCCCCGCGGCCGGCCGCGCTGGCGCTGGCGGCGGCCCTGACGCTGGCCGGCTGCGCCACGCCGGCGCCGGACACCACCCCGCTGGCCCGGCGCGACATCGCCAGCGCCGAACTCGCGGCCGGCATCAAGCTGGCGCACGAAGGCTGGCCGCAAGCGCAATGGTGGACCATCTACCACGACGAGCAGCTGAACGGCCTGATCCGGCAGGCGCTGGCCGGCGGGCCGTCGCTGGAAGTGGCGGCCTCGCACATCGGCAGCGCGCGTTCGGCGCTGTCGCGCACCGTGGCCGACCTCGGCGTCGACGTTTCACTGTACGGCAACGCCAATCGCCAGCGCTACTCCGGCACCGGCCTGTTCCCGGCGCCGATCGGCGGCGCCTATTACAGCGAACAGACGCTACGCCTGGACCTGCACTACAACTTCGACTGGTGGGGCCGGAACCGCGCGCAGGTGGCCTCCGCCGTCGGCGAACTGAATGCCGGCCGCGCCGCCTATGCCGAGGCGGAACAGGCGCTGGCCGCGTCGATCGCGCAAAGTTATTTCCGTCTGCAGGGCGCGTGGGCGCGGCTGGCCAACACCGAACAACTGGCCGCCACGCAGACGGCGCTGGTGCGGGATCAACAAAAACGCATCGCCCAGGGCCTGGCCAGCGCCGACGAGCAGCGCGCCGCCGAGATGGACCTGAGCCTGACGCGCAAGCAGCTCATGCAGTTGAAGACCGATATCGCGCACGAGCGGGAAGCGCTGCGCGCGCTGGCCGGCGCCGACAACACCGCGCTGGCCGGCCTCAAGCCGGTCGCCCTGAACGCCGCGCCACACACCCTGCCCGCCCGTCTCGGCATGGAATTGCTGGCGCGGCGTCCCGACCTGCAGGCCGCGCGCTGGAAGCTGGAGGCTTCGCTCAGCCGGATCGACGCCGCCAGGGCCGCGTTCTATCCGGATGTGAATCTGACCGGCGCCGTCGGTCTGGACACCGTCAGGATGGAAAACCTGCTGCAGGCGGCCAGCCGCACGGTCTACCTCGGCCCCACCGTCACGCTGCCGCTGTTCGACAGCAAGCGCCTGGACGCCCAGCTGGACAGCGCCCGCACCGCGCGCAACGAACGCATCGCCGAATACAACCAGGCGGTGCTCGACGCGGTGCGCGATGTCGCCCAGGACGCCGCGCAGTTGCAGGGCATCGAACGCCAGATCGGCGAACAGGCAGCGGCGACGGCGTCCGCGCGCGCGCAGCTGGCGTCGGCGCAGGCGCGGCTGGACCATGGGCTGGCGAGCCATGCCGGCGTGCTGAATGCGCGTCTGGCGCTGCTCAGGCAGCAGGATGCCGACCTTTATCTGCAACAGGTACAGCTGCTGGCCGAAGTGGCGCTGACCAATGCGCTGGGCGGCGGCTATCACGAAGAAGCGCCGCTGGCGACGGCAATCAAATAACCAGCAACGGAACCATGATGAGCACCGAAACCACCAAACCAACCGACAACAAGCGCAAGACCGTGCTGGCGGCGATCACCCTGGCCTTCATCGCCGCCGGTATCGCCTACGCCGCCTACTATGAAATCGTGCTGTCCAAAGTACAGGAGACCGACAACGCCTACGTCGGCGGCAACCTGGTCACGCTGTCCTCGCAAGTGACCGGCAACGTCACCGAAATCCGCGCCGACGAAACCCAGATGGTGCAGGCCGGCGCGCCGCTGATCAAGCTGGATGCGGCCGACGCCGACATCGCACTGGCGCAGGCCGATGCGCGCCTGGGCGCCGCCGTGCGCCAGCAGCGCCAGCGCTACGCCGACGTCGCCCAGTACGACGCCACCGTGGCGCTGCGCAAGCTGGAACTGAAAAACGCCGAGGGCGACCTGGCGCGCCGCAAACCGCTGGCGGCCGACCACACCGTCTCGGGCGAGGAAGTCGAACACGCGCGTCAGGCGGTGGACACCGCGCGCGCCGCCATCGCGGTGGCGCAGAAGCAGGAAGCAGCGGCCCAGGCGGCGGTCGGCGGCGTCGCGCTGGCGCAGCACCCGGCGGTGCAGGCGGCCAGGGCCGACTACGTGCAGGCCTGGCTGGCGGCGCGCCGCAACACCATTGTGGCGCCGGTCTCGGGCTATGTCGCCAAGCGCAGCGTGCAGATCGGCGCGCGCGCCACGCCGGGCACGGCGCTGATGGCCATCGTGCCGCTGGAGCAGCTGTGGGTGGACGCCAACTTCAAGGAATCGGAATTGCGCGACATCCGCGTCGGCCAGCCGGCCAAGGTGGAAGCCGACATGTACGGCAGCAAGGTCGAATTCCACGGCCGGGTGGTGGGCCTGTCGGCCGGCACCGGCAGCGCCTTCTCGCTGCTGCCGGCGCAAAACGCCAGCGGCAACTGGATCAAGGTCGTGCAGCGCCTGCCGGTGCGCATCGCGCTCGACCCGCAAGAGCTGAAGCAACATCCGCTGCGCATTGGCCTGTCGACCACCGTGTCGGTCGACATCAGCAAGACCGACGGTCCGGTGCTGGGCCTGGCCATGCCGCAGAACCCGGTCTACGCCACCTCCACCCTGAGCCAGCCGCTGCAGCGAGCCGGCGCCGAAGCCGACGCCATCATCGCCCGCAACTAAACCCGGGGTCAGGTCTTTCATTGCGTCACGAGCTGTGCCGTAGCGACCGCTACGGCACAGCTCGTGACGCAATGAAAGACCTGACCCCGACGTTAACGCAGTTCGGCGTCGAGCTGGCGGATGGCGGCCTGGGCCTGGGTGATGACGCGGTCGGCGATGCGCTGGCGCATGCCGGGCACGCGAGCCGCCGCTTCGGCTTCCAGCACCACCGGCGTCAGAAACTGGATCGCGGAATCGCGGAAGTTTTGCGCCACCTGGTCCAGCTGGTCGTTGAACGATTGCTCGGCCGCCTGCAGCTGCTTGCGCAGTTCTTCTTCAAACGCCAGCCGCTTGTCGCGGATTTCGGTGCGCTTGCGCTTGCCGCCGTCGGCGAACCATTTGAATGCGCCCGCCAGCAGCACCGCTCCGCCGACGAACGGCGCCACCGGCACGATCACCGGCAGCACCGTGGCGGCACCGATCAGGTAGGCGGCGGTGCCGGTGCTGGCCGCCACCGCCGCGCCACCGACCAGCGTGACGTTGGCGGCCGTATCCAGTTTGTTGACGATGCGCGTGCCCACCCGCAGACGCGGCATCAGCCTGGCCAGCGCCGAGTGATGCTGACGCTGGAATACCGACGATTGCCCCAGCCGCATCCCCGACTGGAACAGCCGCAAGTCTTCCTGCAGCAGATGCAGCGCCTGTTCCTTGCGCCGCACGATGCGGTCCAGCCGCCGTTCCATCTCCTGCCCGAACTGGTTGCGGCCGATGCTGGCCCATACATCCTCGTCTTTCCACTTGTCGGTGTGCAGACGGTCGGTGATGGCCAGTTCGATGGCGTTGCCGGCATCGTGCACGGCGTCGTCGATTTCCTCGCCCAGCAGGCGGCGTTCGTAGGCGATACGCTGCTCGATCTGCACCAGCCGCTGCGATACCTGGTCCTTCAGGTCGTGGGCGGTGGCGGCCAGCGCGCTGGCGGCGGCCTCGGTCACGTTCAGCATGCGCGCCTGCTCCAGGTAGGCGCCGATGTCGTGCAGGATGGCGCTGGTGGTGCTGCTCACCAGTTCGCGCAGACGGGTCTGGTCGATCTCGCCGGACTGGAAGCCGCGCGCGTGTTCGATCAGCGCCGGCTGGCCGGCATTGCGGCCGAAGTCGGCCACGGCGTCGGCCAGCGAGCGGCCGCGCATCAGGCGCCGCGCGTGCTCGCCGAGGTTGGCCAGCAGGCCGCGTTCCGCGCTGTGCGGCAGGCGTTCAAGCTCATCGGGCGGCAGGCGCACGGACAACGCCCTGGCAAAGCGCTGCGCCAGCGCGCGGGCCTCGGTGCCGTGCAGCGCCAGCAGCGGCAGCACGTTGCTCAGCGCATGTTCGCGCGCGGCCTGGTCGATGCCGCCGCAGCTGCGGCTCAGCGCATTCAGCGCCCAGTCGATGTCGACCATGGATTCGATCGCGTTCAGTACCAGCGCGGTGAACACGGCGGACGATTGGCCGTCGCCGGCGATGTCGGTGACGGCGGCAAATTGCGCCAGCGTCAGATTGCCTTCCTGGCCGGCGAGCGCGCCCACGGCGCGCGCGTAGGCCGAGCTGAAGCTCTGGTCGGAGGACAGGTGCTCGTCAAGCGAGCGTATGGTCAGCTGCCTGGGCGTACCGGGTGTATCCACTTCCGCTCCACTGGTTTAATGCCATAACGACATTGTAACTGAAGCGGCACTAGTGAGGCAGGTAGCGAATCGCGGCAATCGTGCTGCCTATCTGGGCGATGAACAAGGACACCATCCATTGGATGATGTCGGCCTTCAGTTTGTGCATTTCCACGCGCAAGGCGATTTGTTCCTTAACAACCGCATCCACCCGGGCGTTAAGCGCGTCGAGATCGGCTTTGGTCGCCGCCCGGTGCGCGTCTAGATCGGCTTTGGTCGCCGCCCGGTGCGCTTCGAGGTCAGCTTTGGTCGCCGCTCGGTGCGCTTCGAAGTCGGCTTTGGTCGCCGCTCTGTGGGCTTCGAAGTCGGCTTTGGTCGCCACTCGGTGCGCATCCAGATCGGCCTTGCTGGCAGTTTGCGTCAGCACCTGATCCATCGCCAGCGCATGCGCTTCCGCCTGCTCCGGCGGCAAACCTACCGCGATCAGTCGCTTGGCGTAGCTCAGGGTGTCGATGGCGTTCATGCGCTCATTATGCGCGGCGCCGACGAAAACACAAGCCACTCACCACTGACACAACTCAACCCTGCACCACCTCGGTGGACAGGGTCAGCGTCTCCTTGATCTCCTCCATCACCACATAGCTCTTGGATTGCGCCGCCCCCGGCAAGCTGAGCAGCATCTCACCCAGCAGCTTGCGGTATTCGGCCATCTCATGGATGCGCGCCTTGATCAGGTAGTCGAAGTCGCCCGACACCAGATGGCACTCCTGCACCTCGGGAATGCGCAGCACCTCGCGCCGGAACTGCTCGAACGCCGGCCCCGATTTCTGATTCAGCGTGATCTCCACGAACACCAGCAGCTTGGCGCCCAGCGACGGCGGATCGATGCGCGCGTGGTAGCCGGTAATCACGCCATCGCGCTCCAGCCGCTTGACCCGCTCGATGGTCGGCGTGGTCGACAGCCCGACCTGCTCGCCCAGGTCCTTCATCGAGATGCGGCCATCCTCCTGCAGGATCTGCAATATCTTTCTGTCCAGTTTATCCAGTCCCCGGACCGACTCTTTCTGAATTCGCATGACAATCCACTGTTTTTATCACGATATACAGTAACAAACACTGCCGCATCAAGCATACCATAGCGGAATTAGCTGGCATTAAATAATCGGGGGGACATATGCGGGTAGTGATCTTGGGTAGCGGTGTGATCGGCGTCACCAGCGCCTACTATCTGGCCAAGGCCGGCCATGATGTCACCGTGCTCGACCGCCAGCCCGGTCCGGCGCTGGAAACCAGCTACGCCAACGCCGGCCAGATCTCGCCCGGCTACGCCTCGCCATGGGCCGCGCCCGGCATCCCGCTGAAAGCCATCAAATGGATGATGCAGCGCCATGCGCCGCTGTCGATCAGCCCGGACGGCACCCTGTTCCAGCTGCAATGGATGTGGCAGATGCTGCAGAACTGCAATGCCGAGCGCTATGCGGTCAACAAGGAACGCATGGTGCGCCTGGCCGAATACAGCCGCGATTGCTTCAAGGCGCTGCGCGCGTCCACCGGCATTGAATATGAAGGCCGCCAGCAGGGCACCACCCAGCTGTTCCGTACCCAGGAGCAGATGGACGCCGCCGCCAAGGACATCGCCGTGCTGGAGGAAACCGGCGTGCCTTACGAGTTGTTGGGCCGCGACCAGCTGGTGCGCGCCGAGCCCGGCCTGGCCCGCAACAAGCTGGTCGGCGGCCTGCGGCTGCCGAATGACGAAACCGGCGACTGCCAGCTGTTCACCACCCGTCTGACCGCGATGGCCGAGCAGTTGGGCGTCAAGTTCCGCTACAACGTCGACATCGGCGCCCTGGTCACCGAAGGCGACGCCATCAAGGGCGTCCAGTGCGGCGACGAGCTGGTCACCGGCGAATCGTATGTGGTGGCGCTGGGCGCCTACTCGACCGCCCTGCTGAAACAGCTGGTGGAGATCCCGGTTTATCCGCTCAAGGGTTATTCGATCACCGTCCCCATCGTCAACGCCGAGGCGGCGCCGGTGTCGACCATCCTGGACGAGACTTACAAGATCGCCGTCACCCGCTTCGACGACCGCATCCGCGTCGGCGGCATGGCCGAAATCGCCGGTTTCAACACCCGGCTCAATCCGCGCCGCCGCGAGACGCTGGAAATGGTGGTCAACGACCTGTTCCCGGGCGCCGGCGACACCGCCGCCGCCAGCTTCTGGACCGGTCTGCGGCCGATGACGCCGGACGGCACCCCCATCGTCGGCCGCACCGGCCTGCGCAACCTGTACATCAACACCGGCCACGGCACGCTGGGCTGGACCATGTCCTGCGGCTCGGCGCAACTGCTGTCGGACCTGATTTCGGCACGCCGTCCGGCGATCCGCGCCGACGACCTGTCGGTCAGCCGCTACCAGGCCGACCGCGGCCAGCGCCAGCCGCAGCTGGTCAACGCGTAATCAAGCAAGCGCTTTAGCCAGCCGCCGGCGGCCGCGCGCCGCCCTTGGGTCCGCCGCCGCGCGCCCGCCACACCCCCACGGATTGCGTTGAGATTGGGGCCAAGCCTGCGTATAATTTTGTTCATGAACAAACTTGAAGCATTCGGCCATATTGCGGCCCTGGCCATCCGTGGCGATCTCGTCTTCCCCACCAGCGTGAATGCGGCCTTGCGCGTGCAAATGGCGCTGGATGACCCCGACTGTCCGATCGACACCGCCATCAGCCTGGTCCTGTCCGAACCGCTGCTGGCCGCCAAGACGGTCGCCATCTCGAATTCCGCCATGTTCAACCGCAGCGGCGCGCCGGTGGTGACCAACGTGCGCGGCGCCATCATGCGCATCGGCTACCAGAACCTGTACGCGCTGGCGGCCGCCATGGTGGTGCGCCAGTTCGGCAGCAGGATTTCCGATCCCAAGCTGCGCCAGAAGGCCGAACGGCTGTGGGATCACACCATCGCCGTGGCCGCGCTGGGACGGCTGATCGCCCGCCACGTCACCGGCGTCAACGCCGACACCGCGCTGTTCGCCGGCATCGTGCACGAGGTCGGCAACTTCTACCTGCTGTCGCGCGCCGACGAATTCCCCGGCCTGCTCGAGGAAGACACGGAAAACTGGCACGCGGCCAGCGAGGAAATCATCACCCGCGAAGTGATGCGCAAGCTGTGCATCCCGGAGCCGGTGGCCGAGGCGATCGAGGGGCTGCGCGACAGCTTCATGTCGATCCCGCCCGACACCCTGCTCGACACCCTGCTGCTGGCCAACCACCTGACGCCGGTGCGCTCGCCGCTGCAGGAACCGCAGCGCGAGCTGCCGCCGCACACCGATTCCGCCATCGACCTGTTCATCGATGCCGAAAAACTGGCCAGCATGCTGGAAGAGGCCCGGCGCGACGCCGCCGACATGAGCGCCGTCCTGCTGGTCTGAGCCCGCCGCCGCCCGGCGCAGGCGGCCACGACACCATCCCTGGAGAATATGCATGCAGAGTGCGCCACCGTCCTACGGTTCCGACCAATCCGGCATGGTCTGCGGCTATCTGTTCGGCCGTGCGGCCGACGGCAAGGGGCAGCCGCTGGACAACGACGCGGTCTGCCGCTGGCTGCGGGAACGACAACAGCATCCGCGGGAATTCGTCTGGCTGCACTACAACCTGGCCAACGCCGCCACGGAAAAATGGCTGCACGAGCACACCACGCTGCCCGAGGAATTCTACGAGAGCCTGCACGAGGGACCGCGCTCGACCCGCATCGAACTGGCCGACGACACGCTGATCGCGGTGGTCAACGATGTGCTGCACGACTTCTCGTTCGAACCGTCCGACATCTCGACGCTGTGGCTGAGCGTGGACGAGCAGGTCGTCATCAGCGCCCGCCGCAAGCCGCTGCGCGCGGTGGACAGCCTGCGCAACGCGGTGCGCAGCGGCGAAGCGATCCGTTCGCCGGTGGCGCTGCTGATCCACCTGCTGCGCGACCAGGCCGACGCCCTGATCAAGATCGTGCGCGACGCCATCGCCACCGTCGACAAGATCGAGGACAATCTGCTGGCCGGCAAACTGACCACCAAGCGCGCCAGCCTGGGCGCGCAGCGGCGCGTGCTGGTGCGCTTGCAGCGCCTGCTGGCGCCGGAACCGGCAGCGCTGTTCCGTTTGCTGCAAAAGCCGCCGGCCTGGGTGGCCGGGCTGGATGTGCAGGAGTTGCGCCAATCGACCGAGGAATTCTCCATGGTGCTGGCGGACATGGCCTCGCTGCAGGAGCGGATCAAGCTGATCCAGGAAGAGATTGCCGCCCTCGCCAGCGAAGCCAACAACCACAGCCTGTTCGTGCTGACCGTGGTGACGGTGCTGGCACTGCCGATCAACATCATCGCCGGCCTGTTCGGCATGAACGTCGGCGGCATCCCGCTGGCGCAGGAAGCGCACGGCTTCTGGGTGGTGGTGGCGATCGTCGCCAGCTTCACCGTGATCGCCGGCTGGCTGGCGTTCCGCCGTCAGCGCGAGATAAGCTAGTGCCGAGCAGGCGCAGGCGATAGGCGCCGGCGGCCGCGAACAGCAGGCCCAGCACCAACGCCACCAGGTTATCGCGCTGCCAGGCGGCGCGCACCTGCGCGAAGCTGGCGACCTCCTTGCCGCCGACCGCGACGCCGTACACGGCATAAAACGGTCCCGGCGCGTAGCCGGCGGCGACTGACTGGCGGCGCAAAAAGCGCACGGCCAGCGGATACATCTCCGCATCGCGCACCACGGCACGCTGACGGTTATCGGGATCGCCCTTGGTGTAGAGCACGAAGCGCTGCTGGTCGGCCAGCGTGAAATAGATGGCCGCGCGCGTCTCCCGCTGCCATACCACGCGGCCTCTGGCGGTCTCCAGTTCCGCGGCGCGCGGCAGCCGGTATTCCAGCAGGGCGAACACCAGCACCAGGGCGATGCCGAGCAACAGAAAAAAATATGCGCCGCGCTGATCGGCAAACCACTTGAGCATATCCACCATCCGCTATCAAATCGCCATGATACATCGGCTCTGACCTCGACTTTATAAACTTTTTCGTTTACTTATTGTAGAGATCGGCTTAGAGTGGCGGCATGAAAACTCCCTTGCTGATCACCTCGGCCCTGCTGCTGGCCCTGCTTGCGACCATCGGCGCGGCGCTGCCTTATCCTATCCTTGCGCCATTGTTCGCGGCGGGCGCCAGCAATGGGCTGAATACCTTTCTGGGACTGCCGGCCAAGCTGCTGTTCGGCCTGGCCCTGACCATCAATCCGCTCGGACTGCTGATCGGCTCGGCGCTGCTGGGGCCGATGTCGGACCGCTATGGCCGCCGCCCGGTGCTGCTGGTCAGCGCGATCGGCTCGGCCATCGGCCACGCGGTCACCGCCGCGGCGCTGGTGCTGGAAAATTATCCGCTGTTTATCATCGCCCGCTTGGGCACCGGCCTGCTGGAAGGCAGCGGCTCGGTGGCGCGCGCGCTGCTGGCCGACCGTCTCGACGGCGAGCTGCGCCGCAAGGCCCTGTCCTGGCTGAACGGGGCATTTTATATGGGCTGGCTGGCCGGGCCGCTGCTGGCCGGGGCCACGCTGCAATTCGGCATCACGACACCGTTCTGGGTCGCCGTCGCCGCCCTGCTGCTGGTGGCCGGGCTGGTGGCCGCGACGCTGCCGCCGGAAGCCCCAAGGGACGTCAGCGCGTCCTGGTGGCAGGTGGCGCGCGACCGCCATGCGCTGAACCTGCTGCGCGATCCGGATCTGCGCAGTCTGTTCATCGTCACGCTGGCCTACACCAGCGGCGTGACGGCGTTCTACGAATTTTATCCGCTGTGGCTGGTGGAAGTGCCCGGCTACGGCCCGCAAGGTATCGCCTGGACCACCGCCGCGATGTGCGCGGTGATGACCGCCACCACGGTGGCCGCCGGCCGGCCGTTCAACGGCGAGCCGCTGCTGCACGCGCGCCGCTACGCGATGGTGGTCGCCGCCCTGATCGCCACGCTGGCCGCCGGCAACGCCGCCGTCGGGCTGGCCTGCATCGTGCTGTACGGCATCCCGCACGCCTGCTACAACGCCATCGTGCCGAATTACTGCGCCGAACGCTTCGGCGGCGTCCACGGCCAGGGCGCGGTGATGGGGTTGATCTCGACCACCTTCTGCCTGGCGAATATCCTGATGGCGCTGGCCGGCGCGGTGCTGACGCTGATCGATACGCGACTGATCCTGCTGCTGGGTGCGGGACTGACGGCGTGGTCGTCCTGGCGCATGCAGGGGCTGCAACGCAGCATGGCCGCGCGGGTGGAACGGGTGCTGCCATGAATACCGCCGAGCAGACGCTGTTCCTGCTCAAGACCCGCGGCCCGCAGACCGCGCAGCAGTTGGCCGCGCTGTTGCATCTGACGTCGATGGGCGCGCGCAAACAGCTGGAGGCGTGGCAGCACAAGGGCATGGTCGCGTACGAGGACGTGGCCGACAAGCCCGGCCGGCCGGCGCGCCGCTGGCTGCTGACGGAGGCCGGCCACGCGCGCTTCCCCGACCGCCATGCCGAGCTCACCGTGCAGCTGATCGAGCAGGTACGCAGCCTGTTCGGCGAGACCGGCCTGGAAAAGCTGATCGGCGCGCGCGAGCAAGCCAGCGAACGCGACTACCGTCAGCACCTGGCCGGCGCCCGCTCGCTGCCCGAACGCGTGCAGGCGCTGGTACGGGCGCGCAGCACCGAAGGCTATATGGCCGAGGTGCAAACGCAGGACGACGGCAGCCTGCTGCTGATCGAGAACCACTGCCCGATCTGCGCCGCCGCCCGGCAGTGCCAGAAGTTTTGCCGCTCCGAACTCGATCTCTTTCAGCGTGTGCTGGGGCCTGACTGCACGGTGGGCCGTGTCGAGCACATGCTGGGCGGCGCGCGCCGTTGCGTGTATGTCATCAAGCCACTATAATAGGAATGATTCTTATTCCCATCTAATTACCTAGCCAGGTCGCGGACTCCCAGCCAGAGGTGATGCTCACACTCGAGGAGTCTTACCGCATGCCCCGTCACCTGCCCTTGCGCCCGCTGTTGCTGGCGCTGTCGACGCTTTACGCCGGCCTGGCCCATGCCGCCGATGAACCGGACACCCCGCTGCAAACCGTCACCGTGACCGGCACGGCCGACAGCGACAGCTACACCGCCCGCAGCACCCGCTCCGCCGCCAAGCTCGACCTGTCGCTGCGCGAAACGCCGCAGTCGGTATCGGTGGTGACGCGCGCGCTGATGGATGACTTCAAGCTCGACAACGTCAACCAGGTGCTGAGCACCACCACCGGCGTCACCGTCGAGAAGGTGGAGACCAGCCGCACCTACTACACCGCGCGCGGTTTCGATATCGTCAACTTTCAGTACGACGGCGTCGGCATGCCGGTGGTGTTCGGCAATGTCCAGGGCGACCTCGATACCGCGCTGTACGAGCGCATCGACGTGGTGCGCGGCGCCAACGGTCTGATGGCGTCGACCGGCAATCCGTCGGCCACCGTCAACTTCATCCGCAAGCGCCCGAGCGCCTCGCCCCAGGCCAGCGCCGCCGTCACGCTCGGCGCGTGGCACCAGCGCCGCGCCGAGGGCGACCTCAGCGGCAAGCTGAACGACAGCGGCACGGTCACCGGCCGCGCGGTGCTGGCGCGCCAGGAAAGCGACTCCTACCTGGACCGCTATGCGCCGAAAAAGACCGTGGCCTATGCCGTGGTCGAAGCGCACCTGACGCCGGACACCGTGGCCACCCTGGGCCACAGCTACGAGACCAACCGCAGCAAGGGCCCGATGTGGGGCGCGCTGCCGCTCTACTACACCGACGGCACGCCGACCGATTATCCGGTCGCGACCAGCACCTCGGCCGACTGGTCGCGCTGGGACACCACCAACCACACCACGTTCGCGGAGCTCAGCCACCACTTCGACCTGGGCTGGAGCGCCAAGGCCACCGTCAGCCACATCACCGACAAGTCCGATTCCGACCTGCTGTACGTCTACGGCACGCCAGTCAAGGGCGTGGGCGGCGGCCTGTATGCCTACCCGTCGCAGTACGCCTCCAGCCAGCGCCAGAATCTGGCCGACCTGTCGGTGGACGGCAAATTCACGCTGGGCGGCCGCCAGCACGACCTGAGCTTCGGCTACGGCTGGTCGCAATCGACACTGCAGGACGTCTCGCGCTACGGTCAGGGCATCGGCACCGGGATGCCGGGCCAGACCGCCTTCGACGGCAGCTATCCCAAGCCGAGCTTCGACGCGTCCACCGACGGCAGTGCGTATGAAGACCGCCGCGGCACGGCATTCCTGGCCGCCCGCTTCAACCTGGCCGACGACTGGAAACTGTTGACGGGCCTGAACCGCACGCGCGCGCGCAGCAGCGGCCAGTCCTACGGCACCAGCAAGTACAAGTCGGCCAGCAAGACCACGCCCTACCTCGGCCTGGTGTACGACATCAACCGTACGCTGTCGGCCTACGCCAGCCATACCGCCATCTTCAATCCGCAAAGCGAAACCGACGCCAGCGGCGTGCCGCTCGATCCGGTGGAAGGCAAGACGTCCGAGGCCGGCCTGAAGGCGGCGCTGTTCGACGCCAAACTGAATGTCTCCGGCGCGGTGTTCAAGACCAGGCAAAACAACAGCGCCGAGCAGGCCGGCATGGTGGGCGCCAAGGCTTACTACCGTGGCGTCAACGCCGCCTCGGAAGGCTACGAATTCGAGGCGTCCGGCGCGCTGGCGAAAGGCTGGGAAGCCAGCGCCGGCCTTACCCGCCTCACCGCGCTGAAGGGCGACCAGGGCCAGGCGGTGCGCACCTATGTGCCGCGCACCACGCTGCGCCTCAACACCACCTGGCGCCTGCCGCAACTGCCGGCGCTTAAAGTGGGCGGCACGCTGGCCTGGCAGAACGCGGTCTCGATCGATCAGGAGCCGGGCATCCGCACCACCCAGGCCGCCTATGCCACGCTGGGCCTGATGGCGCGCTACGAGATCGACAGGCATTGGTCGCTGTCGGCCAACCTGAACAATGTCACCGACAAAAAATACCTGACCAGCCTTTACTGGACCCAGAGTCTGTACGCGGCGCCGCGCAATGGCAGCGTCACGCTGGCCTGGACCTATTAAAATCGGCAACTGTTACATTTTGATATTTTCCGCAGCGGTGAATTCGGCACAATACGGCTGATCCACTCACCGGAGAAATCAACTTGGCGAAATACTTCACTCCCCTGGCCGGCGCAGCCTTGCTGCTGGCCAGCGGCGCGGCATCGGCACAGCTGGGCAATGGCGGCGGCACCTACGCCGGCATCGACAAGGTCAACACCAATCCGCCGGCCATCGTCGCCGGCTACATCGAAACCCAGCTGGAAGTGCTGAACGCCGACAGCAAGCTGCTGGCCGCGTTCGGCCTCGGCGACCAGGCGCTGAAGGCCGGCGCCGAAGCCGGTGCGCTGACGCCCGGCGCCACCCGCGCCCAGATCGAGAGCGCGCTGAAGGTGCAGGCCGACAGCGGCCAGGCATTGCAGGACAAGCTGGCGGCCAAGGCGCCGCTGAACGGCCAGGCGGCGGTGGAATTCAGCAGCGCCATCGGCGACCTGTCGCGCGGCCTGATCAACGAGGCCGGCATGGCGCGCGATCTGGTGGAAGTGCGCAAGACGCTGACCACCAACGGCGGCGCCGCCGCCTCGGTGATCTATCTGAGCAAGGCGCTGCCCGGCGCCGCGCGCGATCTGGGCAAGACGCTGCAGGCGGCAGTCGATTACGCCAGGGCCAACAACATCACGCTGCCACCGGTAGCCAGCGAGGCGCTGAGTCAGCAGTGACTGTGAGCAGGGCCGCCAGCTGCTCGGGCGGCAGCGGACGGCTGTACAGATAGCCCTGCATCTCGTCGCAGCCGTTCTCGCGCAGGAAGCTGCGCTGATCCTCGGTCTCCACGCCTTCCGCGATCACGCGCAGCTTGAGGCGGTGCGCCAGGCCGATGATGGAGCTGGCGATCGCCTCGTCGCCGCTGCTGCGGCCCAGGTCGCGCACAAAGGATTTGTCGATCTTCAGCGTCGAGATCGGGAACGACTTCAGCGCCGACAGGCTCGAATAGCCGGTGCCGAAATCGTCGATCGACAGATAGGCGCCCATGGCGCGGATCTCCGCCATCTTCGCCACCGCCTGCTGCAGGTCGCGCATGATCACGCTTTCCGTCACTTCCAGTTCCAGCCATTCCGGCGCCAGGCCGGTGTCGGCCAGCACGCGCCGCACGCGGCCGACCAGCTGCGCCTCCTCGAACTGGCGCGGCGACACGTTCACCGACACCCGCAGCGGCGGCAGGCCGGCGCGCTGCCAGGCACGGTTCTGGGCGCAGGCGCTGCGCAGTATCCACTCGCCCAGCGCGACGATCATGCCGCTTTCCTCGGCCAGCGGAATGAAGCGGTCCGGCCCGATCACGCCATGCTCGGGATGGTCCCAGCGCACCAGCGCCTCGGCGCCGGTGACCTGGCCGGTGCGCAGGTCGACCTTGGGCTGGTACATCAGGCGGAACTGGCCGTTGTCCAGCGCATGGCGCAGGCCTTCCAGCAGCACCAGCTTTTCCTCGATGCTGGCGTTCATCTCGCGCGTGTAGAACTGGCAGTTGTTCTTGCCCATTTCCTTGGCGCGGTACATGGCGGCGTCGGCGTGCATCAGCAGGGTTTCGGCGTCGGCGCCGTCGTTGGGGTAGACCGCCACGCCGATGCTGCAGCTGACCCGCACCTCCTGGCCGGACACGCACACCGACTGCAGCACCGCCTCGCGCACGCGCTCCAGCACCGGCGCGGCGTCGATGCCGGAACCGGGTTCGGTCAGCAGCAGCACGAATTCGTCGCCGCCGAAACGACCGACGGTGTCGCTGGCGCGCAGGCAGCCGGACATGCGCTCGGCCACCACCTTCAGCAGCTCGTCGCCGGCGTTGTGGCCGAGGCCGTCGTTGACCAGCTTGAAACCGTCCAGGTCGATGAACGCCACCAGCACCGCGCCGCCGTTGCGCTGGGCCTGGGCGATGGTCAGCTCGAGGCGGTCGGCGATCAGGCTGCGGTTCGGCAGGCCGGTCAGGGTGTCGTGGTGGGCCAGGTGCAGCATGCGTTCCTCGGCCAGCTTGCGCTCGGTGATGTCGCGCACGATGGCGACGATGCCGCCCTGCACCGCCACCACCTGCTGGTGCAGCCAGCGCACGCGCGTCGGCGACAACTGGTTCTGCCATTCCTGTTCGTGCACGCCGCCGACGCGCATCACGTCGATCAGGTGCGGCAGCATGCCGTTGCTGCGGGTGTCGGGGATCAGCTGGCACAGCGTCATGCTGCACAGCTGCACCTTGCTCAGACCGGCCATCTGCTCGGCGCGCACGTTGGCGTCGACGATCATGAAGTCGACGATTTCGCCGCCGGCGTCGCGCACTTCGCGCATCACCAGGAAGGCGTCCAGGCTGGCGGCCGAGGCGGCGGCGTAGGTTTCCTGCGCGCGGCGCATGTGCGCGCGGGTGCGCGCGCCGTGCCAGGACCACAGCCACAGCAGGCCGGTGATCACCAGCAGCGCGCTGCTGAGGATCGCCGCCTCCCACAGTTTTTCGTGGCGGCGGCGCTCGAAGCCGGCCATCAGTTCGCCCTCGTCCAGCCCCACCAGCACATTCAGCGCCACCCCGTGCAGTTCGCGCACGCCGCTGTATTTGCCGGCCAGCTGGCCGTCGCGCGGCGGCAGGCGCTGGCCGAACGACATCCGGTCGCCGCTGCGCAGCGCGCGCACCACGCCGTCCGCGCCGACCAGTCCCAGCATGCCGCGCTCGCCCAGGCGGCTGCGCTCGTAACTGCTGGTGAAATAGGCCGGGTCGGTTTCGACGATGACGATGCCGGCGAAATTGCCGTTGGCGTCGTCCAGCCGGCGCGTGAAGTGCAAATGCCATTCGCGGTTGGCGGCGTCGCGCAGCGGCGGACTGACATAGGTGGCGCCGGTGTCGCGCTCCTGGTGGAATTTGAAATAGCCCTGGTCGGCCACGGAAATCGCCAGCGCGCGCGGGTTGCTGGCCACCGTCACGCCGTTGCGGTCGACGATGCTGACCACGAACACCACGCCCGGCGGCAGCAGGCCCTCGCGGCCCAGCTCCGGCAAGGCGCCCAGCGCGCCCTTGCGCTCGACCGCGTACTTGACCATGCGCAGGGTCTGGTCGATGCCGTCCAGGCTGCGCGCCACCTGGGCTTCGTAGGTGCCCAGCATCTCGTGCAGCGAATCGAAGGCGGCGCCCTGCGCGTGCTCGCGCTCGGCGTCGATTTCGTGGAAGGTCACCAGCCACAACGCCACCAGCAGCAGCAGCGCGAACAGCGGCAGCGACACGTAGGTGTCCAGGCCGCGCCGCAGCCAGCGCGTGCGCCGGGTTTCCCGCGCCCGCGCGCTCATGGCGTCACCTGCACCACTTTGACGCTGGGATCCAGCGCCGCGCGGTCGATGTAGCCGATCACGGCCGGATTCTCGGCCACCAGCCGGCGCACGGCCGCGCTGTTGGCCGCCTCGCGCGGCGGCTGGCCGCGGCCGGTGAATACCATCTTGGTCCAGTAGGCTTTCATCAGCGCCGGGCTGCGCGCGGCGACCTTGCTGTAAAACTCGTCGCGCAGCGGCGTGCCGACCGGCAGATCGACCGGCACCGCCTCGTCGCCGCCCGGATAGCGGCCGGTCTGCGCCAGGAAGATGGCGGCCACCTGCTCCGCCTTCAGCGTGGCGACCGGGCTCTTGGCCGACACCACGATCACGAAATCGGCGGCCGTGGCCAGCCCGCCCACCAGCAGGCCAGCCCACAGGCAACTCAATACACCACAGCGCAGGAGGAATCTCGTCATGGCCGCTCCTCAGAAGACGAAGTCCAGCGCCGCGCTGAGCACCGTGATCGGCCGGCCGCTACGGAAGCCCGGCTGCACATTGATGAAGGTGCCGGCCGAACCCTGCTGCGGCGTGACGCGCTCCACCTGCAGCTTGAGCGCGTGGTTGGCGTAGAAGTCCCAGCGCACGCCGGCGCCGACCGTGCGCTGGCGCGGAATCTCCATCAGCATCTGGTTCAGTCCCGCGTTCAGCTGGGCGCCCGCCGCCGCCATCGGCGCCGGCAGGCCGCTCAGGTCCAGGCCATCGACGCGGGTGGCCATGTTGGCGTGCGCGTGCGACAGCGCCACGTAGGGGGTGAAGTCACGGTAGCGGTATCCCGCGCTGACATAAGCGGAGGTGGTGTCGCCCAGCGACGAGTGGCTGTTGAAGCGGCTGATTTCGCCCATCGCGAACCATGCGCCCGGGTCGTAGCTGAGGCCCAGCGTGCCGACCTGGGCGCGCTTGTCCTCCAGCTGGTAGCGCTGCGCCAGCGCCCGGCCCTGGGCGCCGAACTGGCGCAGGCCGTCGAACAGCTCGCGCCCGAGACCGACGCTGAGGTCCGAGGCCATCACCGAGGCGCGCACCGTCAGCGCGCCCGAGGTGGTGGTGTTGGACAGGCCGATGATGCCGCGCGCCTGTGCGCGCGCGGTCGGCGTCAGCGGCAGATCGGCATAACCATAGAACGCCTGGGTGACGTGGTGCAGGTCGCCGCTCTGCCAGCGGTAGGTGGCATCGACGCCGTCGCTGTTGGTGATCGGGATGGCGCCGTACAGCTCCACCGGCGGCCGCACCCACGGCAGCGCGTAGCCGGCCTTGCGGTAGTCGCCGACCAGGAACAGCGGCAGCGCGATGCGGCCGACGCGCAGGCTCAGGTCCGGCGTCAGCTTGTACTGCACGTTGGCCCATTCGACCACCGGGTGGTAGCCATAGCGCAGCGTGCTCTCGTACACCAGTTGCAGCACCGCCGACCACTTGCTGTCCAGGTCCAGGCCCAGCTGCACGCCGGCGCGGCTGTCCACCGAGTGGCTCCAGTCGCGGCCATGGCCGGCATTGCCGGGCGTGAGCGGGTTGGCGGTGAAGTCGGACTGGTCGTCGCTGCTGTGCACCACCCCCAGCGTGCCGAAGCCGCCGACGCTCCAGCGCGGCGTGGCGCCGGCGTCGTCCGCGGGCTCGCCTGCCCGGGCCACGCAGCAGCTCAGCATCATCAGGGTCGCCACGGCGGCGCGCTTGGGTAAGAAAACGGCGGTCATTAAAAATCCTGTCTACGGCGATCGGCACACCCCTGCCCGGCAACTGCGCGCGCACGCGCGCGCCGCCACACGCGCGGCGGCGCAAAAAGGGACAAGGCGGGAAAAATCTGCAACGCCAGATCGGCCTGAACAGGCTGCAGCTGACGCGGGGGCACAAGGCTGGGGTGCCGTTCCGGGTGCTCACCCGGACAGATCAAACTCTATACTTCTCGAAAGAAACTGTCGATACTTTAGGGAAATATACCAAAAATTCTCTCCAAAAACCACGGATTTGTATGATTTTCGGATAATAATTGTGACGAAAAATTACTGAAATATTGTCGTCCGGTTCAGTTTGATGTTGTGTCCATCCTGCGCTGGCGCGGCTCAGACCAGCAGATGCGGCCCGATCTCGCCGACCGATTTCACCCCGGTCAGCACCATGTTGGTCCGCAGATCCTTCTCCAGAATGGCCAGCAGCTGTTCCACCCCGGCCTGGCCGTGCACCGCCAGCGCATAGATGAAGGCGCGGCCCAGCAGCACGCCGTCGGCGCCCAGCGCCAGCATGCGGAACACGTCGGTGCCGGTGCGCACGCCGCCGTCGGCGAAGATGGTCATCCTGCCTTTCACCGCGTCGGCGATGGCCGGCAGCGCGCGGGCGCTGGACAGCGCGCCGTCCAGCTGGCGGCCGCCGTGATTGGACACCACGATGCCGTCGGCGCCGAACGACAGCGCGGCGCGCGCGTCGTCCGCTTCCAGGATACCCTTGATGATCATCGGCCCCTGCCACTCGTCGCGTATCCATTGCAGGTCGTTCCAGCCGATGCCGGGGTCGAAGTTGGACGCCAGCCAGCCGATGTAGTCGGTCAGGCCGGTGGCGGCGCCGCGGTAGGCGGAGATATTGCCCAGGTCATGCGGGCGGCCGAACAGGCCGACGTCCCAGGCCCAGGCCGGACGCGTCATGGCCTGCAGCACGCGCCGCAGCGGGCCGTTCGGACCGCTCATGCCGGAGTGGGCGTCGCGGTAGCGCGCGCCCGGCACCGGCATGTCGACCGTGAACACCAGCGTGGTGGCGCCCAGCGCCCTGGCCCGCTGCAGCACGTCGCGCATGAAGGCGCGGTCCTTCAGCACGTACAGCTGAAACCAGATCGGCTGCTCGACCGCCTGCGCAACTTCCGCCAGCGGGCACACCGACACCGTCGACTGGATGAAGGGAATGCCGCGCCCGGTGGCCGCGCGGGCGGCCTGCACCTCGCCGCGGCGCGCGTACATGCCGGTCAGGCCGACCGGCGCCAGCGCCACCGGCAGGCCATAGCGGCGGCCGAACCATTCGGTGCCCAGGTCCAGCTGTTCGGAGCCGCGCAGCACGCGCTGGCGCAGATTCACCTGCTGCAGATCGTCGACATTGTTGCGCAGGGTCTGTTCGGCGCCGGCGCCGCCATCGAGATAATGGAACAGGAACGGCGGCAGCTTGCGCCGCGCCGCTTCGCGAAAATCAGTAGCCGATGAAATGATCATGTTGTCTCCGCTCGTGGGTTTTAAATATTATGCGATCAGCAGCCGGACGCCGGCCTGGTCGAGGTGGCGCGCCATGGCCGCCGGGATGCCCCGGTCGGTGATCACCGTGTCCACCTGATCGAGATCGCAGACGATGGTGCCCGATGAGGCATTGAACTTGGAGCTGTCCACCAGCAGGATCACCTGCTCGGCGCGTTCGATCAGGCGGCGCTCTGCGGCCACCAGCACGTCGTCGGCCTGCATCACCCCGTGCGGCCCCACCGAGGCCGCACCCATGAACAGCTTGGGCGCGTGGAAGCGCGGCATCGACGCTTCGTCGGGCGGCGCCAGGATGATGTTCTGCTCGCGGTACACGGTCCCCGATGGCACCAGAATGCGCGTGCCGGCCTGCGGCAGCAGCGCGCCGACGATGTGCAGCGAGTTGGTCAGCACCTGCAGTTCGAGTCCGGCCAGGTGGCGGCACATTTGCAGCGTGGTGGAGCCGCCGTCGATCATGACGCCCTCGCCGGCCACGCACATCCCGGCGGCGGCCAGGCCGATCGCTTCCTTCTGGCGCAGGTGCCGGGTGATCGATTGCGCGAACGGCGTGCCTTGCAACTGCGGGGCCGCCGCCGCCGCGGGCGGCGCCGGCGTCGCGCCG
>NZ_SPVG01000028.1 GCF_004614165.1 Duganella callida | reverse complement strand
ACGCCGCGCAGACGCCGCGCAGCGTCCCGTCCAGGCGGGCCAGCAGCTCCGCCGGCGCCTGGCCGTGGGCGCCGCCGCCGAAATAGTCCTCCAGCTTGCGCATCAGCGGCCGCAGCGTCACGCCAGCGCGTTCCAGCGCCGGCTGCAGTTCGCACAGCTGGGCGATGTGGATGCCCACCCGCAGTTCGCGCAGACCGTCGATTTCCTTTGCCCGCGCCTCCGGCGTCGGGTGGACCACGGCCAGGCGCGGCATCATCAGGCCGATGCGGTCGACCATGCGCGCCGCGAAGTGCGGCAGCGAGACCCTGGCCGATCCCTGCGCCGATTGCGCCGACTGTGCCATCTGCGCCACCTCGCGGCGCGCGCGGCGCAGCATGCGCTGTGCCATCCAGTCGCTGCCGACCGTGCGGATCAGGCCAGTCATCACCGCCGCCGCCAGGTAGCCGAACAGCTGCGCCAGCATGCTGTTCAGGAAGCTGGGGATGTCCAGCGTCCCGGTGTCCTGCAACGACAGCGATCCCGCCACGCCGATGATGAAGGCCAGAGCGCTGCCGCCGGTGGCGGGATTGGGCATGAAGGCGCCGGCGATCAGAAACACCGGCGCGATCGTCAGGACCAGCATTTCATAGCTGTGCACCGCCGGCAGCACCAGCAGGATATAGGCCGCCGCCACCGGCATCGAAATGATGGTCCACTTGGTGAACGATTTGATGAACGGCACCGGGTTGTCCTGGGTGGCGAAGAAGCAGCACAACACGCCGGCCATCATCGGCGCGGCGGCGCCGGAGGGCCAGGCGGTGGCGATCCAGAACGCGCAGCAGATCAATATCGTCACCGCCGCCGCCAGCGCGGAACGCAAGGCCATGCCGTGGTCGCGGTGCAGCACCGTCGGCGTCACGTGCGGCCTGTATGGCGTCTGCCCCGGCGCGCCGCCGGCCAGCACGGCACCGACATTCCCGCGCAGCTCCAGGCCGTCCTCGCAGGTTTCCACCAGCGTGTCGAGGCGCTGCACCAGATTCACGCGCAGGATCTCGCTCCAGCTGGCATCGGCCTTCAGTTCGGGACGCAGTTGCGCCAGTTGCGCACGCAGCTGCGCGGCGCGCGCCGGGTCGGCGTCGCGGCCGGCCTGCACCCAGGCGGCGATCTCGTCCAGCACACCGCGCCATGGCGCCAGGCTGGCGGGATCGACTTCGCGCAGCGCGTTCAGGCGGTCTTCCACCGCCAGCAGCAGCGGCACCATGACCGTCAGGCGGTCGTGCAGGCCGTGCACCATGCCGGCGGTCCAGCGCAGCTGCGAGGTGTCGAACGGCAGATGGGTGGACATCACCCGCAGTTCGCTGATCTCGCCGGCCAGCGCCAGTCGCGTATGCGCGGCCTGCCCCCGGTCGCGCGTCGGCGTCAGCGTATCGGCGGCCCAGCGCTGGGCGTCGGCGATGGCGCGGTCCAGACGGCCCAGCAGCACCGGTCCCACGCCTTGCGGGAACACCAGCGAATGCACCACGGTGGCCGACAGGATGCCGATGGTGATTTCCTCCACGCGCGCCAGGCCGGTGTCGAAAATCGAACCCGGATCGCTGACCGCCGGGAAGCCGATCAGGCCCGCCGTGTACCCGGCCAGCATGAAGATGTACGAACGCGGCGTGCGGTCCAGCAGCGAGATATACAGGCACAATCCCACCCAGCAGGCCAGCGCCAACGACAGCAGCTCGGGGGCGTTGGCCATGCGCGGCACCATCAGGATGGTGGCGGTACTGCCGATCAGCGTGCCGCAGACGCGGAACAGCGCCTTGGAACGCACCGCGCCGGAAAACGGACTGGCGACGATATACGCGGTCATCATCGCCCAGAACGGACGTGGCAGGCCGGCGGCCAGCGACACGTACAGCGCCAGCATGGACGCGGCGAAGCACTTGGCCGAAAACAGCATGGCGCCGGGTGTGGGCATCTTCACGATGGCGCTCCGGCCTCAATCCGCGCCGCGCTCGGCCAGCACCTGGTCCAGCCTGACCAGCACGCGCACGCAGGCTTCGACGTCGGCCTGCGGCATGTCCTGGAACAGATCGCGACGGAATGGCGCCAGCGCCTTTTCCAGCTTGTCGGCAATGCGCTTGCCGGCGGCGGTCAGCGTCAGCGTCTTGGCGCGGCGGTCGCTGGGATCGTCCTGGCGCAGCACCAGGCCCGCCGCCACCAGCTGATCGATGATGCGCACCAGCGAAGGCGGCTCGATGCCCACCGCATCGGCCACCTGGCCGGGCCGCACGCCGTCGCCCAGACGCGACATCATCAGCACCGGCCAGGCGCTGGCGTGCGACAGCTCGAAATCGGCCGTCAGCGCGTCGGCCGCCGACTTGTAGGCACGCGCCACGTGGATCAGCGTATGGGTCAGTGTCATCAGGGTTTTGTCGTAGCTGCTCATCTCGATCGGCTTCAAATATACTTAGGATCCTAAATATTAGCATCGAACGCAGATCTTTGCTGAGTGCCGGCTTAAAACGGAGAATGTTGCCAAATCATTCAGCCTGCGATATCGTTGCCAAATGAAATTAATTATCAAATTTGCAGCACTGCTGGCCGGCGCAATCCTTCTGGCCCGTGCGGCCCACGGCGCGGACATCCCGGCGGAACGCTTCTTCCAGAAGCCGGCCACCAGCGGCGCCGCCATTTCCCCCGACGGCCACCACGTGGCCTTGCGCATGCTGTCGCCGCGCGGACGCACGTTGCTGAACATCGTCGATACCGACACGCATGAGCAAAAGGTGGTGGCCAACTTCAATAACGCCGACGTCAGCCTGTTTTACTGGCAGAGCGACATGCGCCTGGTGTACTCCGTCATCAACGTCGATCACGAAGGCGATGTCGGTGCGCCGGGCCTGTACGCGGTCGATCGCGACGGCAAGGACTTCGCGCCGCTGTCGCCGCTGTTCAAGCGCCAGCGGTCCTTTGCCGACAGTGACTTCAACAACCGCGCCTACCTGGCCGCGCCCTCCGTTCACGGCTTCCCTTACCGGAAAGCCGATGCCATGGCGGTGATCGTGCAACAAGACCAAGGCCAGGATCTGGCGCTGCTCGACACGCACAAGGGCAGGGTCAGCTATCTTCGCGTGCCGCGCCAAACGTACCACTGGCTGTTCGACGCCGAGGGCACGGTGCGCGTGGCCATGTCGCGTCACGAAGGAAAAGAGGCGGTGTGGTACAAGGACGGCGACGCCTGGCGCGAGCTGCCGGCGCCGCAACCCTTCAAGCCGTTGCTGTATGCGGGCGGTAAGCTGTATGTGAGTTCGCGCAACGGCAAGGACCAGGCCGCGGTATACCGCTACGACCTGCAGCAAAATGCGCTGGAGGCGGAACCGCTGATCACGGTCCCCGGCTTCGACGCGGACGGCTACTTCATCGTCGACGACAGCAAGCTGCTGGGCTACCGCATCAACACCGACAGCGAGAACACGGTATGGTTCGACCCTGCCGTGAAAGCGATCCAGGCCGAGGTGGATGCCCGGCTGCCGGACACAATCAATACCATCAGCGTCGGCGCCCACAACCAGACGCCGTATGTGCTGGTCGACAGCCTCCGCGACACCCAGGACCACATCTACCTGCTGTATCACCGCGACAGCAAAAAACTGCTGCGGCTGGGCCCCGCCCGGGACGATCTGCCGTCCGCGCAGATGGCCGCCATGGCCATGGTGCGCTATCCGGCCCGCGACGGCCTGCAGATCCCGGCCTACATCACCTTCCCCAAAATCCCCGCCGGCCAGCCGGCGCCCGCGGTGGTGCTGATCGGCGATCCCCAGTGGTCGCGCAGCGCCCACTGGGAATGGGATGCGGAAGTGCAGTTCCTGGCATCGCGCGGCTATCTCGTGATTCAGCCGCAACCGCGCGGCATCGCCGGCTTCGGCCGCGCCCACGAGGAAGCGGGCGCGCGCCAGTGGGGCAGCGCCATTCAGGACGACATCGCCGACGCGGTCAAATGGGCGGTGGCGCAAGGCCACGCCGATCCGGCGCGCGTCTGCATCGCCGGCGGCGGCTACGGCGGCTATGCCGCCATGATGGGGTTGATACGCGACGCGGCGGTGTTCAAATGCGGCATCAGCTGGTCGGGGATCACCGATATCGCGTCCATGTACCTCAATGATTGGGAAGACGTGGCCGACACCCGCGCCTTGCCGCAGCTGCGCGCCACGGTAGGCGATCCGCGCACCGATGCCGACTGGCTGAAGGAGGTATCGCCGCTGCACCAGGCGGCACGCATCAAACGGCCGGTGCTGCTGGCCTACGGCAAGGAGGACAAGCGCGTGCCGTTCAGCGAGGGCCGCAAGTTTCACGCGGCCCTGACGGCAGCCCATGCCGAGGTCGAATGGCTGGAATACACGCCCAGCGTGGAAGACTGGAAGACCCAGGGCAACCGCATCGATCTGTGGCGCCACATCGAGGCCTTCCTGGCCCGTCATATCGGCCCGCGAACCGCGGGCCGATAGCCGGGCTTACTTGCGCTGCGCGGCGCTGGCGTCGCGGGTGGCGCGGAACTCCGCGTCCTTGGCCCAGTTGGGCCACTGCTTCGAATCGGCCAGGTCGCGGCCCAGCGCGTACAGCAGGCCCAGGTCGTGCGACATGCCGGCGAAGGTCCAGCTGGCGCTCCACTCGTCGGACGGCTGGTGGTAGTTCTTCACCACGTAGTCATCCTTGATCTTCTGGCCGGCCGCCAGGCCGCCCTGTACCAGCTCATCGCCCGATTCGAACGAGATGGCCGGCACGCCCTTCTTGGCGAACGGGAAGTGGTCGGAGCGGAAGAAGTGACCGGCTTCCGGCTTCGGATCCGGCGAATACGCCATGTTCCACTGCTTGGCCTTGGCCGTCAGCTGGTCCAGCAGATCCAGCTTGGCGTTGCCGGAGATGGAGAAGTTCTTGGTGACGCCGTCCGGGCTGAGGGCGTCCATGTTGATCACGCCGACCGTGGTGGCCAGCGGGTATACCGGATTGGAGGCATAGTACTCGGAACCGAGCAAGCCTTTTTCTTCGGCGGTCACCGCCAGGAACACCACGCTGCGCGCCGGCGCCGGTGCCTTGCCGTAGGCGCGCGCCAGTTCCAGCAGCGCGGCGATGCCCGTGGCATTGTCGACCGCGCCGTTGTAGATCTTGTCGCCCTTGGCATCCGGCAGGCCGACGCCCAGGTGGTCCCAGTGACCGCTGTAGATCACGGTCTCATTCGGCGCGGTCTTGCCGGCCAGGCGCGCCACCACGTTCTTCGAGGTGATCACCTGCGCATCCACCACGTAGTTGGCCGACAGCGTGATGCCCTTCAGCGTCACCGGCTTGAACTCGCGCGTCTGCGCCTGCTTCTTCAGCGCCTCGAAATCCAGGCCGGCGCGCTTGAACAGATCCGCCGCCAGGTCGCGCTGTATCCACGATTCCATCGGCGCGTGCGCCTCGGAAGGCTTCTTGCGCACGATGTCGTACATGACGTTGGTGTTGGAATTCTTCACCGTATTCCAGCCGTAGGAGGCCGGCGCGGTTTCGTGCACGATGATGGTGCCCAGCGCACCGCGGCGCGCCATCTCTTCGTACTTGTAGGTCCAGCGGCCATAATAGGTCATGGCCTTGCCGCCGAAGTCGCCGCTGCCGGTCTCGAAGTCGGGATCGTTGATCAGCACCACCGCCAGCTTGCCCTTCAGGTCCTGGCCCTTGAAGTCGTCCCACTTGCGCTCCGGCGCGGTGACGCCGTAGCCGACGAACACCAGCGGCGCGTTCTTGAAGTCGACCAGCTTGGAGCCATTCATGGCGGCGCGCACCGCCAGATCGTCGCCCTGCTTCAGTTCCTGCGTGGTCTTGCCGTCATTGAGCGTCAGCTTGACCGGCCCCTTGATTTCGAAGCGGCCCAGGGGCACGTCCTGGGTCCAGGCGCGCTGGCCCTTGACCAGATCGCCGCCCGGCTGCAGGCCGGCGGCCTTGAACTGTTCGATGATGTAGTTGACGGTCTTGGTCTCGCCGGCGGTATTCGGGCCGCGGCCTTCAAATTCGTCGGACGCCAGCACCTTGACATCGTTCGACAGGCGTTTGGCATCGAACTGCGGCGCATCGGCCGCATGGGCCGCGAACGCGGCCAGCAAGGACATTACAAGCACGGTGTGTTTCAAGCTACTCTCCCTAGGTTACATAAAAAACGGTCAGCGTATGCCGACCATGCCGCGGACGGATGCGTTCAGGCGAACAGGATCATAGCCATAGCCGTCCTTGAACACAATTTCCACGTTTTCGATATCGGCGATGCGCCGGCTCGGATCGCCCTTCAACACCACCAGGTCGGCGTGCTTGCCGACCGCGATCGAACCGATGCTGTCGGCGCGGCCCATGAACTGCGCGCCGTTGAGGGTGGCGATGCGGATCGCCTCCAGCGGCGTGAAGCCGGCTTCCACCAGCAGCTGCACCTCGCGCTGGTCGCCGAAACCGGGCAGCACGCCGCCGTTGCCGGTCGGGTCGGGGCCGGCCAGCAGCAGCCCGCCGGCACGCACGAAGGCCAGTTCGAACGCCATCTCCTTTTTCAGCAGCGCTTCCTGGCGCGCGGCGTAGCCGGACGCGGTGGCCGCCAGCGAGCGCGCCTCCAGATGGCTGCGCAGCGATTCCGGCGCCATCAGCGCCATCTGGCGGCGCGACAGCAAGGGACGCGTCGGCACGAAGGATTCGAACACCGGCAGCGTCGACGTGATGGCGACCTTGCGCGCCACCAGCTCGGCGATCAGCGCCTGCACTTCCGGGCTGGCGATCTCGCGCCGCTCCCACGACGCCGCCAGCGCGCCGCCGGCCGGACACTCGTCGGCACGGCGGTCGGCGACGAATTCGGTGTCGGTGAACACCGGACCGTGCTCGAGGTTGTCGATGCCCAGCGCCGCGGCCTGGCGGTAATCGACCGCGCACAGATGGCCGGTGACCTTCATGCCATGCTTGTGCGCCTGATCGACCGCCGCCGCCAGCACTGTCCGCGAGATCTTCATGTACGCCTTGAACGAGGTCGCACCCTCGCCGGCCCAGAAGTCCACCGTCTTGCGCACATGATCCGTCTCGGTCATCACCGCCATCTGCGGGAAAAAGCTGTCGCGGCCATCCAGGTACGGACCGGTGACATCCAGGTGCGGGCCGGGAATCCTGAACTCATCGATCTGGCGGCGGATATTCACGTCGGTATAAGGCTCGACGCTGCCGGTGGTGCGCATGGTGGTGACGCCGGCCGCCAGGTACAGCCGCGGCGCGCTGAAGGCGATCTCGGTGACGAACACCCCGGGCGGCGGCGTCTTGCCCTCGTCGTCGCGGTTGATCGAATGGGTGTACATCAGGTGATTGTGCATCCCGACCAGGCCGGGAATCACGCTGCGGCCGGTCAGATCGATCACCTGGGCGCCCGGCGGCGGCGCGCGCTCCGGGCCGGTGATGGCGGCGATGCGGCCGTCGCGCAGCAGCAGCGTGCGGTCCTCCTGCGCCGGTGCGCCGGTGCCGTCGATCACGCGCACGTGGGTCAGCGCGATCAGCGGCTGATTAAACTGGATGAACTTGGCCACCTCCGGGGAAGGCAAGGGCGTCTGCGCCAGCGCACAGCTGCAGAACAACATGGCCCCCATGATGTGTAAGCGCATAGCTCCCCTCCCGTAGAGACGCAACATACCACAATCCGGGGTCAATTCTGCCATTGGTACATGAGCCCGTGTGCGATTGGCAGAACTGACCCCGGATTTGGGTGGGGCAGCGTACGGATGGGGACGGCGGCTGGGCGCACACTGGCAGCCTGTCTTGGGAGACCGTCATGCCGGAAGGACCGTCGATTGTGATCTTGCGCGAGGAGGCCGAGGGCTTGGTCGGCCGCGTCATCGAGCACGCCAGCGGCAACAGCAAGGCTGTCGATTTCGCGGCGCTGGCCGGCCAGCGCGTGGTGGCGCTGCGCAGCTGGGGCAAACACTTTCTGATCCAGCTCGAGGACCGCGCGCTGCGCATCCATCTGATGATGTTCGGCAGTTACCGCATCAATCAGCGCAAGGAGTCGGCGCCACGTCTGAGCCTGGGCTTCACCGATGGCGAGGAACTGAATTTCTACGCCTGCTCGGTCAAGCAGGTGGCGGCCGATCTGGAGCGCCAGTACGACTGGCGCGTGGATGTGATGTCGGATCAGTGGGATCCGAAGTGGGTGCTGAAGCAGCTGCGCGCGCAGCCGGACCTGCTGGTGTGCGACGCGGCGCTCGATCAGACCATCTTTTCCGGCGCCGGCAACATCTTCAAGAACGAGGTGCTGTTCCGCATCCGCGTCCATCCGCTGTCGACGGTGGGCGCGCTGCCGGCCGCCAAACAGCGCGCGCTCGTGGCGGAGATGCGCAACTATGCCTTCGATTTCCTGCGCTGGAAGAAGGCGTTCGTGCTCAAGCAGCACTGGCAGGCGCACACCAAAACCATCTGCCCGCGCTGCCACATCCCGTTCCACAAGGGCCATCTGGGCAAGACCCGGCGCCGCAGCTTTTTCTGCCCGCAGTGCCAGATCCAGTATCCGGCCGCGCTTAAACCAGCCCGGTCAGATAGTAAATCGCGATCACCACGAACACCGCCGCCGTCTTGATCACGGTCACGCCGAAGATGTCGCGGTAGGATTCGCGGTGCGTCAGGCCGGTGACCGCCAGCAGTGTGATGACGGCGCCGTTGTGCGGCAGCGTGTCCATGCCGCCGCTGGCCATGGCCACCACGCGGTGCATCACTTCCAGCGGAATGTGGGCGGCGTCGGCGGCCTTGATGAACTGGTCCGACATGGCCGCCAGCGCGATGCTCATGCCGCCCGAGGCGGAGCCGGTGATGCCGGCCAGCGCGGTCACCGACACGGTCGCGTTGACCAGCGGATTGGGTACGCTGCGCAGCGCCTCGCTCACCGACAGGAAGCCGGGCAGCGCGGCGATCACGCCGCCGAAGCCGTATTCGGACGCGGTGTTCATGGCCGCCAGCAGCGCGCCGCCGACCGCCGCCCTGGTGCCGTCGGCGAAGCTGGCGCGGATGCGCGGAAAGGCGGTGACCACGGTCAGCAGGATGCCCAGCAACAGCGCGCCTTCCACCGCCCAGATGCCCACCACCGGTTTGATCGGCAGGGTCACCGGCGCGTGCAGCCCGGGCAGCGCGTCGGCCGTCAGCGCGTAGCTGTCGCCGTACCAGCCGGGAATCAGTTTGGTCAGCACGAAGTTGGCGACGCCCACCAGCACCAGCGGCGCCAGCGACAGCAGCGGATGCGGCAGGCCGGCGCGCGCTGCGCCAAGCTGGCCGGATGCGTCGCTTGCGGATGCCGGCGCGGCAGCGCCACCGTCAGCGCCAGTGGCAGCGACGGCGGCGCCGCTGTAACCTTCCCCCTTCGCCATCGCGCTGCGGCGGCGCCATTCCAGGAACGTCAGGCCGGCGGCCAGCGTGACGATGGAACCGACCACGCCCAGCCACGGCGCCGCCCAGCCGGTGGTCTTGAAGAAGGTGGTCGGGATGATGTTCTGGATCTGCGGCGTGCCCGGCAGGGTGTCCATGGTGAAGGAGAACGCCCCCAGCGCGATCGCGCCCGGCATCAGCCGCTTGGGGATGTTGCTCTGCCTGTACAACTCGGCCGCGAACGGGTACACCGCGAACACCACCACGAACAGCGACACGCCGCCGTAGGTCAGCAGCGCGCACACCAGCACGATCACGGCGTTGGCGCGCGCGCGGCCGATGTATTTGATGGCCGCCACCACGATCGCCTCGGAAAAGCCGGACAGTTCGATCAGCTTGCCGAACACGGCGCCCAGCAGGAACACCGGAAAGTACAGCTTGACGAAGCCGACCAGCTTATCCATGAAGATGCCGCTAAACACCGGCGCCACCGCGCCGGGATCGGTCAGCAGCACCGCGCCCAGCGCGGCCACCGGCGCAAACAGGATCACGCTGTAACCGCGATACGCGGCCAGCATCAGAAAGGCCAGCGCGGCCAGGACGATCAGAAAGGTCATGCGGTCTCCGCAGCGTAGTTATCGTGCCTGCATTGTAGAACTTCCGGCAACGCCGCGCAGCCCGCTTAAGGGGCAGCCGGATGGCTGCCGGCGACTAGCGCGCCGTTGTAGCACCGCACCAACATGGCCATATGCGCCGGGTGCGATCGCGCCAGCATGCGGACATCCGCCCGAAACGCGTTATCATAGTTCTAGCAGACAACTTCTTATAACAAGATTCAAGGAGACGGCATGGGTGGCCTGCATGCTACGCTGCAGTGTGGCGACAAGCTCTCGCTGAACTGGAGCTATCTGAACGCGATTGCCAATGGCGTGTCGGCCATCGACCTCGACGGGCTGGCGCTGCGCACGCTGGACGATGCGCGCCAGTTCGTGCGCGAGTACGGTTTCGACCTCGACCAGTCCGCCACGCCCGGGCTGATCCGCCGGGCGCACCGCGAGGCGGTGGACTTCATCGCCACCACCTTTCTGCCGCCCGGCCGCGCCGACCTGATCCCGCCCGAGGTCGGCCGCGCCGACGACCCGCTGCAACTGCTGGTGTACGCCTCGCTGCGCGGCCAGCACGTCGATCTGCGGCGCATGTGGTCGTGCGCGGTGCTGAAGGTCATGCACGGCATCTTTTACATCGACAACAACCTCAAGCTGCGCCACTTCCACGCCATCCGCACCCAGGTGTTCGCCGCGCTGGAGGAAGTGATCAAATGCGATGGCGACCAGTATTACCTCACCGACGGCAGCATCTGCCTGCCGCTGCTGCACTACGACCGCAAGGACAACAAGGGCCGCGCCAGCATCCTGCTCAAGCTGCTGCAGAAGGCGGCCTACCTGGCGGCCGACATCTTCGATTACCTCGGCGTGCGACTGGTGTTCGCCACCCGCTGCGAATGCCTGCTGGCGCTGCGCACGCTGCAGCGCGCGCACCTGCTGTCGGTGACCAACATCGATGCCGGCCGCACCCGCAACACCCTGCTCGACATCGACGCCGCCAAGCAGGTGTTCTGCAAATACCGCGCCCAGCTCGAGCACAGCAAGGACTATCCGCTGGATCTGCTGCGCAACATGGACGCCGAACTGGATGCCCTGTCCCAGCCGCAGACGCGCTGCGACAACCCGCACAGCGGCGCCGGCTTCAACAGCGTGCAGGTCACGGCGCGCAAGATGATCCACGTGCAGCAGCTGGACGCGCTGCCGGAACAGGATTACGACGTCGGCTTTTTCTTCGAATACGAAATCCAGCTGATGGACCAGGCCAGCTACGAGCGCAGTTTGAACGGCCCGGCCAGCCACGCGGCGTACAAGCAGCGCCAGGTCGACACCGCGCGCACCCGCGTGTTCGGCCGCGAGCTGCTGCGCTGGGTGCAGCAGCAAGGTTGAGCGGTGCGCCGCCGGCGCCGGCGGCACGCTACCATGGCTGCATGAAAACTCTGCTCAGCCTGGCATTGCTGGCGGCCGTCTGCCATGCCGGCGCGCAAAACGCGCCCAGCGTGACGGTCAGCACCACCCGCGATCCGGTCGACAAATCCTACCGCAAGATGGTGGCCGGCATGGACCTGTTCGAACGTCGGCATGCGCTGGCGCCGCAAGCCAGCCTGCGCTTCCAGCTGCTGCCGCGCCTGCCCACCACCGAGCTCGATGGCATCGCCCTGCGCGTAGCCGGCGATACCGTGTCGCTGCCGGTGACGGTGGCGGCCGACCACAGCTTCACGCTGGAACGCAACGCCCAGGCGCTGAAGGAGGACGCGGCCTTGATCGCCAGCCGCAAGACCAGCACCCTGACCTGGCGCGCGCAGGTGCGCAGTCCCGGCGTGCCGGACGGCATGCGCCGGCTGGGCGACCTGCGGCTGGAATGCATGGTCGGCGTGGAGGCGGGCCTGCTGTCGAACAATGCGCAGATGTTCGCCTGGCTGGGCGAGCTGTTCACCAGCCCCGAACGCGTGTGCAACGCGCCCGACGGCAATTACCTGTTCTTTGCCGACCATCCCGTGTTTGCGGTGACCCTGCGCGACGGCGCCCGCGGCGCCACCCTGCCGTTCAGCGCGCTGTACGCGGGCGGCACGCAGACGCCGGCCACATTGCCCTATTGCGATTGTCAGGTGCTGCTGGACCGCAGCTACTATGCGCCGGTGTGGGACCGCGGCTGGTCCGACGATACCCTGTTATCCTTTGAGGACATGGCGGCGCCGGGCGGCACCGCGCTGGCGCCCGACTACGCCAGCACGGCGCAGATGCGCGCCAGGCTGGGACCGGCCCAGGTGATCGCCTTCGACAGCGGCTACCAGGTCTGGCGCTACAATTATCCCGCGGCGCATGGCCAGCCGGCGCCCGCTGAATTCGTCGTCCTGTTCGGCCCGGACGGCCAGGCGCGCAAGGCCAGAATGCGCGAACCCGATCAACCATAGCCGTGTTCGAAAGGAGTACGCCATGAGACACCTGCCCCACACCCTGCGTCTGGCCGCGGCCAGCCTGTTGCTGCTGACCGCCTGCGCCGGCGCGCAACAATCGCCGCCGGCACCGACCGACACCGCCCCCGCCACCGCGACCGACCCGGCCGGCAACGCCGGCGCGCTGTGGCAGCAGATCAAGCAAGCCAACGCCGACCAGAGCTGCGACAACAGCAGCCAGTGCCACACCATCGGCATCGGCGCCAAGGCCTGCGGCGGGCCGGAAAACTACCTGGCCTGGTCGAGCAAGAACAACGATGGCGCCAAGCTGAAATCGCTGGTCGAACTGCACTCGGCCGCCCGCCGCGCCGACGACAAGCGCCAGCACATGATGTCGACCTGCTCGGTGGTCAGCGACCCCGGCGCCACCTGCCGCGCCGGCGTCTGCGTGCTCAACGCGCGCAACCCGGCCAACCCGGGCGGCCCCAATCTGCAATAGTCAGAGCTGGTGATCCTCGCACATGCCGGCCGCCGTGCGCGAGCCGCCGTCGGCATTGAAGTAGAACGGCTGGCTGGCGATCACGGCGTTCAGCGGCGCATGCGTGGCGCGCTGGCTCACGACGAATTGCGCCATGCTTTTGGCTTCCGCCTTGGTGAACGTGAAGCGCACCTGGCCGTCCTCCTGCTCGCGGCCGATGCTCATGCCAAACGCGGCCTTGCCGGCCTGGTTGATGGTGCGCGGCGGCCGGATCACGCCGACCAGCTTCTGCCCCTTGTAGCGCAGCTGCAGACCGTCGATCAACTGCTTGTCGCGGCTGGCGGCGGCGATCGCGCGCTGCTTGTCCGCCTCGTCGCTGGCGCTGAACGAGTAGGAATGCACCACCGCATAGTGACGCCATTCTTTCTGCGGCACGATGTAGCTGGCACTCCAGGTCAGCTGCTTGTCGCGGATTTTTTGGGTGCGCGGCGCCACATCGCGCAGCGCCACATAGGCCAGCGTCGCGTGCAGCGGCTTGGCGCGGCCATTGCTCGGCGTCAAGGTGATGTCGATCCGGTCGCAACCGTGCCTGAGGCCCTGGAAGTTCAGCGACTGCAGCGCGAAGTTGTAGCGGTAGTTGCCTTCTGCCTCGACTGGCACCGGCCGCAGCCGCGGCGGCAGGCCATCCTCCAGCACCGGGATACCGTTGACCCGCACATCAACTTCGAGCGCCTGCACGTTCTGATCGCGGAAGGCGTCGGTCTCGATGCTGAACACGGTGTAGCCCACGCCCTCGGGATTACTCTTCGTTAAGGTCTGCAGCGAAGGCACATGCCAGAACGGCGCGCCGGGGCGGTCCGGCGCGGTGGCCGGCGCCGGCTGCGCCCAGGCGCGGCCGACGAGCAGGTCCAGCCAGTTGGCCGCCGACACCGCCGGCTTGGGCTCGCAGGCGGCCAGCCAGGCCGTGGATTGGGCGGACGGCTTGCACAGCTTGCCCTCCACGCAATCGAAGATGTCATACGTGATCTGTCCCAGCTTGGGCAATTTGACTGGCTGCCGGAAGCAGATTTCGGTGATCGCGGGCGCGGTGAGCGACAGCCGCGAATTGCCCAGACGTTCGGCAATGATGGTGCCGCGGAAGATTTCGCCCGCGCGCGGATACAGCAGATCGTACTGGTAGTACGCCAGGCCTTGCGCGTCCTGCATGGTGATACGACGCGACAAGGGCCGCTCGCGCGCGGTCAGGTCCAGGCGCACGTTTTCCGAGTACAGCCTGGGATCGGTACTCACCGTGCGCTTGAAGTTGAAGCGGAAGTCTATCGGCTCCGGCCATGCCGGCGTCGCGCTTTCGGGCGCCGCCGCGTTGATCACCATGTCGAACAGGTTTTGCACCAGCGGCTTCATGCAATTGCGGATCTTGTCGTTTTCGATCAGTGCCACCTGCTGCGGCAGCCCCTCGCGCGCGCCGCGCAACACCTGGTTGGTGCGTTCGACCGTCAGCTTGCCGGACAGCGTGCTGGCGATCGACTTGAAGCTGGCCTGCAACTGCGCCACGCCCTTGCTGGTTTCATTGTTCAGGCAGACCGCCGACGCCTTATCGATCATGGTGGACAGCAGCGCCAGATTGGTGTGCAGTTCGGCATTGCGGCGCTCGCTGGCGCTCTGCGCGGGCGCCGGCGGCGCCGACAGCGCCATCGCATGGCAGCCGCAGCACAGCAGCGCGGCGCAGCGGCGCAGCGGCCGCGGCCGTGCCGGTCGAGGTGCGTTCATCGTGGCCTCCCGTGGATTACATCGTGCCGGCCAGGTCGCGGATCTTCGCGCCCCAGGGTTCCATGCATGCGCGGATGTCGGCATTCTCGACTTGCGCCAGCGCCGCGGTGAAACGCGCCGCCGCGCCGCGTTCCGCCGCGCGCAGCTTCTCGATCGAGGTGGCGCCCTTGATGCCCGACCTGGCCGCCGACAGCGTCAACGACAGGTCGGCCGCCTGCTTGTCCCGGGTATTGGACAGACACATGCGCTCGGCCATGTCGACCAGCTGATACATCTTCGACGCCTGTGTATCCGGCGCGGCGCCGCCGCTGGGCGGCATGAAATACACAAGCAGCACGGCAACCAGCAACACGGCCGCACCGAAGATGGCAGGCTTGTTCATGAGATCCCCTCTAGTTATCGGCGCCGCAAGCCGCGCCCCAGTTTGAACAGCAGTAACAGCAGCACATCGTAAGGCAGGGCAAGACACTCCTTGGCGACGTAGCGGCCCCAGGTAAAGCCGCCCAGAAATGGCCGGTCGGCCGGCATCGCCGGCAAGGCCACCCGGTATCCGAGCAGGCGCAACAATAACGCGCAGCGATACTGGTGATAACCGCTGGTGCACACCGCCACCAGCTCGATATCCGTCAAGCCGGCCAGGATGCGCTCGCAGCGCACGACCGACTCCAGCGTGTCGCCGGCCTGGGTTTCCAGCAAAATCAGCTGCTCGTCGCAGCCCCTGGCCAGCAGCAGGTCGCGCATCACCAGCGCTTCCGCCGGGCCGTGACGGCCGACGCCGCCGGTCGCCAGGAACCGCACCGCGCCGGGCTGCGCCAGCGCGTAGCGCCAGGCGCCGTCGACGCGCCGTGCGAGGCTGGGGCTGGCGCTGCCGTCAGCACGCACCGCCGCGCCAAAGATGATCAGATAAATCGCCATCACGCTCCCCGTACGGTTCGACTATTGTGCACCTGTCGCAAAAAATAGCAATTCAATAATAAGCGGCGTACTTGATCCTGTCGCTCGCCCACAACGGCCGTAAAAAAACCCCGCGGCAGACTGCCCGCGGGGTTGTTGCTTGCTGTCCAGCCCGTGCTTAGTAGGCCAGCAGCTCCTTGCTGCGCGAGTTCTGGAACAGCGGCAGCGGATCGGTGGTGTCCACCTCCACCGTGGTGCTGCCCTGACGCACGCCGTTCAGCAGGTAGTTGACCGCGCCCAGGTAGCGCTGACCGGTCGCCAGACCCGACCAGCTCATGCCGACGCTGGCGGTGCCGCCCACGGTGGCCGCGCCCGGCGCCAGCACCTTGAAGTTGCCGCCGGTCGAGCTCGAGTTCACCAGCCAGCTCGACATCGCGTAGGTGGCCGAACCGCCGGCCGGCGCGTAGCCGACCACGCACACGCGGTAGTCGCCCGCCGCCGGATTCACCAGCTGCACCGATTCGTTGGCCGTATCGTTGCCGCTGGACGCCACCACGGTGGTGCCGCGCAGCAGCACCATGTCGAGGTCGCTCAGGTTGCTGTTGGCGCCCTGCACTTCGTCGTCATACAGCGAGAAGCGCGCCAGCAGGGTGCCGGCCGGGATCGTCACATTGTGAATGTTGATGCCGGTGCCGGCACCGGCCTGGCATTGCGCGGTGGCGGTCGATGGGCTCTTGGCCTGGACGATGGTGCGCGATTCCTTGGTCGCCGGCAGCAGGCCGCCCTTGACCACGGTCATCGCGCCGGCAAAGCCGGTGCCCACCGTAACGATCTTGCTGCCGCTGGCCGCCTCGCTGTACACCGAGGCCAGCGCCGACAGCGCGCTGCCGCGCACGGTCAGCGGGCTGCGCACGGTATGCACGCCGTCGCTCCAGACCAGCTTGCCGTAGGTCCAGGTATCGACCGGCGCGTTGGTGCGCGTGACCTTGACCGTGAACGTGCCCTTGGCGCCCGGATCGAGCACCAGCTGCGAGGGCGATACCACCACGTCGTAGCCGGCGATCGAGGTCGTGGCGTTGTAGGTCGCGCGGGTGGCGCCGACGTTGGTCACGGTACGGGTCAGGGTCATCGAGCCCAGCACGTTGCCGGCGGTCAGCGAGGCCAGATTCAGGTTTTGCGCCGCCAGCGAGCCGCCGAACGAGCTGCACTGCGCGGCGTTGTAGATCAGGCCCTGGCCGCACAGGAAGCGCGCGTAATCGACCGGCGCGATGTCGTACACCAGGCCCGGATCCGCGGCCGAGGTCGGGGCGATGTGGCCGGCGCCCTGCGCCCACGGCAGCGTGCCGGTGTTCTTGGCGGTCGCGTCCCACGCCACGCCGCTGGTCAGGCCGTCGGTGTAGGTGTCGTAGGCGGTGGTCATCAGCGCCGACTTGATGGCGGCCGGGCTCCAGTCCGGATGACGCTGTTTCAGCAGCGCGGCCACGCCGGCCACGTGCGGCGAGGCCATCGAGGTGCCGGTGTAGAACGCCCAGTCGGTCACCGGCGCCACGCCGCCGCTGGCCACCGCGTCGTGCTGGGCGCGGGTCAGATCGGCGGTGACGGCGGCCAGGATGTCGGTGCCCGGTGCGGTCAGGTCCGGTTTCAGGATGTTGGCGTTGGCCACGTTCGGGCCGCGCGACGACGAACCGTTCATGATCGGCGCCTTGACCGTGGTGTCGATCACCGCGCGCAGATTGTTCAGCCCGGCGCTGGCGCCGGCCGCCCCGGCGGCGATGTAGTTCTTGACGATCGCGCCGTTTTCCTTGGTGATGTGCACCGTCGACACGGTGTGCGCCTGGTTCAGGATGGTGGCATTGCCGCCTTCCACGTTGGCGATGATCACGCCCACCGCGCCGGCCGTCTTGGCGTTGGCGCTCTTGTTGACCAGCACGTTGTTGCCGCGGTCGCAGACCAGGATCTTGCCGCTGACCTTGGCCGGGTCCAGCAGCGGCGACATGGTGTCGGCCGGGCCGAAGCACTGGTTCAGGTTGAGGCTGGTGGGATCGACACCGGCCAGGCCCGCATCCTTCGCCAGGATCAGCGGCGCCGACGGCGTATTGGCGTTGCTCGACGCACCGCTGACGGTGACGCCGTTGCCCAGCGCGGCATCGCCCAGGTAGATGCGGTCATGGGTCGAGTTGCCGACCGTGGTCAGCCAAGGGCTGATGTGGGCCACCGGCGCCGGCGCGGTCGAGGTCGGACCGGAGTTGCCGGCCGACGCCGCCACGAACACGCCGGCCGCGGCCGCGCCGAAGAACGCTTGCTCGGTCGCTTCATTGAAGGTGCCGCCGCCCGAGCTCGGGCCGATCGAGAAGTTGATGACGTTGACGCCATCCTTGACCGCCTGGTTGATCGCCGCCACGCTGTTGGCGGTCGCGCAACCGTTCTTGGCGGTGGCGCCGTCGGTCCAGCACACCTTGTAGGCGGCGATGCGCGCGCGCGGCGCCACGCCCGAGGTCTTGCCCAGGTTCAGTCCGCCGGTGATCACCGGCACGCCACCATTGCCGCCGGCGGTGCTCGAAGTATGGCTGCCGTGGCCGCCCGAGCCCTCGGTGCCGGCCACCGAATCGCGCGCCGAGTTGAACTCGGTCCAGTGCAGGGTCTGCGACGCCTGCTTGTAGTAGCGCGCGCCGATCAGCTTGTTGTTGCAGTTGTTGACGCCAAAACCTTCGCCGATGTCGCAGCTGCCTTTCCAGCTGGCGGGCGGCGCGTTGTAGGCCAGGTGGCTGCCGCTGTGGCTGGGCACGCCGTTGTCGTCGACGCGGTCGGCATAGCTCGGGTTTTCCGGCCAGATGCCGCCGTCGACGATGCCGATGATGATGTCCTCGCCGGACGCGCCCTTGCCGCCCAGCTGCTCCCACAGGCCGCCGGCCTTGTCCAGGCCGATGAAGCTGTTCACATAGCTGTCATCCAGCTGCATGATGGAGTCGGCGGTGATGGCTGCCACGCCGGCGTTTTTCTTCAGCGCGCGCACTTCCTCGTCGGTCAGCAGTGCGGCGAAGCCATTGAACACCACGTCATACTTGTGGGTGATCTCGGCATTGGCGACGGTGCTGATCACGTCGTTCTGCTTGGCTTCCAGATAGGTGATGTAGGCCTGCACGTCGGCGGCATCGACGTTCAGGCGCTGGCCCGGCGCGGGCATGGTGGCGGCCAGACCGGCGACCTGGCCGGTGTAGGTGGCGACCGGCTTGTCGGCCAGTTGCACGATGTAGGAACGGCGCTCTTCCTCGGCGTGCACGCCGGCGGACAGCGTCGACAGCAGCATCAGGACAGCGGTGGTAACAGGACGCAGTTTCAGATTCATCAGAAGGTTCTCCGGTTACACGTTGTTGGTGTTGGCGGCGCGGGCGCGGCGGCGCGCGACCAGGCCGATGGCGGCCAGACCCAGGCCCAGCATGGCGTAGGTCTCGGGCTCCGGCACGGCGGCCAGCACCAGGTTGTCGATCGCGAACTGGGCCTGGTTGCCGGCCGGGCTCACGCAGGACAGCGCGTCGGTGAACACGCAGGAGCCGATGGTGACGCTGCTGAACAGCGTGTTGCCGAACTGGCTTTGCAGGCTGGCGGTCAGGAACGGCGACTGGCCGCCGATCAGGGTCGGGAAGTCGAAGCTGGCGCTCACCGGGCCGTTGACGGTGTTGCCGGTGATGGTCAGCTGGCCGAAGGAATAGCTGCCGAGGTTGTCGATCGGCGGCAGGAAAGCGTAATCCAGGCTGGACAGGCGGAACGCCTTGCCGTCGCTGCGCGCGATCTGCAGGCTGCCGTCATTGGTGCCGATGTAGTAATTGCTGCTGTTGCCGGTCGGGCAGGCCGCGATGTCGCATTGGTAAGGGTTGGAACCCTGGCCGATGGCGCCGGCGAAGCCCATGCCGGTTTCCGAAGCGGTGCTGTCGATCACCAGGAAGCTGTAGCCGCCCTCGGTGAAGGTCTCCGTGCCGCCGTAAACGGTCGGCGACTGGGACTCGAAATCGATGGTATCAGCCATGGCCGACGCCGCGCCCATGAGCGCCAAAGCGCCCAAGGTGGCCGCCGTCAGTGTTTTCTTGAGTTGATTCATTGCTCTGCCTTGTGGTTGAAGGATGGAGTCGCCCAGTCGGTCGCCAGGCTCGTGCCCTGCTACTTTTCCTTTAGAAAAAGTAACAATCAATATAAGACAAAGCGCATGTACTCAGTAATCAAACACCAACATTTATTGTTTAAATATCCATTCAGTTCGCCGAATAAAATTCCGTTAACACTATGAGAATATTGTCATGAAGATGTAACAAAAGTGTTTCAGTAGCGGGGGATTTTCGTTGTAATTCTGCAAAAGTCAGCCCATATCCAAATCTTTCAGCACTCGCCAAGTTCCTGATATAAATCGATATAATCGGATAAGTCGCCTGCTTCGTCTTTTTAAAGACATGTAACAGCTTGTAACATCCGTTATAAAAAAAGCCAGCCGACGCCGGCTGGCTTTTCATGCGATGAAACGCGCCAATTAAAATACTGTCATGGCTTTCCTGATGGCAACGCAGCGTTCATCTTCCTGCCTTGTTACCAAAATGGAACGTTTAGTTCCAGCCGACAAATCTGGTAATGTAACAATTGCCGCGTCCAGGCGCTGCACGCTGGCCGGCGTGCAGGTGGCCGGGATCATCGATGCGCTGTAGGCGCGCATGTAGACCGGGCCGGCCGCCTTGTCCACCTGCGCCAGCGACGCCAGACGCTCGCCGGCGGTGGCCTCGTTCAGCGCACCCTGCTCGGCCGGATACATGCTGCCCATGGCCGTGCGCACCTTGGAGAACGGCAGCTTGGTCTGCAGATCGGCGATGGTGGCCTGCCACTGCGCCTTCACCTTGGCGTCCGGACGGATCACGGCGGCGGCGATGGCGGCCTGCTGGCCGCTGTCCGACTTGTCGCGCTCCTGCTCGGCCGCCAGCAGGGCTTCGCTACCCGGATAGGCGTAACGGTTCAGGCGCTTGATGATGTCCCAGCGTACATCCTGGCTGACATTCAGGCCCGGCACCACCAGCTTGCCGTCCAGGATATCGGCCAGCTGCGTCAGCGCGGCCGGGCTGCTGGCCACGCTGATATAGGTCGCGAACCAGCGGCGCTGGAAGTTCTTGTCGCTGGCCGCCCTGGTGGCGGCAAAGCTCATCTGCTCCAGTCGCGAGCTCACCTGCGCGCGGTACTTCGCGGCAGACGGCCCCATCGCATTCAGATAAGCGACCGAAGCGTGGATCTTCTCGACGATATCGCCGAGCAGGGTGTAATCCTTCTCGGCCGGCGCATTGGCCAGCACCGTCTTCAGATATTCGTTGAGCGGCAGTTTGGCATCGCGCACGCTGTCCCACAGGCTTTGCCACAGCATCGAGCGCAGCAGCGGATCATCCACCTTGCTCAGGTTGGCCTGCGCCGCGCTGAACGACTTCTTGTCCAGCTGTACCTTGGCGAAGCCCCAGTCCTGATAGTTCGGATACACCAGGTCCGGGCAGGCCGCGCCTTTCAGTTCCGGCACCGCGGTGGCCGCGCCCTTGTAAGTCACCGCCACGTTCTTGCTCAACGCCAGACCCTGCGCGCCCAATTTGAACAGACCGACCTGCACACGTTGCTCGCGCAAGGTCGGCAGCTCTTGCGTCGCGCTCTGGCGCAGCGTGAAGGCGCTGACCTTGCCACCGCTGCAGCTGAAGTCGGCCGCGATGGTATTCACGCCCGGCTCGTACAGCCACTCCTTGGTCCAGCCGCTCAGATCGCGGTGCGCCGCCTCGCCCAGGCTGCCGATGAAGTCATCCAGCCTGGCATTGCGGTACTGGTACTTGACCAGATAATTGTGCACGCCCTGGCGGAACACTTCCTCGCCCAGCAGATGGCGCAGCTGCTTCAGCGTCGACGCGCCTTTCGAATAGGTGATGGCGTCGATGTTGTCGAAGGCGTTCGCGGTCGACGGCACCGGCGTCTCGATCGCATGGGTGGTCACGCGCTGGTCCTGCACGTAGGCGGCCTGCTTGCCGCCCGAGTAGAAGCCCTGCCAGGCATTGGTGAACTCGGTCGCCTCGGCGGTCGCCAGCGTGCCCATGAACGAGGCGAAGCTCTCGTTCAGCCACAGGCCGTTCCACCACTTCATGGTCACCAGGTCGCCAAACCACTGGTGCGCCATCTCGTGATTGATCACGCCGGCCAGCGACTGCTTCTGTGCCGCCGTCATCTCTTCCTTGTGCAGGAAACGGCCTTCGGCGAAGGTGATCGCGCCGGCGTTTTCCATCGCGCCGTACAGGAAGTCCGGCACCAGCAACTGGTCATACTTCTCGAACTGGTAAGGGATGCCGAAGTATTGGTCGAAGAAGGCCAGGCCGGCCTTGGTGTACTTGAACCAGTCCTGCGGCGACACCTGCGACGCCACCGACTGGCGCGCGAACAGGCGCATCGGATATTTGCCGCTGTTGTCTTCCCATACCTTGTACGGGCCGGCGTGCATGGAGAAGTTGTACGGGCTCAGTTTCTTCGAACGCGGGAAGGTCCACAGCTTGCCGCCATCGACCTCCTTCACGCTGGTCTCGCGCGTGGTCGAAGACACCACCCAGTCGGCCGGCGTGCTGACCGTGACCTGGTACGTGCCCTTCAGGTCCGGCTGATCGAACACCGGGAACATCTGGTGCGCCGCCGCCGGCTCGAAGTGCGAGTAGGTGTAGACGCGGCCATCGACCGGGTCGACCATGCGATGCAGGCCCTCGCCATTGGTGCTGTGCGGACGCGAGTAGGCGATCGTGACGGTATTGCGGCCGGCCACCAGATCCTGCGGCGCCAGCGTGATGAACCACTGGTTGTATTGCGGCGTCACGGCCTTGCCGTTCACGCTCAGGCTGGCGATGGTGGCCTTGTCCAGATCGATGGTCAGCGGCTGCGACGCGTCGCTCAGGTCGAAACTCAGCGTGGTGGTGCCGCTGAAGCTTTCCTTGCCGGTCAACGCGAACGCCAGCGTGTAATCGACATTGCTGACGCGCGCCGAGCGCGCGGCCGCATCTTCCTGCGACAGGAACTGGTTGTCCGCGCGCGGCGCGCTGGCGGCGGCGGGTACGGCGGCAGTCACGCCACCAAACGCCAGCGCGATGGCGCCGGCGATCAGGTATTTCTTCATGTGTGGATTCCTCGCTTACTTCTTCAGGTAAGTGTCGAGCCAGTCGATCACCGTGTGGTGCCAGAGCACCGAGTTGGCCGGCTTCAGCACCCAGTGGTTCTCGTCCGGGAAGAACAGGAACTTGCTCGGGATGCCCTGGCGCTGCAGCGCCGTGAACGCGCCGATGCCCTGCGCGGTCGGAATGCGGAAGTCCATGTCGCCCTGTACCACCAGCATCGGCGTCTTCCAGTTCTTCACCTTCAGCGCCGGATTGAACTTCTCGTGGTTCTGCGGCACGTCGTAATAGGAGCCGCCGTTTTCCCATTCGGTGAACCAGATCTCCTCGGTCGAATACGCCATGCCGCGCGTATCGAACACGCCGTCGTGATTGACGATGCACTTGAAGCCGTCGGACCAGTTACCCTGGATCCAGTTCATCATGAAGCCGCCGTACGAGGCGCCCAGCGCGCAGCTGCGTTCGCGGTCCAGCCACGGATACTTCTGCACCGCGGCCGCCAGGCCTTTCTGCAGATCTTCCAGCGGCTTGCCGCCCCAGTCGCCGCTGATCGAATCGGTGAACTTCTGGCCATAGCCGGTGGAACCGTGGAAGTCGATGAACACGGTGGCATAGCCGGCGCCCGCATACACCTGCGGATTCCAGCGATAGCTCCAGGAGTTGCCGAAGCTGCCCTGCGGGCCGCCGTGCACCAGGAAGGCGATCGGATACTTCTGGCCCGGCTGCGCGTTCCATGGCTTGGTCACGTGGCCGTACACCTTCTCGCCGTTGGCGCCGGTGAAGGAGAACTGCTCGACTTCGCCGAACTTGACCTCGGCCAGCGCCGCCTCATTCAGTTTGGTCAGCTGCTCGGCCTTCTCGCCCGAAGTCCCGAGTTTGAACTTGTACAGCTGCGCGCCCGAGGTCAGGCTGGCCTGCGCCATCACGATGGTGTCCTTCGCCACATCGAAGGCATCCACATGACCCTTGCCGGTGATGGCCGCCACCTTGCCGCTGGCCACGTCGATGTGGAACAAACGGTGCTGACCGATATCATCGGCGCTGGCCAGGATGGCCTTGCTGTCCGGGGTCCATTCGTAGTTGGCGATCGAACGGTCCCAGTCGCCGGCGACGGTGCGCTTCTTGCCGCTGGCGACATCGAGCAGCACCAGGTGGAAGCGGTCGGCTTCGAAGGTCGGCTTGTCCATGGCCAGGTAGGCCAGCGTCTTGCCGTCGGGCGAATAAATGGCCTTGGTGTCCCAGGCCTTGTTGTCTTCGGTAAGATTCTTCGGCGTGCCGCCGGTGGCCGGCACCGTGTAGACATCGAAGTTGGTCGACCAGGCTTCGGTCTTGCCGGCGATGCGGGCCGAGAACGCCACCGTCTTGCCATCCGGGCTGAAGTGATACTCGCCGTTGTCGCCGAATGGCTTGGACGGCACATCGCCATCCAGCGTGCCGCTCAGGCTGACCGGTTGCGCGCTGACCTTGCCCGTGGCATCGATCGGCGCCGAATACAGCACATTGGTGCGGCCGTCGGCCCAGGTATCCCAGTGGCGCACGAACAGCTTGTCGTAGACCTTGCCGCTGGCCTTGACCTTGCCCTGCTCATCCAGACGCTGCTTGCTGCAGGCCAGATCGGCACAATCGCGGAACACCGCCACGCTGAAGGCCAGACGGTCGCCCTGAGGCGACAGGCGGAAGTTATCGACGTCGAGCGGCAGGTCGGTGACCTTGGCGGCCTCGCCGCCGCCCAGCGGCAGACGCCACACCTGCGACGAGCCCGAGCGTCCGGACAGGAAGTAGATCGCATCGCCGTGCGGCGACCACACCGGGTCCGAGCTGCTGGCCGCGGCCTGGGTCAGACGCAGCGGCGCCGCTTGCGGATGGCGCAGATCCAGCAGCCACAGCTGGGTGTTGCCGCGGTTCTTGTCCATGTCGGTCGCGCGCACGGTGTACACCACGCGCGTCGCATCCGGCGACAGGACCGGGGCGCCGACGCGCTCCATGTTGACCAGGTCTTCGACAGTGAAGCCGCGCGGCGCGGCCACGGCACTGGACGCCATCGCGGCGCCCAGCAGCAGCATAGGGATTCTCATTCGGTTGCTCCGATGTTATAAGAAAAATACCGGCTTGTGGCCGGGCATCGGACATCATACCAAGAGCGGCTGCGCCAGCGGAAGGTTGTTACTTTATGCTACTTGCTATGGCTTGGCAGCACGCACCTGACGCACCGCGTCCCAATAGGCGTCGATCTGCGGCTTGTGCTGCTGGTAAAACACCTTGTTGACGATCAGATAAATCGGCGTCGTGATCAGCGGCGTCGGCAGCATCTCGATCTCGCCGCGGTACAGGCGTGCGATGATCTGCTCGCCCTCGCCCTGCTGGGTGACGACCGCCGCCACGCGCCGCTGCGCCAGCATCGCAAACACCTGCTCGGGGCTGTTGGCGCTGTCGTCGATCACCACGTTCAGCTGGCGCAGCAGCGACACGTGCAGCATGCCCGGCTGGGTGCCGACCGGCTGCCGGCCCAGATGATGGAACAGTTTGCCGTCCCACTCCACCTCGCCGCCGCGCCGGCGCGACACCGAGAACTTCAATTCGCCCACCGCGCGGCTGGCATCGGGCTGCGAGTCGTGCATCGGAAACGCGCTGTACGAGGTGCGGTCTTCGATGAAGGCGGCCAGCATGGCATCCACCTGACCGGTGCGCAGCTGCTCCATGCACTGGAAACGCGGCGCCACGATATTCTGGATGCTCACCGGCTGCAGCCTGGACGCGCGCCGCAGCACGTCTTGCGCCTGCCCCGAGCCGTCGGGGTAGGTCAGCGGTGGAAACGGGTGATCGAAAATGCACATCCTGACCTCCAGCGGCGCGGCAGCTGCCATGATCGGCAGTCCCAGCAGCGCAGCCACAAGATAACGGCGCATGGCGTTTCCCTCTGATATGGTTATTGCCATAACTATACTGCCGGCACCGTTTTTAAAAAAGTTTCTTGACTTTTTTAAGACGACCGGTCATATTAAACACATGGCCAAACCTAACGTCAAAGAGCAAATCGTCAGCACCAGCTTGAACCTGCTGCACAGCAAGGGGTTCAATGCAACCAGCGTCCAGGATATTACCGACGCCGCCGGCGTGCCGAAGGGCTCGTTCTACAACCACTTCAGCAGCAAGGAAGCGCTGGGGCTGGAGGTCGTGCAACGTTATACCGATGGCGTCGGCCAGATCGCCGCGCTGCTGAAAGACCGTTCGGTGGCGCCGCTGCAGCGCCTGCGCCAGTATTTCGACCGCATGATCGCCGGCAATACCGCCAACGATTACAACCATGGCTGCATGCTGGGCAATTTCAGCACCGAACTGTCGAACCAGATCCCGGCCATGCGGGTGGCGATGCGCCAGGCGTTTGCCGGCTCGGGCGCGCTGCTGGCGGCAGTGATCGCCGAGGGCCAGCGCGACGGCAGCATCGCCAGCGCACTGCCGGCCGAGGACCTGGCCGCCTTCGTCAACGACGCCTGGCAAGGCGCCGTCCTGCGCGCCAAAGCCGAGCAAAGCCGTGAACCGCTGGACCGTTTTGTACGCATGGTGCTGGGCCGGGTGCTGGCCTGAGCCATTTTTTTTCGGCCGTTTTTAAGACGACCGGTCATATTGAAACAACCTACCTTGAAAGGAAACATCATGAAATTCAAAGACGCCGTCGTCCTGGTCACTGGTGCCAACCGTGGTCTGGGCAAAGCCCTGGCCGAAGCCGCCGTCAAGGCGGGCGCCCGCAAAGTCTACGCCGCCGCGCGCAACCCGGCCACGGTGGACATCGCCGGCGTCACGCCGCTCCAGCTGGACGTGACCAATGCCGCGGACGTTGCCGCCGCCGTGCGGGCGATCCCCGACCTGACCATCCTGATCAACAACGCCGGCATCTCCACCGGCAGCGGCGCCACCACCGCCGACGCGCTGCAGGCGGCGCGTGACGAATTCGAAGTCAACTTCTTCGCCCCGCTGGCGCTGAGCCACGCGTTCGCTCCCGTGCTGGGCAGGAACGGCGGCGGCGCCATCATCAACATCCTGTCGGCGCTGGCTTGGCTGAGCTTCCCGAGCACCGGCACCTACAGCGCCTCCAAGGCGGCGGCCTGGGGCCTGAGCAACAGCCTGCGCGGCGAACTGGCCGGCCAGAACACGCAAGTGCTGGCGGCGCACATGGGCTACATGGACACCGACATGACCGCCGGCATCGACGCGCCGAAATCGGCGCCGGCCGACATCGCCAGCGCCATCGTCACCGCGCTCGAGGCCAACGAAGACGAAGTGCTGACCGACGAAGTCTCGCGCCAGGTCAAAGCCGGCTTCAGCCTGCCGCGCAGCTACTACCTCGGCGCCGCCCGCGCCTGATAAAAAGTCGGGACTCGATTGATACAAAATTTTTGGCGCACGCAAGAAAGCGCGTATTTTCCGGCGCCAAATGGGCGCATAATCGTGGACTCAGCCAGGTGCAAAAGCACACGCTCCCCGCCGGCTTGGCGTGTGCGTAATCCGTTTTCCCCGCCGGCAATGCTTCGCTTTGTATTGCCTCACAATCAGTTGTGAACAATTGTAACTCGGCGTTATATGAGCCGCTGGGCGCGCTAAGGTAGCAGCTTCACCTCGGGCGCGACCGCTCCTCTATGACGTTACCGCGCAGCCGAAGTCATCGAAATACGGGAAACGCCATGCTTACTGCCACCTATGTCTTGTTGACGCTCTCGATCGAGCAAAAGAAGGAACGCCACTTCATTTCGCGCCTGCTGCAATATGTGCAGACCAGCGCGCGCCGCCCGCAGGAAATCGATCCTGTGTTCATCGAGTCCCAGCTGCAGGAATTGACCCGCTTCGCCGAAGCGCGCCACCAGCGCAAGGTCGAAGCCTGCCTGATGCCCGCCGTGCGCGCGGCCGATTCGAATTGCACCGCCCTCATGAACGACCTCGAATGTCTGAGCCAGCGCGGCAGCGCCATGCTCAACGCCGTCTACCGCTGCCTGCACCGCGCCATGCGCCGCAGCGCCTCGCAAGGCAGGTTCCTGTGCAAGGCCATCGATCTGTATTGCCAGAATCTGCTCAAGCGGCTGGACAAGGAAGAACAGGAACTGTTGCCGCTGGCGCAGAAGGTGATCTCCAGCGATGAGTGGTTCGAAATCGGCAGCAAATTCCTCGAACAGGATAATGACGACAGCCGCACACAGGCAAGCCGCAACCGCGAGCAGTCGCGCGCGCTGCGCGGCGCCGCCGCGGCGGTCTGATTCGCGCCGCTCCTGAAGCCAGCATCTGCGCCAAAGTAGTGCGCATTCGCGCGCTGCGGTGGCGCTGTTGTTTTGCGCCTGCGCGCGCGCCGCGAACGCTTGCCTAAGCAATATCGTGCGGGCTAATATGGCCCATATGCAGCCCGATCCCGCCACCGATTTTGCGCTTCCGGATCTCCGCCGTCAGCCCTGGAACGCGCAGCCTGCCCCGAGGGAGATCGCATCATGAGCCACGGCGCCCGTATCCTCCACCTGCGCGGCGCGGCCGGCATGGACGCGATCTACCGCAAGGTCAGCTGGCGTCTGCTGCCGCTGCTGATGCTGTGCTATGCGGTGGCCTTCCTCGACCGCGTCAACGTCAGCTACGCCAAGCTGCAGATGGGCGCCAGTCTCGATTTCAGCGAACATGTGTATGCGCTCGGCGCCGGCGTGTTCTTCATCGGCTACTTCCTGTGCGCGCTGCCCGGCAATCTGCTGATCGAAAAAATCGGCGCGCGCAAGACGCTGCTGCGCATCATGCTGTGCTGGGGCTTCAGCGCCGCCGCCGGCGCCTTCGTGCGCGAGCCGTTGGAGTTCTACATCATCCGCTTCCTGCTGGGCGTCTTCGAGGCGGCCTTCTTCCCCGGCGTGATCCTGTACCTGACCTGGTGGTATCCGGCGGCGCGGCGTGCGCGCGCGTTCGCGCTGTTCTCGTCGGCCGCGCTGCTGGCCGGCGTCGGCGCCGGGCCGCTGTGCGCCGCCACACTGGCCACCATGCATGATGTCGGCGGCCTCAGTGGCTGGCAATGGATGCTGCTGCTGCAGGGCTTCGCGGCCGCGTTGCTGGGCGTCGGCGCCTGGTTCCACCTCGACGAGAAACCGGAGGACGCCAGCTGGCTGTCGTCGTTCGAGCAGCAGATGATCGGGCAGGATCTGGAGCGCGACGAGGAGGCGCTGTCCGGCCCCGCCGATGAAGAAGACGAGCCGCAGCCCGCGCCATCGGCTCCTGCCCTGATCTGGTCGCTGCTGCGCGAGCCGGCCATCATGCTGCTGGCCGCCGCCAACCTGCTGCTGATCGGCGCCAGTTACGACCTGGTCTCGTGGTCGCCGTCGCTGCTGCAGCGCTGGGGCGCGGGCAGCCATCTGCAACTGGGCGTGCTGGCCGCCATTCCCAACCTGGCCGGCGTGGTCGGCATGATCGCCATCTGCTACGACTCCGACCGCCGGCGCGAGCGGCGCGGCCACTTCGTCGCCTGCATGGTGCTGGCCGCCGGCGGCCTGGCGCTGGCCATCGCCGCCGACAAGGAACTGGCCTGGTCGCTGGCCGGGCTGACCCTGGCCTCGCTGGGCATCGCCGCCGCCTCGCCGCTGCTGACCGCCATCCTCACCGAACTGCTGAACCGCGGCCGCGCCGCGACCGGCATCGCGCTGGTCGGCAGCCTGGGGCTGATCGGCGGCGCGCTCGGCCCCCTGCTCGGCGAACGCATGCTGCGCTGGGGCGACAGCGCCGCCATGCTGGCGTCGCTGGTGGTGCTGTACCTGGCCGCCGGCGTCTGCCTGCTCGCGGCCTTGCGCCTGGCGCCGCGCCGCGGCGGTCCCAGCGCCGGCCACGGCGAAACCGATAAGATGGCCCGCCGCTGAAGCTTGGGCTAGAATCTGGAACGCGCCGCGATCCGGCGCTTCCGATCATCCCAACTCAAAGCGAAACAACCGATGCGTTTTGTATTGTCCCTCCTTGCCGCCGCCGCGGCCAGCGCAGTCTCCGCAGCCCCCACTCCCATCACCCTGGACCAGGCCATGGCCAATCCGGACTGGATCGGCAATCCGGTCGAATCGGCTTGGTGGGGCTGGGACAGCCGCCAGATCTACTACAAGCAGAAACGCAACGGCTCCGCCGTACGCGATACCTATCTGCTGAACGGCAGCGCCGCCAAGGTGGTCGAGGACAAACAGCTGGCCAACATGGACAGCGCCGATCCGGTCTACAACCGCGAACACACGCGCGCCATCCTGCTGCGCAACGGCGACGTGTTCGAGCGCGACCTGAAAAGCGGCGCGCTGACGCAGATCTGGCGCGGCTCCACCCAGGCCGCCGATCCGCAATACTCGGCCGACGGTAACCACGTGCAGTTCCGCGTCGGCACCGACTGGTACAGCTGGAGCCGCGCCGACCGCGTCGCCGGCCCGGTGGCCATGCTGCGCACCGCAAAGGATCCCGACGCCGCGCCGGACCCCGACTTCCGCCGCGACATGCAGCTGCGCCTGATCTCCACGCTGGCGCGCGTCAAGCAGGAGAAGGACGAAACGCGCGACCAGCGCAACGCCGAGCGCAGCGCCGACGCCACGCGCGCGCCGCTGCCCATCTACCTGGGCGAGAAGGTCGCCATCGAGACCAGCGCGCTGTCGCCGGACGGGCGCTATCTGCTGGTGGTCACCGCCGCCAAGGATGGCGACAAGCGCCGTATCGGCAAGATGCCGCGCTACGTCACCGAGTCGGGCTACGAGGAGACCGACGACGAGCGCAAGCGCGTCAGCGAGGCCGGCCCGCTGCAGCACCAGCTGAAACTGATTGAAACGGCGACGCGCAAGGTCACCGACCTGTCCTTCGACGACCTGCCCGGCATCAAGGAAGACCCGCTGGCCCAGCTGCGCGCCGAGCACAAGCTCGATGCGCTGAAAGGCAATCGCGGCCTGCGCTTCGAACACCGCGAGGATTCGATCCGCTGGAGCGCCGACGGCAAGCGCGTGGCCGTGATGGCGCAATCGATCGACAACAAGGACCGCTGGATTGCCGCCGTCGACCTGACCGCGGCCAAACTGAAACCACTGCACCGCCTGACCGACCTGGCCTGGGTCAACAACCGCTACAACGACTTCGGCTGGCAGCCGGACAACAGCACCCTGTGGTACCAGTCGGAAGAAAGCGGCTACGCCCACATCTACACCATGACGGCCGACGGCAAATCGCACGCCCTCACCTCCGGCAAGTGGGAAGCCTCGGACGTCAAATGGTCGGCCGACGGCGGCACCGCCTACTTCCTGTGCAATCCGAAACTGCCGGGCACCTATGAAGTCTGCTCCGCCAACGCCAGGGACGGCGCGCTGAAGGAGCTGACCGCGCAGGGCGGCGTCGAAGGCTACACCCTGTCGCCGGACGGCCGCAAGCTGCTGGTGCGCTACTCGACCGCCTACATGCCGGCGCAGATCGGCACCGTCGCCAGCAGCGGCGGCGCGCTGACCCAGCTGACCGACACCCGCAGCGCCGACTACAAGGCGCGCGAATGGATACAGCCGCAGATCGTCGCCGTGCCATCGACTCACGGCGCCGATCCGGTCTGGGCCAAGCTGTATCGTCCGGCCACGCTGGAAGCGGGCAAAAAATATCCGGTGGTGATGTTCGTGCACGGCGCCGGCTACCTGCAGAACACCACGCTGCGCTACCCGAACTACTTCCGCGAGCAGATGTTCCACAACCTGCTGGTGCAGAAGGGCTACATCGTGCTGGACATGGACTACCGCGCCTCGCTCGGCTACGGCCGCAACTGGCGCACCGCCATCTACCGCCAGATGGGCCATCCGGAACTGGAGGACTACATCGATGGCCTGAACTGGATGGTCGCCAACCAGCAGGGCGACGCCGCCAACGTCGGCATCTACGGCGGCAGCTACGGCGGCTTCATGACCCTGATCGCGCTGCTGCGCGCGCCCGACCAGTTCAAGGCCGGCGCCGCGCTGCGTCCCGTCACCGACTGGACCACCTACAACCACGAGTACACCGCCAACATCCTCAACTCGCCGGAACTGGACCCGGACGCGTACAGGATCTCCTCGCCGATCGAATACGCCGGCCAGCTCAAAGGCCACCTGCTGATCGCGCACGGCATGGTCGACGACAACGTGTTCTACCAGGACTCGGTGCGCATGGCGCAGCGCTTCATCGAACTGAAAAAGGATAACTGGGAGCTGGCCTCGTACCCGCTGGAGCGGCACAGCTTCGTCCACGCCGAATCGTGGTACGACGAGTACCGCCGCATCTATCAACTGTTTGAACGCACCTTGAAATAAGGGAGTTTTATGAAAAAGCTTGCCGCCGCGCTGATGCTGGCGTCCCTGTTCACCGCCGCCCACGCCGAGACCAAACACCCGGCATGGTCGCGCAGCTCCAGTATCTACGAAGTCAATCTGCGCCAGTACAGCAAGGAAGGCACCATCAACGCCTTCGCCGCCAGCCTGCCCAACCTGAAGCAGATGGGCGTCGACATCCTGTGGCTGATGCCGGTCTACCCGATCGGCGAAAAGAACCGCAAGGGCACGCTGGGCAGCTACTACGCGGTCAAGGACTACACCGCGGTCAATCCGGAGTTCGGCAGCATCGACGACCTGCGCAAACTGGTCAAGCAGGCGCACGCCCTGGGCATGCACGTGATCCTCGACTGGGTGGGCAACCACACCGCCTGGGACCACCCGTGGGCCGAGCAGCATCCGGACTGGTACAAGAAAAACGACAAGGGCGAAATCACCTCGGTCAGCTTCAAGAACGGCGCCGGCGAGACCGAGGAATGGGCCGACGTCATCGGCCTCGATTACGCCAACCAGGCGCTGTGGCCGGCGATGACGCAGGCGATGGCGTTCTGGGTCAAGGAAGTCGGCGTCGACGGCTTCCGCGCCGATGCCGCCGGCATGGTGCCGACCGCGTTCTGGGACCAGGCGCGCGCGCAGCTGGACAAGATCAAGCCGGTGTTCATGCTGGCCGAAGCGGACGACGTCGCGCTGCACGAACGCGCCTTCGACGCCAGCTACGACTGGCCGCTGAACGGCATCATGAAAAAGATCGGCAAGGGCCAGGCCGGCGCCGCCGAACTGCGCGCCTACGTCAGCACGCCGCCGAAAGCCTACCCGCGCGACGCCTTCCGGCTGCAATTCACCAGCAACCACGACATCAACTCGTGGGAAGGCGCCGACAAGGACTTGTACGGCCCGGCCTGGGGCGCGATGGCGGTGCTCAGCTACACCCTGCCCGGCATCCCGCTGGTGTACAACGGCCAGGAAGCCAGGCTGGACAAGAAGCTCGCGTTCTTCGAAAAAGACCCGATCGACTGGAAGAACTGGGAACTGGAAGGCTTCTTCGGCGGCCTGAACGCGCTGAAGAAGCAGAACCCGGCCCTGTGGAACGGCGCGGCCGGCGGCGCGGTGCAACTGCTGGACGTCGGCAACGAGCAGCTGTTTGCCTTCAGGCGCCAGCAGGGCGCCAACCACGTGCGCGTGATCGTCAACCCCACCGGCCAGCTGCAGAAATACAAGCTGGCCGGCGACGAAGGCCCGGCCTACCTCAAACCCTGGCGCTGGCGCATCATCGTCCCCGAATAAACTCCGGGGTCAGGTCTTTCATTGCGTCACGGGCTCTACCGTAGCGATCGCTACGGTAGAG
>NZ_SPVG01000083.1 GCF_004614165.1 Duganella callida | reverse complement strand
CACCGCCGCCAACCGCGACGCGCGCCGCCGCGCCACCGCCTACGCGCTGCTCAACGCCGCCGTCATCGCCGGCTATACCATGCTGGACGGGGTCGGCGTGCGCCGCTCGGGCGCGCCGGCCGGCTACGCCATGTGGCTGTTCGTGCTGACCGCCGCCATGCTGCTGTTGTGTTCCGCCAACCGCTGGGCCGAACTGCCGGCCTACGTCCGCACCCACCGCCGGGTGATGCTGCTGGGCGGCGTGGGCACGCTGGCGTCCTACGGCCTGGCGCTGTGGGCGATGACGCTGGCGCCGGTGGCCGCCATCGCCGCGCTGCGCGAGACCTCGATCCTGTTCGCCGCCCTGATCGCCGCCGTGTTCCTGCGCGAGCGCCTGGCGCCGGCGCGCATCATCGCCGTGATCCTGATCGCCTGTGGCGCCGCACTCATGCGACTGGCTTGATCCGGCCCGGTTCGGAGTAAAATAGGCGCGACCACAACTTCATTATCAGATTGGCAGCGTCCATGAACCAACTCGAACAACTCAAGCAATTCACCACCGTGGTAGCCGACACCGGCGATTTCCAGTCCATCCAGGCGTATTCGCCGCAGGACGCCACCACCAACCCGTCGCTGATCCTGAAAGCGGTGCAGAAGGAAGAGTATCAGCCCTTGCTGGAAAAAGCCGTGCGTGACAACCTGGACGCCAGCACCGGCGAAGTGATCGACCACCTGCTGGTCGCCTTCGGCAAGCAGATCCTGCGCGTGATCCCGGGCCGCGTCTCGACCGAGATCGACGCCGCGCTGTCGTTCAACACCGCCGCCTCGGTGGCCAAGGGCCGCGAGCTGATCAAGCTGTACGAAAAGAACGGTATCGACCGCGAACGCGTGCTGATCAAGATGGCCTCGACCTGGGAAGGCATCCGCGCCGCCGAGATCCTGGAAAAGGAAAACATCCACACCAACATGACGCTGCTGTTCTCGCTGCCGCAGGCGATCGCCTGCGCCGAGGCGGGGGCCAAGCTGATTTCGCCGTTCGTCGGCCGCATCTACGACTGGTACAAGAAATCCACCGGCATCGACTACCAGGGCGCCGAAGATCCGGGCGTGCAGTCGGTCAAGCGCATCTACAACTACTACCGCAAGTTCGGCTACAGCACCGAGGTGATGGGCGCCAGCTTCCGCAACACCGGCCAGATCCTGGAACTGGCCGGCTGCGACCTGCTGACCATCAGCCCGGACCTGCTGCAAAAGCTGGCCGACACCAGCGCGCCGCTCGAGCGCAAGCTCAGCGCCGACAGCAGCAAGAGCGCCACCATCGGCAAGATCGCCATCGACGAGCCGACCTTCCGCTTCATGTTCAATGAAGACGCGATGGCCACCGAAAAGACCGCCGAAGGCATCCGCGCCTTCGTCGCCGACACGGCCAAACTGAAGCAGATCATCTCCGGCATGCGCTAAGTTCCAGGCTGGTTCGTCTGCAAGGGCAGAAGCGCGGCGCCCGCCGCCTTCTGCCCTTGTTGCATCTGGATACGCTCCCAGCCGTAGTTTTCTGCCTGTATTACAATCTTGCATCAAGTATAAAACCCATCTTGCGAGACCTCCATGAGATCAGTCCCCCGTAGCACCGCCGCCGCTGTCGCCATCATGACCCTGCTGAGCGCCTGCGGCGACAAGGCCGCCGCGCCCGGCGCGCCGCCGCCGGCCACCGTCGCCGTCGTCACCGTCACGCCCAGCGCGGTCACCCTGAGCAGCGAACTGCCGGGCCGCACCGAGGCGTCGCGCATCGCCCAGGTGCGCGCGCGGACCGCCGGCATCGTGCTGAGACGCCTCTACCAGGAGGGCGGCGACGTCAAGGCCGGCGAGGTGCTGTTCCGTATCGACCCGGCACAGTTCCAGGCCTCGTTCGACAGCGCCCAGGCGGCGGTCGGCAAGGCCGAGGCCAACCTGGCGCAGGCCGATCTCAAGGTGAAACGGTATACACCATTACTGGCGGCGCAGGCGGTCAGCCAGCAGGAATACGACGACGCCGTCACCGCACAGAAGCAGGCGCAGGCCGACCTGGCCACCGCCAGGGCGGCGCGCACCAACGCCGGCCTGACGCTGGGCTACGCCACCGTCACCGCGCCGATCTCCGGCCGCGTCTCGCGCGCGCTGGTGACCGAGGGCGCGCTGGTCGGACAGGGCGAAGCAACGCCGATGGCCACCGTGCAGCAGCTCGATCCGATTTACGTCACCATCACGCAATCCTCGGCCGATGTGCTGAAGCTGCAGGCCGCGCTGGCCGAGGGCAAACTGAAGAGTGCCGGCAACGGGTCGGCCAAACGCGATGCCAGCGTCAGCCTGGTGACGGAGGACGGCAAGACCTATCCGCATCCGGGCAAGCTGCTGTTCTCCGACGTGAGCGTCGACGAAAGCACCGGCACCGTCTCCATGCGCGCCGAGTTCCCGAATCCGGACAAGGTTCTGCTGCCCGGCATGTACGTGCGCGCCAGGCTGGAACAGGCGGTCAACGAGGCCGCCATCACCATCCCGCAGCAGGCCATCGTGCGCACCAATGAAGGATCGACGGTGCTGATCGTCGGCGCCGACGACAAGGTGGTGTCGCAGCCGGTGGTAGCCACCGCCAACCAGGGCAGCAACTGGGTGGTCAGTTCCGGCCTGAAGGGCGGCGAGCGCATCGTGGTGGAAGGCTTCCAGAAGGCCAAGCCCGGCGCCACCGTCAATCCGCAGCCGTGGAAAGGGCCGGTCGGTGCCACGCCGGCCGCCGTACCCGCGCCGGCGCCAGCCAAATAACCGGGAGATCAGATGGCCAAATTCTTCATCGATCGTCCCGTCTTCGCCTGGGTGATCGCCCTCTTCATCCTGCTGGGCGGGATACTGGCGATCGGCATCCTGCCGGTGGCGCAGTATCCGACCATCGCCCCGCCATCCATCGTCATCACCGCCAGCTATCCCGGCGCCACCGCGCAGGTGCTGGACGACGCCGTCACCAGCGTGATCGAACAGGAGATGAACGGCGCCGACGGCCTGCAGTACGTGGAATCCGTCAGCGAGGGTAACGGCAACGTCACCATTACCGTCACCTTCGTGCCCGGCACCAATCCGGAGCTGGCTTCGGTGGACGTGCAGAACCGCATCAAGCGGGTGGAATCGCGTCTGCCGGCATCGGTCACCCAGCAGGGCGTGCAGGTCAACAAGGCACGCTCCAACATCCTCATGTTCGTCGGCCTGACCTCGACCGACGGCCGCCTCGATCCGACCGGCCTGGGCGACTACATGGCGCGCAACGTGGTCAATGAGATCAAGCGGATTCCCGGCGTCGGCCAGGCGCAGTTGTTCGGCACCGAGCGCGCCATGCGCGTGTGGGTCGATCCGGTCAAGCTGATCGGCCTGAAAATGAACATGGCCGACGTCACCGCCGCCATCCGCGCGCAGAATGCGCAGGTCACCTCCGGCACGCTGGGCGATCTGCCCAGCCCCGCCAAACAGACCTATTCCGCGCCCATCGTGGTGACCGGCCAGCTGTCCTCCACCACCGAATTCGGCCAGATCGTGCTGCGTGCGAATCCCAACGGCTCGCTGGTGCGGCTGAAGGACGTGGCGCGCGTGGAACTGGGCGGCGCCAACTTCAACATCAACGCGCGCCTGAACGGCGCGCCGTTCTCCGCCATCGCGGTGCAGCTGTCGCTGACCGGTAACGCGCTGGAAACCGCCACCGCCGTACGCGCCAAGATGGACGAACTGTCAAAATACTTCCCGCCCGGCGTCAAGTACACCATCCCTTACGACACTTCACTTTTCGTCAAAATCTCGATCGAGGAAGTGGTCAAGACCCTGCTGGAAGCGGTGGTGCTGGTGTTCCTGGTGATGTATCTGTTCCTGCAGAACATCCGCTATACGCTGATCCCGACCATCGTGGTGCCGGTGGCCCTGATGGGCACTTTCGCGGCCATGCAGATCTTCGGCTTCTCGATCAACGTGCTGACCATGTTCGGCATGGTGCTGGCGATCGGCATCCTGGTCGACGACGCCATCGTGGTGGTGGAAAACGTCGAGCGCATCATGAGCGAGGAAGGGCTGTCGCCGCGCGACGCCACGCGCAAGGCCATGGGCCAGATCACCGGCGCCATCATCGGCATCACGCTGGTGCTGGTGGCGGTGTTCATTCCAATGGCCTTCTTCGGCGGCGCGGTGGGTGCGATCTACCGCCAGTTCTCGCTGGCGATGGTATCGGCCATGCTGTTCTCCGCGCTGATGGCGCTGACCCTGACGCCGGCCCTGTGCGCCACCATGCTCAAGCCGGTGGAGGCGGGACATCACCACGAGAAGAAAGGCTTCTTCGGCTGGTTCAACCGCAAGTTCGCGGTGACGGCCACCGGCTATCAGGGCGTGATCGCGCGCATCCTCAAGCGCACCGGCCGCTATCTGATCATCTTCGCGCTGCTGTGCGGCGTGGTCGGCTGGCTGTATGCGCGTCTGCCCTCGTCCTTCCTGCCGAACGAGGATCAGGGCTACCTGATCGCCAACGTGCAGCTGCCGGCCGGCGCATCGACCAGCCGCACCCAGGCCGTGCTGGCGCAGGCCGACGCCTACTTCCGCAAACAGCCCGGCGTGGCACGCACCATCGCGGTGGCGGGCTTCTCGTTCTCCGGCAACGGCCAGAACGCGGGCCTGGTGTTCATTCCGCTGAAGGACTGGAAGGAGCGCGGCGCCGAAGATTCCGCCCAGGCCATCGCGCAGCGCGCCATGGGCGCCCTGTCCGGCATCCCGGATGCGATCATCTTCCCGCTCAGCCCTCCGCCGATCCGCGAACTGGGTAACGCCACCGGTATCACCGCGCGCCTGCAGGACCGCAGCGCGGCCGGCCACGACGCGCTGGTCGCGGCGCGCAACCAGCTGCTGGGTCTCGCCGCCAAGAGCCCGATCCTGAAAGGTCTGCGGCCCGAAGGGCTGGAAGATGCGCCGCAGCTGCAGGTCGATATCGACCGCGAGAAAGCCAATGCGCTGGGCGTCACCTTCGCCGACATCAACGCCATGATGTCGACCGCGTTGGGTTCCTCCTACGTGAACGACTTTGCCAGCTCGGGACGCCAGCAGCGCGTGATCGTGCAGGCCGACGCGCCGCGCCGTTTGCAGCCGGAAGACATCATGCAGCTCAACGTGCGCAGCGCCAGCGGCACCATGGTGCCGTTCTCCTCGTTCGCCTCCTCGCATTGGATACAGGGTCCGGTGCAGCTGGTGCGCTACAACGGCTACCCGGCCATCAAGCTGACCGGCGACGCCGCGCCCGGCCGCTCCACCGGCGAAGCGATGGATGAACTGGAACGCCTGGCGCAGCAGCTGCCGCCGGGCTTCGGCGTCGAATGGACCGGCCAGTCGCTGGAGGAAAAGACCTCCGGCTCGCAGGCGCCGATGCTGTTCGCGCTGTCGCTGCTGGCGGCCTTCCTGGTGCTGGCGGCACTGTACGAAAGCGAATCGATACCGATCGCCGTGCTGCTGGTGGTGCCGCTGGGCGTGCTGGGCGCGCTGCTCGGCGCGACCATCCGCGGACTGCCGAACGACGTCTACTTCAAAGTGGGCCTGATTGCGATCATCGGCCTGTCGGCCAAGAACGCGATTCTGATCATCGAATTCGCCAAGGACCTGCAGGCGCAGGGCAAGGGGCTGATCGAAGCGACGCTGGAAGCGGTGCATCTGCGTTTCCGCCCCATCATCATGACCTCGCTGGCCTTCATCCTCGGCGTGCTGCCGCTGGTGATCGCCACCGGCGCGGGTTCGGCCAGTCAGCGCGCCATCGGCACCGGCGTGATGGGCGGGATGATCACGGCCACCGTGCTGGCGGTGTTCCTGGTGCCGGTGTTCTTCGTCGTCATCCGCAGGATATTCAAGGGCAGCGAACGCCAGCGCAAACTGGCCGCACATGAAATGAACGATAAAAACCATGAAACCTATGATTAACTCCGCCGAAGCCTCGCCGCGCGGCGCATTCGCGGCGCTGCTGACCGCAGGCCTGCTGTCGGCATGCTCGATGGCGCCGAGCTACCAACGCCCGTCCGCGCCGGTGGCCGCCAGCTTCCCGTCCGACAGCGCCGGCGCCGCGGCGAAAAACAGCGTCGCCCTGCCGCTGCCGGCCGATGCCAGGTCCGCCGTGGACACCGGCTGGCGCGACTACTTCACCGACCCGCGCCTGCAATCGCTGATCGCCGCCGCGCTGGACAACAACCGCGACCTGCGCACCGCCGTGCTGCGCATCGACGAAGCGCGCGCGCAGTACGACATCCAGTCGGCCGACCGCCTGCCCAACCTGAACGCCAGCGCCAGCGCCACCAAGGCCAAGACCCCGGCCTTCCTGTCCGGCAGCGGCCAGACCGTGGTCGGCAAACGCTACGATGTCGGGCTGTCGGTGACCTCGTTCGAACTGGACTTCTTCGGCCGCGTCAAAAGCCTGAACGACGCCGCGCTGGCGGCCTACCTGGCCACCGACGAAGCGCGCCAGGCGGCGCAGATCGCGCTGGTGTCGCAAGTGGCGCAGGCCTATTACACCGAACGCGCCTACGCCGAGCAGTACGCGCTGGCGCAGCAAACGTACGAAGCGCGGGCCCGCACCTACAAGCTCACCCAACAGCGCGCCGAAGTGGGCGCCTCCTCGCGCCTCGACCTGCGTTCCAACGAAACGCTGATGGAAACCGCGCGCGCGTCGGCGCTCACGCTGGCGCGCCAGCGCGCGCAGGCCGAGAATGCGCTGACGCTGTTGATCGGCCAACCGCCCTCGTCGGCCGCCAGCGGCGCCATGCCGAGCGACGCCCAGATCGACGCGTTGAGCGCGCTGCCGGAAGGCTTGCCGTCCGACCTGCTGGTGCGCCGGCCCGACATCCGCGCCGCCGAGCAGCGCCTGAAATCGGCCAACGCCAACATCGGCGCCGCACGGGCCGCGTTCTTCCCGCGCATCGGCCTGACGGTGGCGGTGGGCAGCAGCAGCCCGTCGCTGCACGGCCTGTTCGACAGCGGTTCCGGCAGCTGGTCGTTCGCGCCGGCGCTGACCCTGCCCATCTTCGACGCCGGGCGCAACCGCGCCAACCTGACGCTGAGCGAGGTCCGTAAAAACATCGCCGTGGCCGACTACGAAAAAACCATCCAGACCGCGTTCCGCGAAGTGGCGGACGCGCTGGCCGCGCGCGACTACCTGGGCGAACAAGTCAACGCCCAGCGCGCCGTGCAGGACGCCCAGGCCGACCGTCTGAAGCTGCTGCAACTGCGCTTCGACAATGGCGTCGCCAGCAGCCTGGACGTACTGGACGCCCAGCGCGAGCTGTTCAGCGCCCAGCAGGCGGTGGTGCAGGCGCGCCTGCTGCGCACCACCACCGCCATCGACCTGTATCGCGCCCTCGGCGGCGGCCTCAAGTAAAATCGGGGTCAGAGCCGACTCAAACCATGACATCGCCAATTACCATTCGACTGGGTCACAAGGCCCGCCAACGTATCGCCGCAGAGGGTGTGCTGGCGGCCGATGTGGCGATTGTGCCGGCGGCCGCCGGCGGGCCGAAAGGGCTGATCCTGCATGGCTTCGATTGCTGGTTGTTCGGCGATTTTCTGCGCCAGGCACCGCGTCCGCGCAAGCTGGTGGGCGCCTCGATCGGCGCCTGGCGCATGGCCGCTTCCGCCTTCGACGATCCGGTCGCGGCGCACAAGCGGCTGGCGCGCCTGTACGCCAGCCAGCGCTACCCGAAAAACGTCACGCCCGAGTATGTGTCGCGCACCTGCCGCGCGCTGCTCGACGAATTGATCGACGGCCGCGCGCGGGAAGTGATCGGTCATCCGCATCACCACCTGTCGGTGCTGACCGCGCGCGGCGCCGGTGCGCTGGCCAATACCAACGGTGCGCGCTGGCGCGAGATGGCCGGCTTTCTGCTGGCTGCCGTCGGCAACGCGGTATCGCGCAACCGCCTGGCCGCGTCGATGCACCGGGTGGTGTTCCATCACGCCGGCGACGACGCCAACTGGCTGCGCGAACGCTTCGACGCCTTCGACGGCCGCTTCGTCGAACTCAGCGCACACAATCTGCGCGACGCGCTGCTGGCTTCCGGCTCGATCCCGCTGGTGCTGCAGGCCGTCACCGATATCGCCGGCGCGCCGGCCGGCGCCTACTGGGACGGTGGCCTGATCGACTATCACCTGCACCTGCCCTATCAGCGCGACGCCGGCCTGGTGCTGTACCCGCACTTCAACGATTACATCGTGCCCGGTTGGCTCGACAAGTCGATGCCATGGCGCCGCGCGCGCGATCAGGCGCTGGACAACCTGATCCTGGTCTCGCCCTCGCCCGACTTCATCGCCCGCCTGCCCAACGCCAAGCTGCCCGACCGCAAGGACTTCAAGGTCTACGGCCAGGATAACCAGCGCCGCACGCGCGACTGGCTGAGCGCCATCGGCGAAAGCGAACGGCTGGCCGACGCTTTCGCCCGCTGGTGCGAAAGGCCCGACCTGAATCAGGCCGCCAGTTTTTGACTGTTCCCAAACAGCAACAAAACGCACACACGGCGGCCGGACAGGCGCATACTTGAATCCTGCACTTCAGTTCGGGAGTCAACATCATGAACATTCTGTCACGGATGCGCATCGGTACGCGTCTCGCCACCGGTTTCGCCATCGTCCTCGTGCTGTCCATTCTGGCGACTTCGGTCGCGCTGGTGAACGCCCGCGCCAACGCCCAGGCCACGCGCGCCATGATGGAAAAGCCGCTGGCCAAGGAACGCCTGGTGGCCGACTGGTATGTGCTGATTTACTCCGCCATCGCGCGCACCGCGCTGATCGCCCGCAGCACCGACCAGACCTTGTCCACCACCTTCGCCGACGTCATCGCGGGCAGCGTCAAGCGCGGCAGCGATCTGATGGGACAGCTCAAGGAGCTGATCGACACCGACGAGGAGCGCGCGCTGTTTGCCGACATCACCAAGCTGCGCGACCAGTATCAGAAAGCCAAGACCGAGGTCATGAACGCGCGCAAGGCCGGCGATAGCGCCAAGGCCGAGCAGGCCTTCAACAGCAGCTTCACGCCCGCCGCCGAGACCTATCAGAACAAGGTGAAAAGTCTGCTCACCTTGCAGCGCAAGGCGATCGACGACACCGCGCACGCCATCGACGCCGCCAATGACCGCAGCAATGCGTTGCTGCTGCTGCTGGCGGTGCTGATGGTGTCGGTCGGCTCGCTGGCGGCCTGGGTGATCTCGCGTTCGATCACGGTGCCGCTCAAGTCGGCGGTGGACATCGCCACCACGGTGGCCAACGGCGACCTGACCACCCCATTCGACAGTCGCACCAACCAGGACGAAATCGGCGACCTGATGACGGCGCTGAAAAGCATGAACGATGCGCTGCGCCAGGTGGTCAGCCAGGTGCAGGTGGGCACCCACACCATCGCCACCGCCTCCAACCAGATCGCCGCCGGCAACATGGATCTGTCGCAGCGCACCGAGGAGCAGGCCAGTTCGCTGGAGGAGACGGCATCGTCGATGGAAGAGCTGACCTCCACCGTGCGGCAGAATGCGGAAAACGCCCGTCAGGCCAACCAGCTGGCGCACGCGGCGTCCGAAGTGGCGGAGAAAGGCGGCGACATCGTCAGCCAGGTGGTCAATACCATGGGCTCGATCAATGATTCTTCGCGCAAGATTTTCGACATCATCAGCGTCATCGACGGTATCGCCTTCCAGACCAACATCCTGGCCCTGAACGCCGCGGTGGAAGCGGCGCGCGCCGGCGAACAGGGGCGCGGCTTCGCCGTGGTGGCGTCCGAAGTGCGCGGACTAGCGCAGCGCTCGGCCGCCGCGGCCAAGGAGATCAAGGAATTGATCGGCAATTCGGTCGAGCAGGTCGACATCGGTTCGAAACTGGTGCAGCAGGCCGGCAGCACCATGGACGACGTGGTGGCCAGCGTGCGCCGGGTGACCGACATCATGGGCGAGATCACCTCGGCCAGCAGCGAACAGAGTGTCGGCATCGACCAGGTCAACACCGCCATCACGCAGATGGACCAGGTGACGCAGCAGAACGCGGCGCTGGTCGAGGAAGCGGCGGCAGCGGCGACCAGCATGCAGGAACAGGCGGCGCGCCTGGCCGAAGTGGCGGCATCGTTCAAGCTGGGACAGGACGGCATGCACGCGGCGCTGGCGACGCCGGCGAGCGCCAAAGCGGCCAAACCCGCCCTGTCGGCCGCGCGTCCTTCCCGTGCCGCCACGCCGCCGGCCAAGCGCACGCCGCCCAAACTGGCGGCCGTTCCCGCCAGGCCGCGCAAACCGGCCACAGTCGGCGCCGACCAGGACTGGGAAGAATTTTAAGTCGTTCAGCCCTTCAGGAACATTTCCTGCAGGTCGTTGAGGAAGCGCTGTCCCAGCGCGGTCGGCTTGATCAGCTTGTGGTCGCGGTACAGCAGGCCCTTGGCTTCCGCCGCGTTCAGCGCCTGGTCGATGGCGTTGATGCTCATGCCGGTGCGCTCGGTGAACAGGTTGGGATCGAAACCTTCGTGCAGGCGCAGGGTGTTGAGCATGAATTCGAAGCCCATGTCTTCCCGCTGGATTTCATATTCTTCCTGCACCGGCGCGCCCAGCTTGACCTGCTCCATGTAAGCCTTGGGCTGCTTGTAGCGCGCCTGGCGCAGCACCCGGTGCGGAAACGACAGCTTGGAGTGCGCCCCCGCGCCCACGCCAAGATAGTCGCCGAATTCCCAGTAGTTCAGGTTGTGACGCGCGCGCTTGCCCGGCTTGGCGTAGGCCGAGATTTCGTAGTGCTGGTAGCCGTGCGCCGTGGTCAGTTCGGCGATCATGTCCTGCATGTCGGCGCTGGTGTCGTCGTCCGGCAGCGCCGGCGGATATTTGGCGAACAGGGTGTTCGGTTCCATCGTCAGGTGGTACAGCGACAGGTGCGGCGGCTTGAAGGCGATCGCCGTTTCGACGTCCCGGCGCGCTTCTTCCAGCGTCTGCGACGGCAGTGCGTACATCAGGTCGAGGTTGAAGTTGTCGAAGGTGGACAGGGCGATGTCCACCGCGCGCCTGGCTTCGTTGTCGTCGTGGATGCGGCCCAGCGCCTTCAGGTGGCGCTGGTTGAAGCTCTGGATGCCGATCGACAGGCGGTTCACGCCGCTGGCGCGGAACGACTTGAATTTCTCCTGCTCGAAGGTGCCGGGATTGGCTTCCATCGTGATCTCGCAGTCGCTGTCCAGCGGCAGCAGGGTGCGCACGTCCGACAGCAGCCGATCCAGGCCGGCCGCCGACATCAGGCTCGGTGTGCCGCCGCCGATGAAGATGCTGTAGATCTTGCGGCCCCAGATCAGCGGCAGCGCCATTTCCAGGTCGGTGCGCACCGCGTCCAGGTAGTCCTGTTCGGGGAAGGCGCCGCCCTTGGCTTCGTGCGAGTTGAAGTCGCAGTACGGGCATTTGCGCACGCACCACGGGAAGTGGATGTACAGCGACAGCGGCGGCAGCGCCGTCAGGTTCAGCGCCCCGCCCTGCAGGTATTTCGCGGCGACGCTGGCGGCCTCGCTGATGTCGGTGGCTGGCCTGGCGGCTTGCGCCGGACTTGCGCCGGCGCCGACGACTTTAATCGGGATCATTTTTTCAGCTTCTCTACCAGTGCGCGCAAGGCCTGGCCGCGGTGCGACATGGCGTTCTTTTGTTCGGAGCTCAGCTCGGCGGCGCACTTGCCGAGCGACGGGATGTAGAAATAGGGGTCGTAACCGAAGCCGCCGTCGCCGCGCGGTTCGGCGATCATCACGCCGTCCCAGCGGCCGTCGGCGATGATGGGCTGCGGATCGTCGGGGTGGCGCACGAACACCAGCACGCAGTAGTAGTACGCGGACTTGTCTTCATGCTTCGCCAGCTCGGCGATCATTTTTTCGTTGTTGCGCGCGTCCGATTTCGGCTCGCCGGCAAAGCGCGCCGAGTAGACGCCGGGCGCGCCGCCCAGGGCATTGACGCAGACGCCGGAGTCGTCGGCCAGCGCCGGCAGACCGGTCAGGCGCGACGCGTGACGCGCCTTTTGCAGTGCATTTTCGACAAACGTATGAAAAGGTTCATCCGCCTCCGGCACGTCGTACTCGCCCTGCGCACGGACTTCGTAGCCCACGGTGGACAGGAGTTCGTTGAACTCCTTGAGTTTGCCGGCGTTGTTGGAGGCGAGGATCAGGCGTTGGGTCATGGTATATCGGCTTCATGTCAAGCAAGGAAGCCGGTATTTTACCCCGCGATGCCCAGCGCCTGTTTTTGCAGCTTGATCAGGTCGGCGATGCCGGCCTGCGCCAGGTCCAGCAGGCGGTTCATGCCGGCGCGGTCGAAGGCGGCGCCTTCGGCGGTGCCCTGCACTTCGATGAAGTGGCCGGCGTCGGTCATGACCACGTTCATGTCGGTGTCGCAGTTGGAGTCTTCCACGTAGTCCAGGTCCAGCACCGGCATGCCTTGGTACACGCCGACCGAGATCGCCGCCACGAAGTGTTTGAGCGGGATGGCCGGGATCAGGCCGCGCGCCGCCAGCTTGGAGAAGGCATCGTAGGCGGCCACCATGGCGCCGGTGATGGAGGCGGTACGGGTGCCGCCGTCGGCCTGGATCACGTCGCAGTCCAGGTGCAGGGTGCGCTCGCCGAAGGCTTGCAGGTCGAAGGCGGCGCGCAGCGAGCGGCCGATCAGGCGCTGGATTTCCTGCGTGCGGCCCGATTGCTTGCCCTTGGCGGCCTCGCGGTCCATGCGGCTGTGGGTGGAGCGCGGCAGCATGCCGTATTCGGCGGTCAGCCAGCCCTGGCCTTTGCCCTTCAAAAAGCCGGGTACTTTTTCCTCGATGCTGGCGGTGCAGATCACCTTGGTGTCGCCGCACTCGATCAGCACCGAGCCTTCGGCGTGCTTGGTGTAGTCGCGGGTCAGGCGGATGGTGCGCAGGGCGTCGACCGGACGGCCGCTGGGGCGTGCTTCAAAAGTCATGCTGTTCCTTACTTGAGTATTTGGGAGGATTTTTCAATCGCGCCGCGGATTTCCGCGATGGCGCGTTCGATTTCGTCATCATCGAAGGCGTCCGCCTGCGCCGTCTCCTGCGCGGCAGGCTCGCCGTGGATGGTGGTGCTGTGCAGATCGTGCGGCAGCGCTTCGGTCGAGATCACTGTGGACGCTTCGGCAGGTCCGGCACCTTCCGCCACCGACCCGCCCTGCCACATGATGGCCAGCGCGGTGACGTTGTCGCTGGCGTCGCCCGCCGCTTGCAGCGCGGCCCGCAACATGTCGGGCACGGCGCGCACCACGGTCTGTGCGTGCAGACGCCGCACCAGATCATCGTCCGGCAGCATAGACCACAAACCGTCGGAACACAACAGCAGCACATCGCCCGGCAGCAGGCCGTGACTGTCCGCCAGCTCCACCTTGGGCGGCGTATCGGCGCCCAGGCAGTTATACAGCTTGTTGCGGTCCGGGTGGGTGGCGCGTTCGGACGGCGCTACCAGCCCCTTGGCGATCAGGCTCTCGAGGTGCGAATGGTCGCGCGTGCAGGCCAGAATGCGGCCGGCGCGCATCCAGTACAGACGCGAATCGCCACAGTGCGCCCAGGTCGCCGTGCCGTGCTGGATCAGGCAGGCGACGATGGTGGTGCGCGGCGTTTCCGCCAGCGCGCGGGCAATGCGCTGCCGGTGGATTTCGCGGTGGGCGGCGTGAAACGCCTGCTCCAGAAAGCGTTGCGGCTTCTTCACGTAGGGCTGGGCGTGCTGCTGGAACAGCGCGGCCACCGTCTGCAGCGCCACCGTGGCCGCCACTTCGCCATGCGGATGGCCGCCCATGCCGTCGGCCAGCACCAGCAGCAGCGCATCGCGCGTGAAGCTGTAGCCCATGCGGTCCTGGTTGATCTTGCGGCCGCCGATGTGGCTTTCCTGATACACCGAGAATTGCATGGCGCTCCCCTTTCAAATCAGCGTGTCCGGGCCGGCATTGGCTTTGGGGCGTGCTCCGCCCAGCCGCCCGGCCAGGCCGCGCAGCTTGTCCAGCATCGATGGCGGTTTGGCCGGATGCTGCACTGCGGCAGCCGCGGTGGTCGCAACCGCGTTCGCCTGCAGCACTTTCTGCACCGCGAACAGGCTTTGCGGACGGTCCAGCGGTTCCACCGCCAGGCACCAGCGCACCAGCTGCACCAGCTCCGGCGAGTACTGGCCTTGCAGTTTGTCGAAGTGGCCGGCCATCTTGTCCTCGGTCTTGCGCTGGTCGGCCGGCTGCGGCGGCGAGCCGACCATGCAGGCGAACATGGAGGCGCCAATGCTGTAGATGTCGGTCCACGGCCCCAGGCCGCTCTTGGCGTACAGCTCGGGCGGCGCGAAGCCTGGCGTGTACATCGGCGTCAGCGTCGGCATGTCGCTGTTGATGGTCTGGCGCGCGGCGCCGAAGTCCAGCAGCATGGGCGTGCCGTCGGTGCGCAGGTAGATATTGGCGGGCTTCAGGTCCAGGTGCAACAGCTTGTTGGCGTGGACTTCGCGCAGTCCCTTGACCACTTGCGTAAAAATGGTGCGGATGAAGGCTTCGCCCACCTTGCTGCCCTTGGCGCGCTGGCCCTGAATGTGCTCCTGCAGCGAATGGCCGGACTCGTAGGCCATCACCATATACACAGTTTCATGCGCGCGGAAGAAATTGAGCACGCTGACCACGTTGGGATGGGCGATGCGCGCCAGCGCCCGGCCCTCCTCGAAAAAACACTTGAGGCCAATGCGGAAGATGGGCAGGTTGGCCCTGGACACGACCGGCACCAGTTCGCCGGGCTGGCGCAGTGCCAAAGAACTGGGCAAATATTCCTTGATAGCCACAGCCACACCCTCGGGATCGTACGCCAGGTAAACAATACTGAACCCACCGGACGCAATTTTCTTTACAATGCGATATCCAGCAATTTCCAGACCATCGGGTAGGGGGGCGTTGTTTTGTGCAGCCATAGGGTTCCTCGCCTCAACAACCGGATTGTGTGGATAAATCACTGTTTTGTAAAGATTAAATCGGGGATATCCATTGAGCATTTCCAGCATGACGGGCTACGCGGTCGCCACCAGTGAAAGTGCGGCGGGAACACTGACCATCGAAATCAAGAGCGTCAACTCGCGATTTCTGGATCTTCAGTTTCGAATAAACGACGATTTGCGCGCCCTTGAACCCGATTTACGCTCGGCGATCATGGCGGCCATCACCCGCGGCAAGGTGGAACTGCGCCTGAGCTTCGGCCGCAAGGCGGCGACCGCTGGTTCGCAGGCCCTGAATCTGCCGCTGCTGACCGAGCTGCAACGGCTGCAGGGCGAGGTGGTCGGCCTGTTCCCCGGCGTGCAATCGATGTCGGTGGCCGAGCTGCTGCGCTGGCCCGGCGTGATCGAAGAGGCGCAGATCGGCCAGGAGTCGCTGCAGGCCGACGTGGCCGCCCTCGCCGGCCGCACCATCGAGGCGTTCGTGCAGAGCCGCCAGCGCGAAGGCGCGGCGCTCGAGGCGATGCTGATTTCGCGCATCGAGGCGATGGAAGGCATCGTCAAGCGCATCACGCCGCTGATTCCGCAGGTGGTGGCGGCGTTCCAGCAGAAGGCGGTGGAGCGCATGCAGGACGCGCTGGGCCTGGCCTGCCAGGGCTCGAATTCGGCGCTGTCGCGCCAGGACGCGCTGGAGCGCATCCGCCAGGAAGTGATCCTGTACGGCATCCGCATCGACGTGGCCGAAGAACTGGGCCGGTTGTCGGCGCACCTGACCGAAACCCGCCATATCCTGAAAAAAGGCGGCCAGGTCGGCAAGCGGCTGGACTTCATGATGCAGGAGCTGAACCGCGAAGCGAATACGCTGGGCGCCAAGGCGTCGGTCAAGGAGCTGGCCGACGCGTCGATGGAGCTCAAGCTGCTCATCGAGCAGATGCGCGAGCAGGTGCAGAACCTGGAGTAAGCCAGGAAGGGAGCGGCAGGCTCCCTTTTTTACGCCCACATTATCCATCCATATGGATAATGTTTCCATTTTTCTCCATTTATTTAATAATCGCGCGGCGCTACAGTGGTGTCACTCCAACTTCTTACCGAAAGGTGACATCATGAAAAACGCCAGCCAACTGCTCAACGCCTACCTCGCCAACATCCAGGACCCGGCCGCCGCGGCCGCCCTGTTCGCCGAAGACGGCGTGCTGGAACTGCCGACCCTGTCGACGCTGGGCATCAACGCCCGCGCGGTGGGACCGACGGCGATCGCCTCGTTCATCGGCGGCCTGCTGAAAAACGTGCCGGATTTCCGCTTCAAGGATGTGCAGCTGTTCATCGAGACCGAGGACCGCGTGTTCGGCGAATACAGCGTCGAAGCCAAGGTGCTTTCGACCGGCAAAATCTACAAGCAGACCTACGCCGGCATGCTGGTCGCCGAAAACGGCAAGATCAAGCACCTGCGCGAAGCGCTGGACACCCACGCCGCCGCGCTGGCCTTTGCCCCGAATTGATTAGTCTGCTTGCGGCTCCACGCCAGGTGGTGTAGCGTCAAACGACAACCTAGCGAGGTGCCGCCATGCACAGCACAACCTTATCCAGCAGGGAATTCGAAGAGAATTTCGCTCATGCAGCGCAAGCTGCCAACGACGGGCCTGTGTTCATTACGGAACAAGGGACGACACGATGCGTACTCCTGAATTTCGACAACTACCAGCGCCTGATCAGAGAACATCGAAATATGGCCAGGCTGTTATCTGTCCCTGACATGGCAGCAAGTGTCGAGTTCGATCCGCCGCGTTCGCAGGAGACGGCTCGCGCAGCCGATTTCTCCTGATGTTTTTACTCGATACCAATGTCGTATCAGAACTAAGGAAAGCTCCTTCCGGCAGAGCGGACCGTTCCGTCGTACGTTGGAGCTTGACTATTGATGAGACCGACCTGTTTTTATCGTCAATTACGATTCATGAGCTTGAAATCGGTATCTTGTTATTGTCTAGAAAAGATGTCCGCGGAGGGCACTCATTGCGCTCATGGATGCAGCACGACATTTTGACAACCTATGCAGGCCGCATCCTCCCCGTTGATACGACGATCGCACAACGCAGTGCGGCGCTACACATATGTCGCACCCGCCCGTGGGCCGACGCATTGATCGCCGCGACTGCACTGGTACATGGACTGACCATCGTCACCCGCAATGTCGCGGATTTTCAATCGACCGGTGCGAGGTTGTTGAACCCCTGGCTATAACACCTGATTCAGCTTGAGGATCTGGATGTCGGCCTTGCCGCCGATGGCCTCAACCAGCGCCTGAAAATGTGGCGTGGCTTCGTGCGCGGCCAGCGCTTCGGCGTCGCGCCAGGCTTCCAGCATGACGAAGCTGGCGTGGTTGCCCAGGTCGACGTGCAGGTCGTAGCGCTTGCAGCCGGCTTCCGCGCGGCTCGGCGGCACCACCTGTTCCAGCGCTGCGCGCACCAGCGCTTCATTGCCTTCCCTGGCGGTGATGGTGGCGACGACGATCAGATCTTTCATGGTATATCCCTGTAGACTTAAACCACAAATACTATCAGGAGATCCGGAATGGCGCAGATCAGGGTAGGAATTGGCGGCTGGGAGTTCGCGCCCTGGCGCGAAACGTTTTATCCCAAGGATGTGCCGATCAGGAAGCAGCTGGAATACGCCAGCCAGCAGGTGACCAGCATCGAAATCAACGGTACTTTCTACCGCACCGCCAAGCCCGAACACTTCGCCAGTTGGGCCGAAAAAACACCGGACGATTTCGTCTTCGCGCTGAAGGCCACGCGCTACGCCACCAACCGCAAGGTGCTGGCCGAAGCCGGCGAATCGATCGAGCGCTTCATCAACAGCGGCCTGAGCGAACTGGGCGACAAGCTCGGCCCCATCCTGTGGCAGCTGGCCAACACCAAGCAGTTCGATCCCGACGACCTGGAAGCCTTCTTCAAGCTGCTGCCCGCCAGGCTGGGCAAACGCAAGCTGCAGCACGTGCTGGACGCGCGCCACGACAGCTTCCTCAACGACGACTATCTGAAGCTGGCGCGCAAGTACAAGATCGCCACCGTGATCACCGACTCGCCCAAGTTTCCGCACTTCGACGCCATCACCGGCGAATTCGTCTACGCCCGCCTGATGGACGCGCACAGCGACATCCCCACCGGCTACACCACGCCGGCGCTGAAGAAGTGGGCCAGGCAGGCGCAGGAGTGGCAGCAGCAGGCCAAATCCGGCCAGGTCTACGTCTACTTCATCAACGGCGCCAAGGAACGCGCGCCGGCCGCGGCGCAACATCTACTGGGTCTGCTGTAAATTGAACTGCCGTCGTTGCTCTTGGTAAAATACATCTTTGGGCGACGCCGCCCCCGTTTTTGAAAGATCAACATGAGCTCATCCAACGCATTTGCGGGCAGCCTGTTCGTGGTCGCTGCGCCGTCCGGCGCCGGCAAGTCCACGCTGGTCAACGCGCTGCTGGCCAAGGAACCGACCATCAAGCTGTCGATTTCCACCACCACCCGTGCACCGCGTCCGGGTGAAACCCACGGCAAGGAATACTACTTCACCAGCGCCGACGATTTCGTCGCGCGCGCGAAGAACGGCGAGTTCCTGGAGTGGGCCGAAGTGCATGGCAACTACTACGGCACCTCGCGCCTGATGGTGGAAGAGCAGATGAAAACCGGCACCGACGTGCTGCTGGAAATCGACTGGCAAGGCGCGCGCCAGGTCAAGAAACTGTTCCCGCAGGCGGCCGGCATTTTCATCCTGCCGCCGTCGATCGCCGCACTCGAAGAACGCCTGAACAAACGCGCCACCGACGAACCGCACGTGATCACCAAACGCCTGCTGGCGGCGGGCGGCGAAATCGCCCACGCCCCCGAGTTCGAGTATGCTATTATCAACGAAGAATTCGACGTCGCGCTGTCCGAGCTGACGGCGATCGTCAGAGCGGCCCGTTGCCGGTTTGCCCAGCAGGCAGCGCGCAACGCCTCGCTATTTGCCCAGTTGGGTATCCACGCTGAATAAAGACACAAGATTTTAGGAGTTATAGATGGCCCGCATTACGATTGAAGATTGTCTGAAAAACGTACCGAACCGTTTCCAGCTGACCCTGGCCGCCACCTACCGTGCGCGCCAGCTGCTGCAAGGCCACACCCCGAAGGTGGAAGCCAAGGATAAGCCGACCGTGGTCGCGCTGCGCGAAATCGCCGCCGGCAAGGTCGGTCTGGAAATGTTGAAAAAGGTCCCTATGTAAGGTGGGACCGGCGTTCCCGAACAATGTGAATGATGCGGTTTAGCAGTACACTTAATTATTCTCATCGCGACGGAACGCAAACGTATGAATCTGATCCCTGCCGATCCGACACTCAGTGCCAAGCCCGCTCGGGCGAAACGGCCGGCCAAAGCGCCGGCCGCGGCTGTGTCCGGACCCGATGCAGGCGATAGCAATACTGCCGTTCTTGCACCACCCGCTTCTGCTCCCACCGCTGCCCCTGCTCCTCCTGTGATTTCCTCGTCGCCCCTGGCCACGCCCCCCGCCTTGACGGCCGGCGTCGCATCGGTCACGCACCTGACCGAAAAACTGGCTGAATACATGAACGCCGCCGACCTGAAAAAGGTCAAGGAGGCTTACCGTTTCTCGGACGAGATGCATCTCGGCCAATTGCGCAAATCGGGCGAGCCGTATATCTCGCACCCGATCGCCGTGGCCGAAATCTGCGCCGACTGGAAGCTGGACGCGCAAGCCATCATGGCCGCCCTGCTGCACGACGTGATGGAAGACCAGGACGTCAAGAAGGATGAACTGATCGAACGCTTCGGCGCGCCGGTGGCCAACCTGGTGGACGGCTTGTCGAAGCTGGAAAAAATCGAGTTCCAGAGCCAGATCGAGGCGCAGGCGGAAAACTTCCGCAAGATGCTGCTGGCCATGGCCTCGGACGTGCGCGTGATCCTGATCAAGCTGGCCGACCGCCTGCACAACATGCGCACCATGGACGTGATGAAGCCTTCGGCCAAGGCGCGCATTTCCAAGGAAACCATGGAAGTGTACGTGCCGATCGCGCACCGCCTGGGCCTGAACAACATCTACCGCGAGCTGCAGGACCTGTCGTTCGCGCACCTGTTCCCGGTGCGCTACCGGGTGCTGGGCAAGGCCGTGAAAGCGGCGCGCGGCAACCGCCGCGAGGTGGTCAAGAAAATCCTCGACGCGGTCAAGAACACGCTGAGCATGGCCAACATCGAGGCCGAAGTCTATGGCCGCGAGAAGACCCTGTTCGGCATCTACAAGAAAATGCGCAGCAAGCACCTGTCGTTCTCGCAGGTGCTGGACGTGTACGGCTTCCGCGTGGTGGTCGACAGCCTGCCCAACTGCTACGTGGCGCTGGGCACCCTGCACGCGCTGTACAAGCCGATGCCGGGCAAGTTCAAGGATTACATTGCGATCCGCAAGCTGAACGGCTATCAGTCGCTGCACACCACCCTGATCGGCCCGTACGGTACGCCGGTGGAATTCCAGATCCGCACCCAGGAAATGCACCGCACCGCCGAATCGGGCGTGGCCGCGCACTGGCTGTATAAAAATGGCGAAGCCAATATGTCGGACCTGCAGCAGCGCACGCATGCCTGGCTGCAATCGCTGCTCGACATCCAGCAGCAGACCGGCGACTCGGCCGAATTCCTCGAACACGTCAAGGTCGACCTGTTCCCCGATTCGGTCTACGTGTTCACGCCGAAGTCGAAGATCATCGCCTTGCCGCGCGGCGCCACGCCGATCGACTTTGCCTACGCGATCCACACCAACATCGGCGACCACACGGTGTCGGTCACCATCAACCACGAACCGGCCTCGCTGCGCACCGAGCTGCGCAACGGCGACATCGTGGAAATCGTCACCGACGCGGACTCGCGGCCGAGCCCGACCTGGCTGAACTTCGTCCGCACCGGCAAGGCGCGCTCGGCGATCCGCCACCACCTGCGCACCATCAACCTGCCGGAATCGATCACGCTGGGCCAGCAGTTGCTGGCGCAGGCGCTGACCTCGCTGGGCGTCAGCCCGCTGCTGGAAGAACACCTGATCGAGCGCCTGCTGAAGGAATCGAGCGCCAAGTCGCTGGACGACCTGTATGCCGACATCGGCATCGGCAAGCGCATGGCGGCGCTGGTGGCGCGCCACATCTTCGGCCTGCGCGGCGGCGAATCGGCCAGCGCGCCGATCGACCACAACAGCGCGGCCGAAATGGACCCGGTCACCATCTGCGGCAGCGAAGGCGTGTCGGTGCAACTGGCGCCGTGCTGCCTGCCGATTCCGGGCGACTCCATCATCGGCCAGCTGCGCCGCGACCAGGGGCTGCTGGTGCACACCGCCGACTGCCCCCAGGCCAAGCGTCAGAAGGCCAAGGAGCCGGACCGCTGGATCCCGGTCAAGTGGTCGACTGAACTGAACCGCCGCTTCGACAGCCGCATCAAGCTGCTGATCAACAACGAAAAAGGCATTCTGGCGCGCGTGGCGGCCGAGATCGGCGAATCGGACGCCAACATCACCTACGTCGGCATGGACGAGGACAAGGAACACGTGCTGCACCAGCTGCGCTTCACGGTGCAGGTGAAGGACCGCGTGCACCTGGCCGCCCTGCTGCGCAACGTGCGCCGCGTGGCCGGCGTCAACCGCATCCTGCGCGAACGCAATTAATCCGGCGTTACGGGACGTACCAGTAGGCCTTGTTGGACAACGGCGTTTGCGGCGACAGCAGCGGGTTGTCGATGCGGAAGATGCGGCGCTTGCGCAGGCCGGCTTTTTCGATCAGCTCGTCGTACGCGGCGTGGAAGATGCGGTCGTAGCCGCCATCGGCGATCAAGCGCTGCAAGCCATATTCGAGCCGCTGCGCCAGCCGCTGCTGACCGCCGCCGATGAAGAAATAGCGCGGCAACGGCACATATAAGGCCAGGCTGCTTTCCACCGCCACCGTCGGGAAGAACGCCAGGCTGGCGTCGCGCTCATGAAACGCTTCGTCTATCGCGCGCGGAAAAAACCGGAAGCGGCCGGCCGCCAGCATGCTGTGCATGCCGACCGTGCCTTCCACCACGTTGAAGCCGGCCTGGCGGTAGGTCATGGTCGAGCTCCACTGGCGCCCCGACCCCAGCGGCACGCGCTTGAGCTGCGCCAGCGTGCGGATGGCGCTGAATTCGGCCTGGTTGCGGCCATCAATCAGGCCGATCCGGTAACAGGTGATGCCCTTGTCGATCGGGATGCGGATCGGGATCAGTTTCTGTTCCCACTCGATCGAGGTGACCTGGCCGCTGAGGTTGACCATGTCGCCCTTCAGCATTTCCAGCAACAAGCGGTCGCGCTCCATGCGCACCTGGGCCACGTGCAGCTGGTAGGGGCCATAGCGCGCGCTGGACGCGTCCAGCGCCGCATGCAGCAGATTCAGCACGTGGCTTTCCGCATAGCTGGACTTGCTGGAGTTCATGTCGATGGTGTACACATCGAGCGCGCACGCCTTTCCCAGCCAGCCCAGCAGCGCCAGCAGGCACAGTCCCGCGCGGACCTTAATCGGCAGCCGGCTCCGGATAGCGCACCTCCAATATGTCCAGCTCCTCGACCCCGTGCGGGGCCTGGAAGCTGATGGTGTCCCCCACGCGCGCCTTGGTCAGCGCGCGCGCCACCGGCGCCACCCAGCTGATCTTGCCATGCAGCGGATCGAGCTCATCTATCCCGACGATGGTGATGGTGCGCTCGTCGCCGTCCTGATTGCTGTACGTTACCGTGGCACCGAAAAACACCTGGTCGCTGCCGTGGTGGGCGCTGGGATCGACCACGAACGCGGTGTCCAGCCGCTTGGTCAGGAAGCGGATGCGGCGGTCGATCTCGCGCAGACGGCGCTTGCCGTAAATATAGTCGCCGTTTTCCGAACGGTCGCCGTTGGAGGCGGCCCAGTGCACCACTTTCACCACTTCCGGCCGCTCGACGTCGATCAGTTGCAGCAGCTCGTCCTTGATGCGCTGGTAGCCTTCGGGCCGGATGTAGTTCTTGGAGCCAGGCGGGATCGCCAGGGCCAGCGCCGCGGCCTCGTCATCATCGTCCTGGTCGGTTTCTTTTACGAATGCTTTGTTCATGCGGCCTATTGTATCGCTTTCACGTATCATGATGCCTAAGGAACAACCATGAGAACACCCCACCGCCTGTCCCGCCGGCTGTTTGCGCCCCTGGTCTATCTGGCCGCGCTGCTGCTATTGCTGGAAGACTGGCTGTGGAACCTGGGCACGCGCCTGACCGGCTGGCTGGCGCAATGGCCGCCGCTGCGGCGGCTGGAGGCGTGGATCTGCCGCCTCGGGCCGAAGGCGGCGCTGCTGCTGTTCGTGCTGCCGACCACGCTGCTGTTCCCGGTCAAGCTGCTGGCGCTCTGGGCGATGGCGCACGGCTATCCGATGAGCGGACTGGCGGTGATCGTGCTGGCCAAGCTTGGCGGCGCGGCGGCGGTGGCGCGGCTGTATCTGCTGACGCGCCCGGTGCTGCTCACCATCGCCTGGTTCGCCGCGCTGCTGGCCTGGTTCCTGGCGATCAAGGAACGCTGGATCGAACGGCTGCGCGCCAGCGGCGTCTGGCGCCGGGTCGAGGCGCTGCGCAAGGCGCTGCGCCACTGGCGCCGGCACGCGGTGCCGCGGCCGGGCGGCTGGGTGGCGCGCTTCCGCCGCCTGCTCAAACGCTTCCGCGCGCGCTGGCACACGCGCTAGAATGACAGTCCATGCACAATGAACAACAGACCCTGACCGCGGAGCTCGAGCAGATCCGCACCCGCTTTGCCGCCATCGTGTCCAACACGCCCGGCCTGGTGTACCAGTTCGTGCTGCATGCCGACGGCAGCGTCAGCTTCCCCTATCTGAGCGACGGCTGCCAGGCGCTGCTGGGACTGCCCGCGGCCGAGCTGCACGCGGCGCCTGAACGCTTCCTGCAGCTGATCCTGGAAGACGACCGCCAGCCCTACCTGGACGCCATGCGCGCCTCGGCCGATGCGCTGTGGAGCTGGAACTGGGAAGGCCGCATCTGGGTCGAGGCCTGGAAAGACATCAAGTGGATCAACCTGCGCAGCACGCCGCACCGGCTGGCCGACGGCGCGGTGCGCTGGGATGGCATCATGACCAATATCACCGCCAGCAAGCTGGAGCAGCAGGAACTGCACGCCTCGCGCGCGCGCCTGGCCGAGCTCAGCGCGCACGCCGAGCGCGTCAAGGAGCAGGAACGCAGCCGCATCGCGCGCGAGATCCACGACGAGCTGGGCGGCAACCTGACCGCCATCAAGATGGCGGTGGCGATGCTGGCCGCCCGCCTCGACGGCGACGCGGCGCTGCAGGACAAGACCGATTACGTCGACGCGCTAGTCGACCGCACCATCGACGCGGTACACCGCATCACGCTCGACCTGCGGCCGCCGCTGCTGGACCTGGGCCTGGTGGCGGCGCTCGAATGGCAGGTGCAGGAATTCGGCCGCCAGACCGGCATCGCGGCCAGCTTCAGCGCCAACCGCCGCCACCTGGGCCTCGACAACGACCAGGCCACCGCGCTGTTCCGCATCGCCCAGGAAGCGCTGACCAACATCGCCAAGCATGCGCACGCCAGCAAGGTCGGCGTCAGGCTGGCCTGCCTGCGCCATCACGTCAGCCTGAAGATCAGCGACAACGGCCGCGGCGTGGCGCCGGCCGACCGCGCCAAGCCGGCCTCGTTCGGCCTGCGCGGCATGGCCGAGCGCGCGCGCGCGCTGGGCGGCACCCTGAGCTTGAGCCAGGCCAGCGGCGGCGGCACCGTGGTCAGCATCAAAATTAAACAGGATAGCCCGTCCGATAGCCTCAATCCTGCGCACTCTGCCGCTACAATAGCGGGAGAAAACATTTCCACCCTGAAATAATGGTAGGAAACCTGGGTAGAGAGAGTTCATGACAGAAAAAGCCATCATCAAGGTCTTCATCGCCGACGACCATGCCATCGTGCGCGAAGGCTTGAAGCAAATCCTGGCCGAGACGCGCGACATCGTGGTGGCCGGCGAGGCCGAAAGCGGCCTGGACGCCATCAAGCTGTTCCGCAAGTCGGACTGCCAGGTGGTGCTGCTCGACATTTCGCTGCCGGACCGCAACGGCATCGAGGTGTTGAAGCAGATCAAGAAGGAAAAGCCGGAGCTGGCGGTGCTGATGCTGTCCATGCACCGCGAGGACCAGTACGCGATCCGTGCGCTGAAAGCCGGCGCGGCCGGCTACCTGACCAAGCAGAGCGCGCCCAAGGAGCTGGTCAACGCCATCCGCCAGGTCGGCGGCGGCCTCAAGTACATCAGCCCGGCGCTGGCGCAGGAGCTGGCCAACCACGTCGGCGAAGACCACGAAGTGCCGCTGCACGACACCCTGTCCGACCGCGAATACCAGACCCTGACCATGATCGCCTCCGGCAAGACGGTCGGCATGATCGCCAAGGAACTGTCGCTGTCGGTGAAGACGGTCAGCGAATACCGGGCGCGGCTGCTGGTCAAGATGAAGTTGAAAAACAGTGCCGAACTGACCCATTACGCCATCAAGAATCAACTGATCGAGTAGCTGCGGGTAAGATAACGTCATGCGCTGATGGGCATTATTGCTGTAAAGAACATAGTTTATGCCAAGATGAAAGACACCTTCCTGCCCCTTATTCGGCAAATGCCGGGACGGCGCGGCGCTTATCATTGCCATAGTTGGTAATCTAAAAAGAGGCCTGCGTGTCATATGTCTAGCAAACCACCCACTCCCGAGCAGAATCCGGCCGAGATCGCGCGCGAAGCGTTCCGCCGCCTGGCGGTGCGCCGCATTGCGCCGACACCGGAAGCCTACCGCGACATCTACCATGAAATTGCCGGCCTGCCGGCCGAACCGGCCGCGCCTGCCGCTGCCGCACCGCTGGGCAGCGCCGATCCGGGACCGGAATCGGTGCTGGGCCAGTTCGCCACCCGGCTGACCGAACAGAGCGGCGAGCTGGCCGAGTTCGGCCGCCGCTTCAACCGCGCGGTCAAGTCGCGCGACTGGGACGGCTATGCGCGCTCGCTGTCGCAGCTGGTGGAAAAGCATTTCATCGCCACCAGAAAGCCCGGCATCGAGGTGGCCGGCCTGCCGGGCGAGGAAAATGAGCAGACCCGTTCGCTGCGCGAACTGCTGGCGCGCACCCTCACCTTCGCGGTCGCCTCGCTGCTGAGCGGGGCGCCGGTGCTGGCGGCCGAAGCCGAATCGCTGGGCGCCGCCACCAAGGTCGCGCACAGCGAAGAGGCGCTGGCCGAGATCGCGGTGCGGCTCAAGCAGCTGTGCTATCAGATCGAACAGCGCGGCGCCGACAGCGGCGAGCAGCAGGAATTGCTGTTGCGCCTGTTCAAGCTGCTGCTGGAAAACGTCAGCGAGCTGCTCGACGACGACAGCTGGCTGCGCGGCCAGATCGAAGCGGTGCAGAACCTGATCGCCGGCCCGCTCGACGTGCGCGCGCTGGAGGAAGCCACGCGCAGCCTGAAGGAAGTCATCTATAAACAGGGCCAGCTCAAGCACAGCCTGTCGGACGTCAAGCTGACCGTCAAGAACATGATGATGACCTTCATCGACCGGCTCGGCCAGGTGGCCGCCTCGACCGGCGACTTCCATGAAAAGATCGGCGGCTATTCGGCCAAGATCAGCCAGGCCGACAATATCTCCGAACTCAACAGCATCCTCGATGAAGTGCTCAAGGAAACCCGCATCGTCCAGAACGAGGCGCTCAAGGCGCGCGACAAGATGGTGCTGGCCAAGCAGGAAGTGCAGGACGCCGAGGCGCGCATCCACGCGCTGGAAGCCAAGCTGCAGCACTTGAGCGAACTGGTGCGCGAAGACCAGCTCACCGGCAGCCTCAACCGCCGCGGCCTGGACGACGTGTTCGAGCGCGAGACCGCGCGCTCGGACCGGCGCGGCACGCCGCTGTGCATCGCCGTGCTCGATCTCGACGATTTCAAGAAGCTCAACGACACCTACGGCCACATCGCCGGCGACGCCGCGCTCAAGCACCTGGTGAAAATCGTCAAGGACACGCTGCGCTCGATGGACGTGATCGCCCGCTTCGGCGGCGAGGAATTCCTGATCCTGATGCCGGAAACCACGGTCGACGCGGCCGCCTCGACCATGACCCGGCTGCAGCGCGAACTGACCAAGCACTTTTTCCTGCACGATAACGAGAAGGTCTTGATCACCTTTTCCGCCGGGGTGGCACTGCGCCGCCCCAACGAGGAGCAGACCGAACTGGTCAAACGTGCCGATAAAGCCATGTACACGGCCAAGCAGACCGGCAAAAACCGCGTGGTGGTTGCCGATTAGGCCAGTTTTTACCGCCATTCCGCCAGCCCGGCCGCGCGCCGGGCTTTTTTTCGTGCGCAAATAAATTTTTTTTTGCCCTAAAGTTTGCGTTGCCGGCGTCGTATAGACGCGCATACGGACTGAACTTGAGGCCCGCAACGAAAAATTTTCCTGCTTTTTCTCCCTAAACTTTCCACACGGGAACCCGTTACCGGTAATAACTGCGGTTTGATTGTCTCGGAACAGCGAGGCAGACCAAGGCCAACTGAGGCAATCGCCCACCATGTAATACCTTTGGAGAATCATCATGGCACAAGTCATCAACACCAACCTGGCATCGCTGAATTCGCAACGTAACCTGACGTCCTCGCAAGCTAATCTGTCGACCTCGCTGCAACGTCTGTCCTCCGGTCTGCGCATCAACAGCGCCAAAGACGATGCGGCTGGTCTGGCTATCTCGGAACGTTTCAGCTCGCAAATTCGCGGCAATACCACGGCTGCCCGCAATGCCAACGACGGTATCTCGCTGGCACAAACGGCTGAAGGTGGCTTGAGCACCGCCGGCGACCTGCTGCAGCGTATCCGCGAACTGGCCGTGCAGTCGGCCAACGGCAGTAACTCGGCCTCGGACCGCGCCTCGATCCAGAACGAGGTCAGCTCGCTGTCGAAAGAGCTGGACCGCGTCGCCACCAGCACCCAGTTCAACGGCCAGAACGTCCTGGACGGCAGCCTGGTCAGCACCCAGTTCCAGGTCGGCGCCAATTCGGGCCAGACCATCAACATCGGCGTGCAGTCGGCCAAGGCCAACGACATCGGCAACAACACCATCGCGCCGACCGCCACCGGTACCTCGCTGAACGCGGCCAAGGCCGGCGGCACCAACAGCCTGGCCACCGACCTGACCTCGAACATGACGGCCGGCACCATGACCATCACGTCGGGCACCGGCACCAAGCAGGACATCTTCCTGACTGCCACCGCCGGCGGTCCGCCTGCCACCGTGGGCGACACCGCGAAGTCGGTGGCCGCCAAGGTCAACGCCACCACCGGCACCACCGGCGTGACGGCGCAAGCCAGCACCAGCGCGACCATTTCGGGCATCGTCGACGGTTCGGTCAACTTCCAGCTGCGCGGCGCCAACTCGACCGCCAACGACGCCAACTCGAAAGCAGTGACCATTTCCGCCAAGGTAGTGGGCGGCGACCTGACCGCGCTGGCCCAGGCGGTGAACGCGCAGACCGCAACCACCAACGTGACCGCCACCATCAAGCTGGACGCCAGCGGCAACAAGGAACTGCAACTGAACGATTCGGCCGGTAACGACATCCAGCTGGCCACCCAGTCGGGCGACGTGGCACTGCAGAGCGCACAGGTGCGCGGCGCCGACGTGAACGGTGCGGCTGGTACCGGCGTCAGCCTGGCCAACACCGACTCGGCCGTGATCGGCGGCACCGTCAAGTTCTCGGCGGACAGTGGTTTCTCGATCACCGACGGCACCGGTGCAGTGACCGGCGCCACCACCACCGTTGGCTCGGACCTGCAGTCGGTCTCGAAAATCGACGTGTCGACCGTGGCCGGCGCCAACGCCGCGCTGCAGACCATCGACTCGGCGCTGAACCAGATCAACAGCAACCGCGCTTCGCTGGGTGCGATCCAGAACCGCTTCACCTCGACCATCGCCAACCTGAACACGGCGACCGAGAACCTGTCGGCCTCGCGTAGCCGTATCCAGGATACCGACTTCGCGTCGGAAACGGCCAGCCTGACCCGCGGCCAGATCCTGCAACAGGCCGGTACTGCGATCCTGGCGCAAGCCAACTCGCTGCCGAACGGCGTGCTGTCGCTGCTGCGTTAAAACGCGTGAGGAGTTGACCGCCAAGTCGCTCTGATCCCGGTTCCCCGGCTGACTTCGGTCCGCCGGGGATTTTTCGTAAAGGAAGCATCATGACTATCGATACCATAGGCTCGGCCACCACGGCCCGCCCCGCAGACCGCAGTGCGGTCAGCCCAGACGCCGCCGCGGCGTCGGGCGTTGCGCGGGCGCCAGCCACCGCGGTCGAGACGGTCAATGCGGTCAAGGGCAGCGCCCCGGTACCGACATTGGACCAGGTCAGTGAAGCCGTCTCCAAGTTGAACAAATCGCCCCAGGCCCAGAGCAGTGGGCTGGAGTTCTCGATCGATACCGATACCAAGCTGACCGTGGTGAAGGTGGTGGACCAGAGCACCAAGGAAGTGCTGCGCCAGATGCCGACCCCGGAAGCGCTGGCCATCGCCAAGGCCCTGGACGAGCAAATCAAGTCCAGTCCCGGCCTGCTGCTGCAGCAGACTGCCTGAGCCCCGGCGCGTGCCAGCCACGCGCCGTTTTTTTCCCAGCTGTGGCATCCTGCCTCGGGGTGCCCTGTCCCGCCTGCCTTTCCTTTGCTGCCGGTCAATATCCCGTGCCGGCCTGCCTTTATTTCTGCTTTGCATGAACTGGCGGGTATTCTCCCCTCTCAAGTCCGGTTTGAATCTGCCGATACTGTCTTATATTATTGCTTTACATAGGAGCGCAAAGTGGGCCTTTCATCTCCCGGCATCGGTTCCGGCATCGACGTCAACACCATTGTCAGCAAGCTGATGGCAGTGGAGTCCGCGCCATTAGCCGACTATGATAAAAAATCCGCCAGTTACCTGTCCCAGGTATCTGCCTATGGCAATATGTCCAGCACCCTCGGCGCCTTCCAGTCGGCGGTGTCCAGCCTGACATCATCGAACACGTTCCAGACCATGCTGACGGCGCCGGGCGACACCTCGATTTTGACCGCCACCGCCACCAGCGCCGCGGTTGCCAACAGTTACAAGATCAATGTGTCGCAAATCGCCTCGGCGCAGACGCTGGCCTCGGGCGGTTACAAGACCACCACCGCCGCCATCGGCACCGGCGCCAAGACCACCATCAACTTCGCGCTGGGCACGGTCAGCGGCGGCACCTTCGGCCTGACCGGTACCCAGCTCGGCGCCAGCCTGAGCACCGGCGGCCTGACCCCGGGCGCGTTGACCGTCAACGGTACCGCGATCGCCACCGACGGCACCACGCGCAGCGCCCGGCTGCTGGCCGACGCCATCAATGCCAAGAGCACCACCACCGGCGTCTCGGCCAAGGCGGCCGCGACGGTGACCAGCGCCACCCTGTTCGGCAGCGGCGGCGCCTCCACCTTCGGCGCGATCGACACCACCGCCGGCGGCACCTATTCGCTGACCGTGGGCGGGGTCGAGATCGCCAGGCAGGAGGCCGGCGTGGCCGGCGGCAGCGGCGTCAGCGCCGCCTCGATCGATGCCGCGCTCACCGGCAACACGTCGGTCGCGCGCGCGCTGGCCGACGCCAACATCACCGTCACCGGCAGCGCTGCCGATGGCACCTTGCAGTTCACCAATGCCGACGGCTCGAACATCGCGGTGGCCGAAGCGGTGTCGGGCGACGTCAGCGGCGGCCTCGGTAATACCGCCGGCACCACCAACATCGGTTCCAGCACGACCGCGGTCAGTTCGATTTCGCTGATCTCGGCCGATGGCAGCCCGATCTCGGTGGGCGGCACCAATCCGGCCGGCGCCGGCCTGAGCGCCGGCGTTGGCGGCGCCTACCTGGGCGCCAGCTTCACGGCCGATCCCGACCGCACCAGCGGCAACATCGTGATCGACAGCTCGAACAACACCCTGGCCGGCATCGTGGCCGCGATCAACAAGGGCAATTTCGGCGTCACCGCCAGCATCGTGTCGGATGGCTCGACCGGCACCGGCGCCACCCCGAACCGGCTGGTCCTGACCTCCAGCGCCACCGGCGTCAGCTCGACCATGAAAATCACCCTGGCCGGCTCGGGCGGCGAGGCGCCGGACCCCGACCTGGTCAGCCTGCTGGGCTATGACCCGGCCGGCGATCAGAATCTGGCGCAAAAAACCGCGGCCGCCAATACCAAGGCCACGGTCAACGGCATCGACGTGACCAGCACCACGGCCGGCATCTCCGGCGCCATCAGCGGCGTGACCATCAGCACGCTCAAGCCCGGCACCACCACGCTGAACGTGTCCAAGGATTCCAGCTCGCTGACCACCTCGGTGACCTCGTTTGTCAAGGCGTATAACGACCTCAACACGGCACTCAGCCAGCTGGGCGCCTATGACGCCGACACCAAGACTGGCGGGCCGCTGCTGGGCGATTCGACCCTGCGCAACCTCCAGGCCAGCATCCGCCGCAACCTATCGAGCTCGCTGACCGGTTTGCAGGGCACCAACCTGACCAACTTGTCGCAGATCGGCGTCTCGTTCCAGAAAGACGGGTCGCTGACGCTGGACACCACCAAGCTGCAGAAAGCGGTGGATGCCAACTACGGCGATATCGCCGGGCTGTTTGCCGCGGTCGGCCGCGGCACCGACCCCGACATCAAGTTCGTCAGCTCGACCGCCAAGACCGGCGCCGGCGACTACGCGATCGATATCACGCGCCTGGCGAGCCAGGGCGTCCTGCAGGGCACCACCAAACTGCCGGCCGAAACCACCATCGATGCCGACACGACCTGGACCGTGACGCTGAACGATACCGTGCCGACCAATGTCAACAACACGGCCACCATCTCGCTGCCTGCCGGCACCTATAACCCGAGCCAGCTGGCCACCCTGTTGCAGTCGACCATCAACGGCGTCAGCGCCTTCTCCTCCGCCGGCTCGACCGTCACCGCCACCGTGGGTGACGACGGCACCTTGAAACTGCTGTCGACCAAGTATGGGTCCAAGTCCAACATCCACATCACCAACGCCACCGGTACCCAGGTGTCCGCAGTGTTCGGCAGCGGCGGCTCGGTGGACGGCGTGGATGTGGCCGGCACCATCGGCGGCTACTCCGCCACCGGCGACGGCCAGACGCTGACCGGCGCGCCGGGCGGGCCGGTCGACGGCTTGAAACTGACCGTCGCGGGCGACGCCATCGGTTCGCGCGGCACCTTTGGTTTTTCACAGGGCTATGCCTACCAGCTGAACAATCTGGCCTCGACGTATCTCGGCAGCAGCGGCATCATCGCCAGCCGCACGACCGGTCTGAACAAATCGGTCGCCGATATCGCCAAGCAGAAGGACGCCTTCAGCGCCCGCCTGACCGACATCGAAAAGCATTATCGTGACCAGTACACGGCGCTCGACACCTCGATCGCCAGCATGAACACCACCGCGTCGTTTCTGACGCAGCAGTTCGCGGCCATGGCCAAGGGCTGACCGCAGGCTGTATAGACTAGGAGATAAAGTATGTTCGGATCGCGACAAACTGGCGTCAACGCCTATGCCAAGGTCGGCATGGAAACCGGCGTGTTGGCGGCCAGCCCGCACAAGCTGATCGTGATGCTGTTCGACGGCGCCTTGAAGGCGCTGAACACGGCGCTGACCGGCATGCGCGCGGGAAATATCGGCGAAAAAGGCAAGGCCATCTCCCAGGCCATCATGATCATCGACAGCGGCCTGCGCGCGGCGCTCGACAAGAAAGCCGGCGGCGAAATCGCCGAGGGCCTGGACGCGCTGTACGAGTACATGAGCAACCGCCTGCTGATGGCCAATCTGAACAACGACTCCGGCATCATCGAAGAAGTGCAACGATTGCTGACCGAGTTGCGCGATGCGTGGAACGCCATCGCCGACACCCCGGCCGCCACCGGCCAACAACCCAACCTCGCGAGCGCCTGATTTATGATGACGATGCAAGCCGTTTTATCCACGTACGCGGCGATGGCCGAGCTGACCGAACAGATGGTGCAGGCCGCCGAGCGCAGCGACTGGGACAACCTGGTCCGGCTGGAGCAGCGCGTCGCCGCCCACGTGCAGGTGTTGCGCGCGCAGGAACCGCAGCAGCCGATGAGCGGCGCCGAGCGCGAACGCAAGATCGAGCTGATCCGTCAAATGCTGAACGCCGATCGCCAGATCCGCGATCTGACCATGCCGTGGATGGCCCAGCTGTCGAAACTGATCAACGCTACAGGCACTGAGCGGCGCGTGGTCAACGCCTACGGCAGCGTCTAAAGCGGGCGCGCGCCATGTTGCCGCGCATGGACGCCTCGGTCGCGCCGGTCACGCCGGGCGGCGGCGGCGTCCCGACCGCCGATGGCCGCCAGGCCGCGTTCCAGCGCGCGCTGCAAAACCTGGTCGGCCAGAGCGTGCCGGCCGAAGTCCTCTCCAAGCTCAAGGATGGCAGCTATCTGGTCAAGGTGGCTGACAATTCGGTGCGCATGATGCTGCCCGCCGATACCCAGGTCGGCAGCAATGTCACGCTGACCGTGCTGGCGGCCCAGCCGCGCGCGACCTTCCAGCTCGGCAACGCCAGCGCCGGCGCCGCGCCCACCGTGGTCTACACCGAAGGCGGCGGCGTCGAGG
>NZ_SPVG01000268.1 GCF_004614165.1 Duganella callida | reverse complement strand
GGCCGTGGCAAAGGCGCCGCGTCCGTGCCGGCCCTGCCGCGCAGGCGGACGTCAAGCCGGCACGCAAGCCAGCCGCGCGTCGTCCGCGTCCGCCCAAGGCCAAGGCCGATAAGCCGGCGCCGTCGGAGGAGTAATGCCGACCCTGTCCGCCATCACGCTCTACCCGATCAAGTCCTGCGCCGGCCTGTCCCTGGCGGAAGCCACGGTGACCACCATGGGGCTGATGTCCGAGCAGATCTATGACCGCGAATGGATGGTGGTGGACCTGGCCGGCAATTGCCTGACGCAGCGCGAATATCCGCGCATGGCGCTGATCAAGCCGACGCTGAAGGCGACCACGCTGGAAGTGCAGGCGCCGGGCATGCTGCGCCTGGAAATCCCGCTGGGCCTGCCCGATCCGGACAGCGCGCCGACCGTCACCACCCGCATCTGGGACGACACCGTGCTGGCCTACGATTGCGACGAGCTGACCGCCACCTGGTTCAGCAAAGCCATCGGCGTGCCATGCCGGCTGGTGCGCTTCCACGCCAAGGCCCAACGCGCCGTCAGCACCAAGTGGACCGGTGGCGTGCAGGCCACCACCATGTTCTCGGACGGCTACCCGATCCTGGTGATCGGCACCGGCTCGCTGGACGACCTGAACCAGAAACTGGCGGCGGCCGGGCGCGGCGCGCTGCAGATGAACCGCTTCCGTCCCAACATCGTCATCGACGGCGTCGACGCCTTCGAGGAAGACTACGCCGAATCGTTCGCGATCGGCGATGTCACGCTGAAGCCGGTCAAGCCCTGCCCGCGCTGCCCGATGCCGTCGATTAACCAGGAAACCGGCGAGTTCGGTCCGGACCCGATGTACGTCATGCAAAGCTACCGCGCCAAGCCGGAACTGGACGGCGCCTTGTGCTTCGGCATGAACGCGATCCTGACCGGCGGCGACGAGCAGCGTGTGCGGGTCGGCCAGGAAATCGTTGTCACACTGGCTTTTTAAACAAGTAAAATGTTCACAAGAACTTAAACTTGGCGTAATGTTGAGAGACGCATGACATCGGGGTGAAGGGCACATGACACAGACCGCAACAGGCAAACTGGCGCCGCAGGCAGATCCCGCCGATCAGGTGAAGGAGCTGGCGGCGGAAAACCGTGCCCTGCGTGCGCGCATGGCCTACCTGCTGGAGCAGGCGGAACGCAACCATTCCATCATGACCCGGCACCAGGCGTTCGACCTGGAGATTGTCAGCGCCAGTAACTTCCCCGAGCTGGTCGGTACCATCTTCCGCGTGCTGCCCATCATTTCCGAACTCGACAGCGTTACCCTGACGCTGGTGGACGAAGATGCCGACATCCGCACCGTCATGCTCAAGCTGGACGTGGTGTTCGAGGATTTTCCCGGTCTGCAGTTCGTCGAAAACATCAACGGCCTGGGCTTCGACCTGGGCCGCCGCAACGCCTATTCGCCCACGCCCAAGCCCATCCTCGGCATGTACGACGCGCAGCGTCACGCGGCCACGTTCCCGACCGCGCCGTCCGGCCTGCAGAGCGTGGCGCTGGTGCCGCTGCTGCGCAACCGCCGCATCATCGGCAGCCTGAACCTGGGCAGCTGCGACCCGACCCGCTTCACGCCCAGCCTGGGCACGGATTTCATCGAGCACATGGCCTCGATCATTGCCATCTGCTTGGAAAACGTGATCAGCAACGAGATGCTGAAGTACATCGGCCTGACCGATTCGCTGACCGGTGTCTACAACCGCCGCTACATCGACCGCCGCCTGCTGGAAGAGATCGCGCGCGCACGCCGACAGCAATATCCGATTTCCTTCATGTACATCGACATCGATCACTTCAAGCGCGTCAACGACACGGTCGGCCATGGCGGCGGCGACGAGGTGCTGCGCGAAGTGTCGGCGCGCATCAAGAACGAGCTGCGCACCTCCGATGCGCTGGCGCGCTTCGGCGGCGAGGAATTCGTGGCGCTGCTGATCAACGCCAACCTGGACAGCGCGGCCTTCGTGGCCGAGCGCATCCGCGCCAGCGTCGCCAACAGCATGATTGTGTTGTCGCCCGAGCTGCGGCTGTCGGTGACGGTGTCGATCGGCGTGGCCAGCCTGGACCCGGCGGCGGACGGCGAGGCCGAAGCTATCGCCCGCGAGCTGATCGCGCGTGCCGACGAGCTGTTGTACGCGGCCAAGGATGGCGGCCGCAACCGCGTGGTCAGCCTGTTGCCGGGATAAGCGATTTTCGGCGCTCCCTTGAAAGAGTTGTTTTGTTGAGCTGGTTTATCTGCGTTATGGCAGGTAATAAGATGGCTACAACTTAACTCCGCTTTGAAAGGCCCGCCATGAAAACCATCCGCATCGCCGCCGCCATCGCCCTGGCGTTTTCCCTCAACGTGCAGGCTGCCGAGAGCGTGCCGCAGGAACGACCGATCGGCCACGCCGAGCGCGTGTTTGCCTTCCATGACGCCATGCCGACCGGCGTCAGCGTGTCCGAGACCGGCCGTATCTTCGTCAATTTCCCGCAGTGGGGCGATGATGTGAAATTCAGCGTGGGCGAGCTGCGCGATGGCCGCGTGGTGGCCTATCCGAGCCAGGCCGCGAATGCCGATTTCTCCAGTGTGCAGAGCGTGGTGGCCGACGGCCGCGGCAAGCTGTGGGTGCTGGATACTTCGGCGCCGGGCTTTGCCGCACCGAAAGCGCCCAAGCTGGTGGCGGTCGATCTGGCCACCGACCAGGTCAGCATAAGCATCGCCTTCCCATCCAGCGTGATTCTGCCGACCACCTACGTCAACGATGTACGCTTCGATTTCCGTGTCGGCGCGCAGGGCGTGGCGTATGTGACGGATTCCTCGCTGAGCGGTCCGGGCGCCATCATCGTGCTCGATCTGGCCAGCGGCAAGGCGCAGCGCCGTTTGAGCGGCCACGCCTCCACCTCGCCCGATCCCGATTTCATTCCGACGGTGGAAGGCGAGAGCATGAAAGTGCGCACTGGCGACGGCAGCACGCAGAAGTTCACGGTGGCGTCGGATGGGATCGCGCTGTCGGCCGATGGCCAGACTTTGTACTACAGCCCGCTGTCGAGCCGCCACCTGTACTCGGTGCCGGCCGCGCTGCTGCGCGATCCCAAGGTGAGCGAGGCGCAACTGGCGGCGGCGGTCAAGGATCTGGGCGAGAAGGGCGCGTCGGACGGCCTGGAAGCCGATGCGAATGGCGCGCTGTACGCCACCGACTATGAGCACAACAGCATCCGCAAGCGCGCGCCGGATGGCAGCTGGACCACCATCGCCAGCGACGGCCGTCTGCTGTGGCCGGATACCATGTCGATCGGGCCGGATGGGTATCTGTACTTCACCGCCAACCAGCTGCACCGCCAGGCGATTTTCCACGGCGGCCACGACCAGCGCGAGAAATCGTACGGCCTGTTCCGTGTGAAGATCGACGCCAGGCCGGCGCCGACCAAGTGATCAGCGCAGCAGGCGTTGTTCGGCGCGGTTGACGGCGTCGGCCGCGCCGCGCAGCACCACCACGTCGCCGGCCTGCAGCATGGTGTCCGGCGACACTTCCAGTCCACCCTTGCCGCGGCGGATGCTGGCCACTTCGGCGCCGCAGCCGGCGACATCGATCGAACCGAGCTCGCGGCCGACGCAGCCGGCGCTGCCGGTCAGCGTCACCGAATGCAGCCGTTCTTCCTGCTCCGAATCCTCATCCGCATCGTTCACGCCGGGGAAGTAGCCGCGCAGCGAGGCATAGCGTTCCTCGCGCGCCGCCTGCACCCGGTGCACCACGCGCCGCAGCGGTACGCCCAGCATCACCAGCGCGTGCGAGGCCAGCATCAGGCTGCCTTCCATTACTTCCGGCACCACCTCGGCCGCACCGGCCGCCTTCAGCCGGTCCAGATCGGTATCGTCGTGCGAGCGCACGATCACCGGCAGCGCCGGCGTCAGTTCGTTCACCTGGTGCAGCACGCGCAGCGCGGACGGCGTGTCGGCATAGGAAATCACCACCGCGCTGGCGCGGTAGATGCCGGCGGCCACCAGGCTCTCGCGCCGGCCGGCATCGCCGTAGGAGACGTTGGCGCCGGCCGACTGCGCTTCCTGCACGCGCTCCGGGTCCATGTCGAGCGCGTGATAGTCGATTTTTTCTTCCGCCAGCAGGGTCGCCAGGCGCTGGCCGCTGCGGCCGAAGCCGCACACGATCACGTGCTTGTTGGTGGACATGGTGCGGCTGGCGATCCTGGTCAGCTGCAGCGACTGCATCATCCATTCGTTGCTGGAAAACTTCATCACGATCTTGTCCGACTGCGCGATGATGAACGGCGCCACCAGCATCGACAGCACCATCGACGCCAGCACCACCTGCACGATGTAGGCATCCATCAGGTTGTGCCCGGACGCCAGGTTCAGCAGCACGAAGCCGAATTCGCCGGCCTGGGCCAGCGCCAGGCCGATGCGCATGGATACGCCGTCGGATGAACCGAACAGCTTGGCGAGGCCGGCGATCAGCGCGAACTTCAGCAGCACCGGCGCGCACAGCAGCAACAGCACCAGCCACCAGTTGGCCAGCACCAGTTGCAGGTTGAGCAGCATGCCGATGGTGATGAAGAACAGCCCCAGCAGCACATCGCGGAACGGCTTGATGTCCTCTTCCACCTGGTGCTTGTATTCGGTCTCGGAAATCAGCATGCCGGCGACGAAGGCACCCAGGGCCAGCGACAGGCCGGCGCGCTCGGTGATCCAGGCGGCCGCCATCACCACCAGCAGCAGGTTCAGCATGAACAGCTCCTGCGAGCGGCGCTTGACCACGATGGTGAACCAGCCGCGCGTGACCTTGTGGCCGACCGCGAACAGCAGGGCCAGCACCACCACCGCCTTCAGCGCGGCCCAGCCCAGCGTCTCGGCCAGGGCGTCGGGCCGCTCGCCCAGCGACGGGATCAGGATCAGCAGCGGCACCACCGCCAGATCCTGGAATAGCAGGATGCCGATGATTTTGCGGCCATGTTCGCTTTCGAGCTCGAGCCGCTCGGTCAGCATCTTGGAGACGATGGCGGTCGACGACATCGCCAGCGCGCCGCCCAGCGCGAACGAAGCCTGCCAGCTGATGTGCAGCTGTGGCGGCAACTGCGTCGCCATGGCCCAGCCGAAAATCATGGTGGCAACGATAGTGAGCACTACCTGCGCCAATCCCAGCCCGAACACGATGGCGCGCATGGCTTTCAGCTTGGGCAGGGAAAATTCGAGGCCGATGGAAAACATCAGGAACACCACGCCGAACTCGGCCAGGCCGTGGGTGGTTTCGCTCTGTTCGGCCAGGCCCAGCGCGTGGGGGCCGATCAGGATGCCGACGGTCAGGTAGCCCAGCATCGGCGGCAGGTGCATCATGCGGAAAGCAACCACGCCCAGCACGGCGCTGCCCAGCAACAACAATGTCAATTCCAGAGGTGAAAACGTCATTTCAACATCGCCAGTAAAAAAAGTTCGTTGTTTGTGGGCCCTCAGGGCACGGATGTTGTGACTGGCAAGTTTTTTGCTTTCTCAATCGGCTATACTTGGGCATGAGTGTAACCCATGAAAAAACAATGCTGAAAGCTTTTGATGCAAAAACGGCACTGCGTCTTGCCCGAGACACCCTGCAAAATGAAGCGGATGCCATCCATGCCCTGAACGCCCGGCTGGAGCACGACGACAGCGTGGTGCAGGCGATTTCCCTGCTGCTGAACTGCACGGGCCGCGTGGTCGTGTCCGGCATCGGCAAGTCCGGCCACATCGGCCGCAAGATCGCGGCGACCCTGGCCTCGACCGGCACGCCGGCGCTGTTCGTCCATCCGGCCGAGGCGGCCCATGGCGACCTCGGCATGGTCACCGCCGACGATGCCTTCATCGCGATTTCGTATTCCGGCGAAAGTTCGGAACTGATGACCATTCTGCCGGTCGTAAAACGCATGGGCAGCAAAGTCATCGCCATCACCGGCAAGCCGGGCTCCAGCCTGGCGCGCGTCGCCGACGTGCACCTGAACGTGGCGGTCGAGAAAGAAGCGTGCCCGATGAACCTGGCGCCGACCACGTCCACCACCGTGACGCTGGCGCTGGGCGACGCCATCGCCGTGGCGCTGCTGGATCTGCGCGGTTTCAAGGAAGAAGATTTTGCCCGCTCGCATCCGGGCGGCGCGCTGGGCCGCCGTCTGCTGACCCACGTGCGCGACGTGATGCGCAGCGGCGACGCGGTGCCGCGCGTGACCGCCGGCGTCAAGCTGACCGACGCGCTGCTGGAGATCACCCAGAAGGGCATGGGCATGACGGCCATCGTCGATGCCGACAACAAGCCGGTCGGCGTGTTCACCGACGGCGACCTGCGCCGCATGATCGAAAAGGTGCAGGACTTTACCCGGATCGTCATCGGCGATGTGATGCATGCCAACCCGCGCACCATTTCCGAGGAAAAGATGGCGGTGGACGCGGTGGCCGTGATGGAACAGTTCCGCATCAACCAGATGCTGGTGACCGATGCCGACGGCAAGCTGGTCGGCGCGCTGCACATCCATGACCTGACCCGCGCAAAAGTGATTTAACGAGTGACCTGATGAGCGAACTGACTTATGTGGAACGCGCCGCGCGCGTCAAGCTGATGATCTTCGACGTCGACGGCGTGCTGACCGACGGCAGCCTGCATTACGGCGCCGATGGCGAAGCCTTGAAAACCTTTAACGTGCAGGACGGCCTGGGCATCAAGCTGATCCAGGAAGCCGGCATCCAGACCGCGATCATCAGCGCGCGCACCTCGCCGCAGGTGATCCGGCGCGCGGCCGATCTCGGCATCAGCCATCTGCACCAGGGCGGCCATGACAAGCTGACGCCGTTCAACGCGCTGCTGGAAAAGACTGGCCTCAGCGCCGAGCAGGTCGGCTTCATCGGCGACGATGTGGTGGACCTGCCGATCCTGGCGCGTGTGGGGCTGGCGGTGGCCGTGCCGAACGGCCGCAAGGAAGTGCTGGAGCGTGCCCATCACACCACCACCGCCTTCGGCGGCCGTGGCGCCGTGCGCGAAGTGTGCGAATTGTTGATGCATGCCCAAGGCACGTACGCGCGCGTGATGGCGCAATTCCTGGTCTGATAGGATATCGTCATGCGTAAAAGAACAGCCCATCGCTGGCAACTGACTGTGATCATGGTGGTCGGCGTCTTCGTGGCCGTCGGCAGCTTCTGGCTGGTGCAGGTGGTCAACCAGTCCGGCCAGCAGGCCGAGATCGACCAGTTCCGCAACGAGCCCGATTACATCATCGATCGCTTCAGTACGGTACGCATGAACAAGCTGGGCCAGCCGGCCTACATCGTCTCCGGCGACAAGCTGACGCACCGGCCGGCCGACGACTCGTCGCTGATCGACAAGCCGTACGTGCACAGCCTGTCGGGCGACCAGCCGCCGATGAATATCCACGCGCAGACGGCGGTGGTCGATCAGAACAATACGCGCGTCAAGCTGAGTGGTAATGTGGATGTGCTGCGGCCGGCGACGCCGCAAGCGCAGGAGCTGCGTCTCAAGTCCAGTACGCTGACCGTGTACCCGGACGAGGAGCGCATGGAAACCGACGCACCCGTCGAAATGAACTCCGGCCGCTCGACCGCCACCGGCACCGGCATGAAGGCGAACAACGCCACCCGCCAGATCACGCTGGGCGGACGCGGAACGATTACGGTGCCGCCGCGAACGGCACATTGAGGAATGAAGATGAACAATATGAACAAATTACTCGTGTCGGCGGCGCTGCTGCTGGCCGCCTGCGTGGCCCAGGCCGAGAAGGCCGATTCGACCAAGCCGACCCAGATCACTTTCGACCAGCTGGACGCCGATGACGTCAAGCAGATCAAGACCTTCACCGGCAACGTGGTGCTGACCCGCGGCACGCTGTTGATGAAATCGCCCAAGGCGGTGGTGACCGAAGATCCGGAAGGCTACCAGTTCGTGGTGCTGACCGCCGGCGGCGGCACCCAGGCCACGTTCCGCCAGAAGCTGGACGGCCCGAACGAGCAGTGGGTCGAGGGCCGCGCCGACCGCATCGAATACGACAACAAGACCGAGCTGGTCAAGCTGTTCGCCAAGGCGCAGATCAAGCGCCTGGAAAACACCAAGGTCGCCAGCCAGGTCGACGGCGAATTCATTTCCTACGACAGCCGCAAGGAATTCTTCGCGGTCAAGAACACTTCCACCGGCGAGAGCAAGGAAGGCGGCGGCCGCAGCACCATGGTGATCCAGCCGTCCAACAAGCTGAACCCGCCCGCGCCGGCCACGCCGGCCAACAACCAGCCTGCACCGGGGAAATAAGCATGGAAGCATCCTGCGGCAGCACCCTGATCGTCAAAGGTCTGCAGAAGAGCTACGGCAAGCGCCAGGTGGTGCATGACGTCTCGCTGCAGGTGGAGTGCGGCGAAGTCGTCGGCCTGCTGGGGCCGAACGGTGCCGGCAAGACCACCTCGTTTTACATGATCGTCGGCCTGGTGCCATCGGACGCCGGCACCATCGACATCAGCGGCACCGACATTTCGTCGCTGCCGATCCACCGTCGCGCCTCGCTGGGCTTGTCCTACCTGCCGCAGGAAGCGTCGGTGTTCCGCAAGCTGACTGTGGAAGAAAATATCCGCGCCGTCCTGGAAATCCAGAAGGTCGACGGCAAGTCTTTATCCAAGGCTGAGATTGATGAACGGCTTGATACCCTGCTGGCCGACTTGCAGATCGAAAAGCTGCGCGAGAACCAGGCGCTGTCGCTCTCCGGTGGTGAGCGGCGCCGGGTGGAGATCGCGCGCGCACTGGCGACCAACCCGCGCTTCGTGCTGCTCGATGAACCATTCGCCGGGGTCGACCCGATTGCCGTGATTGAGATCCAGCGCATCGTGCGCTTCCTCAAGGAGCGCGGCATCGGCGTCCTCATTACCGATCACAATGTGCGCGAGACGCTGGGCATCTGCGACCGCGCATATATCATCAACCAGGGCACGGTGCTGGCATCAGGCCGTCCGGACGACATCATCGCCAACGAATCGGTGCGTCGTGTTTACCTGGGTGAGCATTTCCGAATGTAAGCTTTATGAAACAATCCCTGCAACTGCGCACGTCGCAGCACCTGGCGTTGACGCCGCAGCTGCAGCAGTCCATACGGCTGCTGCAACTGTCGACGCTGGAGCTGCATCAGGAACTGGAACAGCTGCTCATCGATAATCCCCTGCTGGAGCGTCTCGACGACCCGCTGGACCACTCATTACGCCTGCTGGCCGACGGCGCCATCAGCCAGCAAACCCCGGCCGCCGACGCCGCGCCGGCCGAAGGGCCGGCCACACCCGAAGCACCAGCCGCCGAAGCCGATAATTACGAAGCGCCAGGCGCCGATACCGACAGCACCACGCCCGAGGCCGACATGGACTGGGGCGATTCGGGCCGCAGCAAGAACACCGACGACGAGGAAGCGCGGCCACAGCTGGAAGCGCATCAGTGCACGCTGCGCGACCATTTGATGGAACAGATGCGCGTGACGGTGCTGGCCACGCGCGACCGCGCGCTGGTGGAACTGATCATCGACGCGCTCGATGAGAACGGCTACCTGGAAGAATCGCTGGAAGACATCCACGCGCGCCTGCCGGCAGAACTGGAAGTGGAAATCGAGGAACTGCGGACCGCGCTGAGCCTGCTGCAGAGCTTCGATCCGATGGGCGTGGGCGCGCGCAACGCGGCCGAATGCCTGGCGCTGCAAATCAGGCGCCTGCCCGGCGTGCCTATGGTGACGCGGCGCATGGCGCTGGCCATCGTGGAAAACCATCTGGCCTGGTTCGCCCAGCGCGATTTCAACAAGCTGAAAAAAGCCCTGGTGTGCGACGACGAGGACCTGCGTGAAGCGCAGGCCGTGATCCGCCAGTGCAATCCGCATCCGGGCGCGGCGTTCGCGTCGGACGTCTCCGATTACGTGGTACCGGATGTGATCGTCAAGAAGTCGCGCAACGGCTGGCAGGTCAGCCTCAACAACGACGTCATGCCGCGCCTGCGCGTGAACCAGATGTACGCCAACCTGCTCAAGCAGGGCAAGGGCGAAACCGCGATGGGCGCGCAGCTGCAGGAAGCCAAGTGGCTGATCAAAAACATGCGCCAGCGTTTCGACACCATCCTGCGCGTGGCCGAGGCGATAGTAGAACGACAAAAGAACTTTTTCTCGCACGGCGCGGTCGCCATGCGCCCCCTTGTGCTTCGCGAAATTGCTGATACACTGGGTTTACACGAGAGTACTATTTCTCGGGTAACAACTCAAAAATACATGCTGACCCCGCATGGCATGTTTGAGTTGAAATATTTCTTTGGCAGTCATGTCGCCACCGAGGCGGGCGGGGAAGCCAGTTCGACGGCGATACGTGCTTTGATCGTGCAATTGACAGGAGCAGAAGACCCTAAAAATCCTTTATCCGACAGTAAGATTGCGGACATGCTGGGAGAACAGGGCATGGTGATTGCGCGACGTACTGTTGCCAAGTACCGGGAAGCCCTGAAAATCCCGCCAGTCAGCCTCCGCAAGTCTTTGTAGTTTCCTGGTCCCTGCGCGCCCGGCTTCAATGGGCATCGCACTGACCGCCAGCGACATTTCTTTAGGAGTAAGTATGAATCTCACCATCAGTGGACATCATCTCGAAGTGACCGCAGCGATTCGCGAATACGTGCAGAACAAGCTGGAACGGGTCACCCGCCACTTTGATCAAGTGATTGATATTGCAGTCATCCTGACTGTCGATAACCTTAAAGAGAAAGAGAAACGCCAGAAGGCTGAAATCAACCTGCGTATGTCCGGCAAGACCGTCTACGTGGAAAGCCTGTCGCAAGACCTGTACGCCGCCATCGACACCCTGATCGACAAACTGGACCGCCAGGTCATGAAATACAAAGCCAAAGTGCAATCGCACGATCGCGACGCGATCAAACACTACCCGGAAAGCTTCGAACAGCCTGCTGCCGCCGCCTGATTAGCTGCCACAGCACCGTCAACAAAGGGCGCGCAAGGACGCCCTTTTTTGCATGCGCTGCATTAAACGATTTCCTGTATTTTGGCAATCCCTCTTGTCGTTGTGTTTGCTGCATCGGCGTTTACCCCACAAGTCTCTTGTAACTATGGTTTTTTGTTAACTAAAATGTTTTAATTGAAGAGTTAAACGTTTTCCATAACTACAAAGAGAGACAACAGATGAAAAGCCTTGCCATCCGCCCGATGAGCGCCGCCGTCGCCATCGCCATGCTCAGCCTCGCCACCGTCCAGGCCCATGCCCAGGACAGCGCGCCTGCCGACAGCGGCAGCACCGTGGTGGTGTCGGGCATCCGCAAATCGTATGCGGACGCCGTCAACATGAAGCGCGACACGCTGGAAATCACCGACAGCATTTCCTCGGACGGCCTGGGCCGATTCCCCGACCTCAACGTCGGCGAGGCCATCCAGCGCATTCCCGGCGTGCAGATCAACCGCGAGGCCGGCTCGCGCAACGCCACCATCAACCTGCGCGGGCTGCCGGGCACGTTCGCGCTGACCACCATCAACGGCATGTCGTTCGCGCAGCCGGTGCTGAATGGTTCGACGCCGCTGGGCGCGTTCAACTCCGACATCTTCAGCGCCGTCACCGTGCTGAAGAGCCCGACCGCGGCCGAGCAGCCGGGCGGCCTGAGCGGCAACATCGACCTGCGCATCACCTCGGCGCTGCAGCGCAAGGATGGTGGCGGCATCACGGTCGGCGACGAGTACGACGAACTGGGCCGCCTGAGCACGCCGAACGCGACCGCGTCGTGGAACAAGCATTTCGGCAAGGATGTGGCGGTGTTCGGCGTGGTGGCCTACAAAAAGGAAAACTTCCGCCGCGACTCGACCCAGATCCAGGATTACGACCAGCTGAGCGCGAGCAGCCTCGGCATCACGCAGGCCGAGTTCGACAAGCGCTATCCGAAATCCGAATACGCCAACGGCATCCTGATCCCCGGGCAGATCCGCCAGACCGTGACCGCCAACACCGGCGACACCTGGAGCAGCGCGCTCGGCGCCGGTTGGCGCGTCAACAGCGAAACGCGGCTGAACCTGACCGGCTATTACAGCGACCGCAAGCTGGGCTCGTCCAACCAGTACCTGAACTACATCGACCCGACCACCAATTCGCCGATCAGCAACCTGGGACCGATCTTCACCATCGATGCGGCCAACGGCAAGCAGGCGATGATCAATTCCTACGATTACGCCAACGCCAGCATCACCGACTCGCTGCGCTCGGCGCCGCAACGCCAGCGCACGCATGGCCTGATGGCCGATGTCGATTGGGAAGACGACGACTGGCACTTCAACGGCGCCATCAGCAGCTCGCGCGCGGAAAACCGTTCCGACCAGCTGGAGATCGATATCGTGCAGTCGGCGCGGACGCTGCCTGGCAGCAATGGCACGTACGGCCATTACTACTCGGGCGGCAGCGATCTGGCCGACTCCATCCTGACCCTGTTCACCCCCACGGACAGCCACATCAATCCCGGCCCGTACGACCAGCGTCCAGGCACCTCGGTCACGCAGGCGCGCAACAACGGCAACGACCGCTTCGGCGTGACCGGCACCAACGGCCGCGCGCTGACCTCGGTGGATTCGGTGCAGGCCTCGATGGAGCGCAGCTTCGAGCAGGGTTTCTTCAAATCGGTGAAACTGGGCTTGCGCGCCGAGCAGAACGAGTTCGTGTCCAGCGGCACCCGCAACACCGCGCAGGGCATCAACTTCGCGGCGATCCAGCCCTCGCTGGCGATCACCAATCCCTACGTGTCCACCTTTGCCGACGGCTATATCCCCGGCTACACCAGGAACTGGGTGGCGGTCGACATCCCCTCGGTGCTGAAGGCGGTGACGCCGGTGACCTTGCTGCCGGGCCAGACACTGACCCAGTACGGCCTGGTCAACAACGATGCCGATCCGGGCTTTTCCTCGTATAACTTCTCGGTGAAGAACAAGATCGCCTCGGCCTATGTGTCCAGCATCTGGGGCACCGATCTGTTCGGCATTCCGGTCAAGGGTAACCTGGGCGGCCGCTACGAGACCACGCGCGAAACCGTGGACTCGGTGGACACCAGCAACAAGACCGTCAGCATTCCGGGCGGCACCAAGGTGGTCACCACCAAGACCCCGCGCCAGTTCGAGCAGAATTATCACAACTTCCTGCCGTCGCTGGTGGCCAAGGCCGACCTGAGCGAGAAGCTGGCCTTGCGCGCCGCCGCCTACCGCACCTTCGTGCGGCCGCAGCCGCGCGACATCACGCCGTCCACGGTGGTGACCGAGCCGGCGCAGGGCACCGCCACGCCGACCTATAACGTGGTGCTGGGCAGCGCCGATCTGAAACCGTACACCGCCAATTCCTTCGACCTGGCGCTGGAGTGGTACAACCGTCCCAACGGGCTGGTGGCGCTGACCGTGTTCCAGAAGGATGTCAAAGGCCTGGTCGGTCCGGTGCGCGACATCAACCGCCTGTGCCCGGCCGACGCGACCGCGCTGGGCCTGGGCCACCTGAGCGTGGTGGGCAGCAACTGCCTGAGCGACATCCTGGTCAATGTCGGCACCGACCAGGCGCCGTCGCTGCAGCCGGCGCGCGTGGTGATCAGCGGCCAGGCCAATCAGCAGAAGATCAAGGTCAACGGCGTCGAGTTCAACATCCAGCAAAACCTGGACTGGCTGCCATGGCCATGGAACAACCTCGGCGGCGGCTTCAACTATGCCTACACCACCATCAAGGGCAAGAACGACGATGGCTCGCCGGCGACCCTGCCTGGCGTTTCCCGCAATAATTACAACCTGATCAGCTACTATGAAACCAAGACCTGGGGCGTGCGCGCGGTGTACAACTACCGCGACGATTACGACCTGGCGGCGGGCGGCACCTTCAACGGCGCGGCGCGTTCGGTCAAGGCGCGTGGCCAGCTGGACATGTCGGCCAGTTACACCTTCGCCGGCAATTACAAGATTTCTTTCGACGCGTTCAACATGACCAACGCGGTGCGCGAGGAATACGAGGGCTCGATCCTGAAGCCGCGCCGCCTGGACGTGGACGGCCGCACCTATCAGGTCAAGCTGAGCGCAACCTTCTGACTGGAGCATCATGAAATTATTTATATCGTTAATGCTGGCGTTGTCCGCTCCGCTGGCGCTGGCCTGCACCGAGGCGCCGCCGGCCAAATCGGACATCGAAGCCAACGGCTATTACTCGGACGCGCACCACTCGGTGATCGATCCGGTGCTGCGCGCGCGTAACATCGCCAACACCAGGCCGATCGAGGATTTCCTCGGCCAGGTGGCGAAAGATGCGAACGGGCAGGGCGATCCGGCCTGCGGTCTGGCCTGGCTGAACAGCTGGGCCGAGCAGAAAGCCATGCTGGGCAAGATGTCGAGCGAGCAGGCATATTACGTGCGCAAGTGGACCCTGAGCGGCATGGCGCTCAACTACGCGCGCCTGAAGCCGGCGGCGACGGCGGCGCAGCGCCAAACCATCGAGGCGTGGTTCAAGGCGCTGGCCGATGCCACCATCGCGCACTCGGACGCCAAAAAGGGCGGCCGCAACAATCACTACTACTGGGAAGGGTTGGCGGTGACGGCGGTGGGCGGCGTGACCGGCGATCCGCGTTATCTGGACTGGGGCCGCAAGGTGTTCGACCACGCCATGGGCCAGGCCGAGGCCGACGGTTCGCTGCCGACCGAGATGGAGCGCGCCGGCAAGGCATTGCACTATCAGGTGTACGCGGCCACGCCGCTGGTGTTCATCGCCTCCATCCTGGACCTGCACGATGCGCGGCTGGACAAGATCGTGGCCTTTACCGTGGCCGGCTCGGCCGATCCGTCCGGCATTGCGAAACGTACCGGAGTCGAGCAGGAGCCGGTGGGCAGCCGCGAGGTGACCACCATCTACAACCGTCACGAGGGCAAGGCGCCGCCGCCGGGCACCAAACCGCAGTGGCAGCCGCGCATGGGCGGCTCGCTCGATACGCCGAACCCGCTCGAGCATGTGGCGCTAAAATAGGGTTTTCCACCATAGCCCGGTTCGATCATGAGTGAACACGTCCATACCAGCGTCAGCAACGGCACCGGCTTCATCGTGCTGGACCGGCCCAAGGCCCTGAATTCCCTGTCGCTCGACATGGTGCGCGGCATCACGCAAGCGCTGCTCGCCTGGCGCGAGGACGAGGCGGTGGCGGCGGTGGTCATCCGCAGCAGTAGCGAAAAGGCGTTCTGTGCCGGCGGCGACATCCGCTTCTTCCACGATGCGGGCAAGGCCACGCCGCAGGGGGGCAGCGCGCTGGTGGAGGATTTCTTCACCGAGGAATATTCGCTCAATCATCTGGTGCATTTTTATCCGAAGCCCTACATTGCGCTGATGGATGGCGTGGTGATGGGCGGCGGCATGGGCATCGCGCAAGCCGGGCCGGATGCGCGCGTGCGCGTCGTCACCGAGAAGACCAAGATGGCGATGCCGGAAGTGAACATCGGCCTGTTTCCGGATGTCGGCGGCAGCTATTTCCTGTCGCGTGCGCCGGGCGCGCTGGGCTACTACCTCGGGATCACCGGCGTCACCATCGACGCCGCCGATGCCTTGTACGCCGGCCTGGCCGATCATTACGCGCCGACTTCCGACCGCGCCGCGCTGGAAGAGCTGCTGAACAGTACGCCGGGGCTGGATCTGCCGGTCGCCATCCAGGCGTACAGCAGCATGCACAAGGCTGGCGGTGGCGCGCTGGAGGCCGATCGCGCCGCCATCGAGCGGCACTTCAGCGCCGGCTCTGTGCCGGCCATTGTCGCTTCGCTGCAAGCCGACAGCGGCCCGTTCGCGCAGAAAACGCTGGAAATGATGGCCAGCCGCTCGCCGCTGATGATGTGCGTCACCTATGAACTGATCAGGCGGGGGGCGGAACTGGACGTGGCAGGCTGCCTGCGCATGGAGCGCGCCGTGGTCCGCCGCAACTTTGAAAACGGCGAAGTCATCGAAGGCGTGCGCGCCTTGGTGATCGACAAGGACAATCAGCCGGAATGGCGGCCGGCGGCGCTGGAACAGGTCACCGACCACATGGTGCGACGCTTCTTCGAACCAGTTTGGCCCGACTACGCGCACCCGCTGCGGCACCTGTGATTATTGTTCGCGGTGGCGCAGGACCACGCGCTCGGCGGCGCTGAAGTGGGCGGCGAGTTTTTCCGCCATGTAGACCGAGCGGTGCTGACCGCCGGTGCAGCCCAGCGCCACGGTCAGGTAGCTGCGGTTGTCGCTTTTGAAGGCGGGCAGCCATTTTTCCACGAAGCTGCGGATATCGTTCAGCATTTCGCCGGCGCTGGGCTGGGCGTCGAGGAAATCGACGACGGGCGCGTCCATGCCGGTCAGCGGGCGCAGCGTCAGGTCGTAATAGGGGTTGGGCAGCGCGCGCACGTCGAACACGAAATCGGCGTCCATCGGCACGCCCAGCTTGAAGGCGAACGACTCGAAGAACAGCGTCAGCGGCGCGCCTTCGATCGCCACCAGGTCCTTGACCCAGGCACGCAGCTTGTTGGCGCTCAGCTCCGAGGTGTCGATCACATGGCCCAGTTTTTCGATCGGCGACAGGCGCTCGCGCTCTTCCATGATGCATTCGATCAGGGTGCGGCGGCCGGCCGGGTTCTGGCCCGGCCTTAATTCGTGCGACAGCGGATGGCTGCGGCGGGTTTCCGAAAAGCGCGCCACCAGCGAGTGGGTATTCGCGGTCAGGAACATCACCTTGACGTCGTGCCCCTGCTCGCGCAGGCGCTGGACGTTGCCGGGCAGCGTGGCCAGCGATTCGGCGCTGCGGGCGTCGACCGCCACGGCCAGCGATTGCAGGCCCTCGGCCGTCAGGGTGTCGACCAGGTTGGAAAGCAGGGCGGGCGGCAGATTGTCGACGCAGTAATGTCCCGTGTCTTCCAGAACGTTGAGGGCGACGGATTTGCCGGAGCCGGAGATGCCGGTGATGAGAACGATACGCATATTCCCGATGATACCATCGGTGCGTTAATCGCCGCTCATCGCTTGCCTTTGGCGCTCCATAAATTCTTGCAGGGTGTCGATGCCGCGCAGTTGCAGGATGGTGTTGCGCACGGCGGCTTCCAGCAGCACGGCGATGTTGCGGCCGGCCGCCACCGGGATCACCACCTTGCGGATTGGCAGCCCCAGCACATCCTCGGTCGGGAACTGGAACGGCAGGCGCTCGACTTCCTCGTCGGCCGCGCCGCGGCGGACCAGGTGCACGATCAGCTTCAGCCGCATCTTGCGGCGCACGGCGGTTTCGCCAAAGATGGCCTTGATGTCCAATAGGCCCAGGCCACGCACTTCCAGCAGGTTCTGCAGCAGCGGTGGGCAGCGGCCCTCGATCATGTTGGGCGCGATGCGCGAAAACTCCACCGCGTCGTCGGCCACCAGCCCGTGCGAACGCGAAATCAGTTCCAGGCCCAGCTCGCTCTTGCCGAGGCCGGAGTCGCCGGTGATCAGCACGCCCACGCCCAGCACGTCCATGAACACGCCGTGCATGATGATGCGCTGCGCCAGCTTCTTCGACAGGTAGACGCGCAGGAAGTCGATCACCTGTGCCGCCGGCAACGGGGTCGAAAACAGCGGGATGTTTTTCTCGTCGCAGATGGCCAGGATGTCGGGCGGCGTTTCCAGCCCCTGGGCAATGATCAGCGCCGGCGGCCCGCCGGCGATCAGCTCGCCGATCACGTGCGCGCGCGTCAGCGATTTCAGGCGCTGGTAGTAGTTGATTTCCTGGTGGCCGAAGACCTGGATGCGGCCCGGGTGGATGGTGTTCAGGTGGCCGACCTGGTCGGCGGCGGACGCCACGTCGCCCGAGATCTGGCGGTCGCCGCCGGGGAAGCCGGCGAACCAGCCGAGCTGCAAACTTTCGCGATTGTCGTCGTAGAGCCGTTGTATCGTCAGCGGAGTTTGCAGCATGGGGCGTCTTTATGGTGATGGGTTGAACTATCCCTAGTTTAACCCATCCCTGTCAGCCGGTGGCTTGCAGCGTCGGCAGCCAGTTGGTGATGCGCGAGTGCACCGATTTCGGATCGGTGTCGGTGCTCAGCGCGCTGCGGAAGGCGTCGTCGGAGAACATCTCGGCGATCTCGGACAGGATCTCGAGGTGCTGCTGGGTCACGTGGTCCGGAATCAGCAGGAAGAACAACAGGTTCACCGGCTTGCCGTCCGGCGACTCGAACGGAATCGGCTCGGCCAGGCGCACGAACGCGGCCAGCGGCGACTTCAGGCTCTTCATGCCCTTGATGCGGCCGTGCGGCACGGCGACGCCATGGCCCAGACCGGTCGAACCGAGGCGCTCGCGCGCGAACAGGTTATCCGAGACGGTGGAGCGGGCGATACCGCAATTGTTTTCGAAGATCAGACCGGCTTGCTCGAAAGCGCGCTTTTTGCTGGAAACTTCCAGGTCCAGCAGTACGTTCTCGAGAGAAAGTATTTTGCTCAGGTTGTTCATAATACGACAGGTGATGTTGCACCGCACAAGGGTGTCACGCGAGCAGAATTATAGGCTGGTTTGGTCCCCGTGTAACTCACTTTGCTCGCACCGACGTTGCGTTTGCGCCCGTAACGGGCCCAGCCATCAGCTGGTAAAAATGCACTGCAGAAACGATTGGCTATTTCTGTTCACAATTCTTGGAAAACACCGGTTTTTTGCGACAAACCGCCCCGATTTACCGTTTTTTCTCGTTTTCGGCGATGGCGATGCCGAACGGTCCGGCAACAGACGTTGTGGATCTCATCATACGCCTGATTTCATCGTTCGGTAGCTTTTTGGCGCGTAGCCAGTGATGCGCTTGAACGCATTGCTGAAGGCGCTCTCGGAACCATAGCCGTAACGCTGGGCCAGCACGGCCAAGGTAGTGCTTTCACCGCGCAGGTCGCGGGCCGCCAGCCGCATGCGCCAGTGCGCCAGATAGGTCAGCGGCGCGACGCCGGCCACGATTTTGAAATAGGCGGCAAAGCTGGCGCGCGACATGCCGGCGGCCTTGGCCAATTGCCCCAGCTGCCAGTTGCGGCCTGGCTCGTCATGCAACATCGATAGCACCGGCGCCAGCCGCGGATCACTGGCGGCCCGCAGCCAGCCCGCGGCGTCCGTACCGGCATCTGCCAGGTACGCGCGCAGGACCTGGATGAACAGCAGATGCGCCAGCTGCGACGAGGCCGCGCCAGTGCCGGGCAGGGCGCTGGTCTGTTCCTGCACCAGTTGTTGCAGCAGCCATTGCATCCCGGCCGCGTGCGGCGAGCCGGCGGCGATGCGGATGGTGGCCGGCAGCGCGTCGAGCAGCAACTTGCCACTGTCGGCATCGAGCGCGACTTTCCCGCCCAACATGAAGAAGTCATCGCCGGCGCCGAGGCGGCTCATGCCCTCTTTCTTGCCGGCCACCACGGTGTAGAGATCGACGGGCGCGGCATCGAGGTCGCTGCACAGTATCAGCTGCTTGTGCGCCGAGCGCAGCAAGATGTCGCCGGCGCCGATGCGCTGTGGCGGCTGGTCGCCATGGATCAGCCAGCAGCTGCCGCGCAGGATGCCGAAAAAGTTGATGGTGCCCACCGCCGGGAAGGCGATGGCCCAGGAACCGCCCGCCACCAGCCCGCCCGAGACGACGGAGTGTGCGCTGACCAGGCGCAGGACATCGGAAAGGGGATCGCTCATCCTCAGATTATTGCGCATGAATTAGCGACTTTCAAGTATTCAAAATCTGGGCTGCTGACCGTATCGTGGCGTTTTCACGAGGAGGATGCATGAGCAACTGGATGATTACCGGCATCAGCAGCGGCTTTGGCCGTTTGATGGCTGAACAACTGCTGGCGCGCGGCGAGCGTGTGGCGGGCACGGTGCGCAAGCTGGACAGCGTGGCCGATTTGACTGCGCGCTATGGCGATCGGCTGTGGCTGGCGCAACTGGATGTGCGCGACACGCCCGCCGTGCGGCGCGCGGTGGACGCCGCCTATGGCGCGCTTGGGCGTATCGATGTCATCGTCAACAATGCGGGCTACGGCTTGTTCGGCGCGGCCGAAGAGGTGACCGACGAGCAGCTCGTGCAACAGATTCAGACCAATCTGATCGGCTCGATGCAAGTGGCGCGCGCTGCCTTGCCGCATCTGCGCGCGCAGGGCGGCGGCCGCATCCTGCAAATTTCCACCATGGGCGGACAGATGGCGATGCCCGGCGCTTCGCTGTATCACGCTGCCAAGTGGGGCATCGAGGGCTTTGCCGATGCCCTGCAGCAGGAAGTGGCCGGCTTCAATATCGGCGTGACCATTGTCGAGCCGGGTGGCGCGCGCACGCAATTCCGTTATGGCAGTTCGCAGCTGGCGCCGCGGCTGGCAGCCTACGACGGCACGCCAGCCAGTCTGGCGCGTCGTATGCTGGAGGAACGCAAAGCCGTGCCCATCGGCGATCCGGCCAAAATGGTGGAACTGATGATCGCCAGTGTGGCGCAGACGCCGGCGCCGAAACGGCTGGCGCTGGGCAGCGATGCCTGGACCGGCATGCAGCGCGCATTGTCGGCGCGCCTGGCCGAGTTGGAAGCGCAGAGGGACCTGGCATTCTCGACCGACGCACCGGTCGGCGCGTAACTTGCGCCGCGGCGTGCGCGCAGTCAGACGCCTGGGGCGCCGCGCACCGCTGGCTTACTGGCGCGCGTTGCGCAGGTTCGGCGGCTTCTGCGCGGTGCTGAAGTTGCTGCGCCATGGGTTGATGTCCAGCCCGCCGCGGCGCGTGTAGCGCGCGTACACGGCCAGCTGCTGCGGCTGGCACTGGCGCAGGATGTCGACAAAGATGCGCTCCACGCATTGCTCGTGGAATTCGTTGTGCTCGCGGAAGCCGATCAGGTATTTGAGCAAGCTTTCCTGGTCGATCTGCGGACCGGCGTAATGGATTTGCACGCTGGCCCAGTCCGGCTGGCCGGTGACCAGGCAGTTCGACTTCAACAGGTGCGAGACCAGTTTTTCCTCGACCGGCTCTTCGTCGAAGGCGGCGCTCAGGATGTCCGGGGACGGGCTGTAGTTGTCGACCTCGATATCGAGGCGGTCCAGCAGCAGCCCGTCCAGCTCGCCCATGCTCACCATGCCGAACTCTTCCGGCTGGGTCAGGATGATGTGCACATTGCCGCCGGCCGCGGCCGACAGATCCTGCTGCAGCAGCGCCTTCAGCGCCGCGACGTTTTCCAGCCGGGTCTGGTTGAACGAGTTCAGGTACAGCTTGAACGACTTCGATTCGATGATGTTGGGCGAGTCGGCCGGGAAGGTGATGCGCGCAATCGCCACCTGCGGCTTGCCGCGCAGGTTCAGCCACGAAATCTCATACGCGTTCCAGATATCGACGCCAAAGAACGGCAGCGTGCCCGACAAGCCCAGCTCGTCGCGCTTGCCCTGGCGCGGGATGGGGAACAGCAGTTCCGGCGCGTAATCGGTGCGATAGGCAGAGGTTTTCCCCAGCGGGGACTGGTCGGCGGTGTTGGTCATGTGAGCGGGAAAGACGATGGAGGTGGCGACATTGTAACGCGCCGGCGTCACGTCTGCCGCTGGCCGCACTCGGTGCAAAACTTGGTGCCCGGCTCCAGCATGGTGGAACAATGGCTGCACGCCACCTGCTGCGCCATCCTGAAACCGCACTCGGGACAAAACTTGGCGCCATGCGTCTCGGTGCGGCACTGCGGGCAGACCAGTTGCATGGCTGGGGTGGCGTCGCGCTGGCGGCCGCGGGCATAACCCTCCTCGGTGGCCACTTCGCGCGCGCCGGTGATCTCGCCCTGCGCGCGGGCCTGGGTGATGGCGACGTTGACATTCGGCGCGCAATTGAAGCACAGCCCCTTGGCCGCGTCGAAGCACGGTTCGCACACATAGCGGTGGCAATCGCCGCAACGGTTGAAATGGGCCTTGGCCGCGGCCACCGCGCCGGTGAAGGCGTCGTCGCGCGCGCTGTGCCAGCCGGCCTCGGCGACGCCGTTCAGCACGCTGCTGGCGCTGCCGAGCAGGCCGCCGAACAGGCTGGCGCCCTTCTGCACCCAGCCGGACGCCTGGCCGCTGCGATACGGCTCGAAACGGGTGCGCCAGCGGTCGCTGCAGCGCTGGCAGTAAAACTCGAACTGGAAGCCGGCATCGACGCCGGACGCGTTGCTGAGATCCTGATAATTGCTGGAAAACTGCATTTCGGTAGACATGGCGCTCCCGCAGTCAAATATGCCCAACGTGCAATTATATTAAGACTGCGGCAGACCTGCTTTCAACCGTGCGCGGCCTTAGCCGAGGAACAGCTGGTACACCGGGTTCGCGCTCTCGTCCCAGTAGCGGTAGCCCAGCGTGGCGAGGAATTGCGCGAAATCGCTCATTTCCTCGGGCGGCACCTGCAGGCCGATGACGATGCGGCCGACGTCGCCGCCCTGGCTGCGGTAATGGCACAGCGAGATGTTCCAGTTCGGCGCCATCGAATCGAGGAAGCGCATCAGCGCGCCCGGACGTTCGGGGAACTCGAAGCGGTACAGCAGCTCGTTGTCGGCCAGCGGGCTCTTGCCGCCGACCAGATGGCGCAAGTGGGTCTTGGCCAGCTCGTCGTGGGTCAGGTCCAGCGCCTTGAAGCCGTGTTCCTCGAAGCGTCGCGCCAGCGCGCCCGATTCGTTGCGGTCGGCGATCTGCACGCCGCAGAACACGTGGGCGTCATCCTTGTCGCTGATGCGGTAGGTGAACTCGGTGACGTTGCGCGAACCGACCAGCTGGCACAGGCGGCGGAAGCTGCCGCGCTGCTCGGGCAGCGTGACGGCGAACAGCGCCTCGCGCGCCTCGCCCAGCTCGGCGCGCTCGGCGACGAAGCGCAGGCGGTCGAAGTTCATGTTGGCGCCGCTGGCGATGGTGATCAGGGTTTCGTTCCTGATCGGGTCCTTGGTCAGCGCGGCGCGCTCGACGTAGGCCTTGGCGCCGGCGATGGCCAGCGCGCCGGACGGCTCCAGGATGCTGCGGGTGTCGGTGAACACGTCCTTGATGGCGGCGCTGATGGCGTCGGTATCGACCACCACCACCTCGTCCACGTACAGCTGCGCCAGGCGGAAGGTTTCCTCGCCGGCCAGGCGCACCGCGGTGCCGTCGGCAAACAGGCCGACGTCGGCCAGGGTGACGCGCTCGCCGGCCTTCAGGCTGCGCGCCATCGCATCGGAATCCAGCGACTGCACGCCGATGATCTTGATGTCCGGGCGGATCTGCTTGACGTAAGCGGCGATGCCGGCGATCAGGCCGCCGCCGCCGATGGGCACGAAGATGGCGTGGATGGGGCCGGAATGCTGGCGCAGGATTTCCATGCCGATGGTGCCCTGGCCGGCGATCACGTCGGGGTCGTCGAACGGGTGCACGAAGGTCAGCTTCTGTTCCTTTTCCAGCGTCAGCGCGTGGTTGTAGGCGTCGGTGTAGGACTCGCCGTGCAGCACCACCTCGACATCGGCGCCGCCGCGCGCGCGCACCGCATCCACCTTCACTTGTGGCGTGGTGGTCGGCATGACGATGACGGCGCGGCAGCCCATGCGGTTGGCGGAGAAGGCCACGCCCTGGGCGTGGTTGCCGGCCGAGGCGCAAATCACGCCGCGCTTGCGCTGCGCGTCGGACAGATGGGCCATCTTGTTATAGGCGCCCCGAATCTTGAAGCTGAACACGTCCTGCATGTCCTCGCGCTTGAAATAAATTCGGTTTTCATAGCGCTGCGACAGGGTCGGCGCCAGTTCCAGCGGGGTTTCAACAGCAACGTCATAGACGCGCGCGGTCAGTACTTTCTTCAGATAGTCGGTAGTCATATTCGGCAGACAAAGAGGTTCAACTTCGGGAATCTTCGATGCTAACTATCCGGCGGGTGACCGGGTGGAGCAGGGGCGCAGGTCCGGGCTGGATGGGCTGGGACCGGACTATTCAATCGTGCGGTGTGGACTCATTATAATGACACCTTTCCCTCAGCTCAAAGAAACCGATGGTCGAATCTGCAATTAGCTGGCTGCTGCACCTGCTCGCGGCGCCGGAAGTTGGCCTGACCTCGGTGTTCATCATCAGCCTGGTGTCGGCCACGCTGGTGCCGCTGGGCTCGGAGCCGGCGGTGTTTGCGGTGATCAAGGCCAATCAGGCATTGTTCTGGAGCGTGATCGGCGTCGCCACGGTCGGCAATACCATCGGCGGGGCCATCGATTACTGGATGGGCTATCAAGCCAAGCAGACCTTTGCCAAAGAACGCAAAAGCCGCTGGTTTCACTGGCTGGAGCGCTACGGCGCCAAGACCATGTTGCTGGCCTGGCTGCCCGGCATCGGCGATCCGCTGTGCACGCTGGGCGGTTGGTTGCGGCTGCCGTTCTGGCCCAGCGTGGCCTACATGGCCATCGGCAAGGGCCTGCGCTATCTGACCATGACCAGCCTGCTGTTGTACGTGCCGGACGGAGTGTGGCATCGAATCGGGCAAATGCTGAGCTAATCTGGTGCAAGTAATCATATTGCGGCATAAGCTTATGCATAAATTTGATTCAGTTTGTCGTCATTGATTTGCATGATCCTGCCGGCAATGCAGATGATTTACAAATTTTTGCCGGGTTTTTGGCTGAAGCAGAGTCCTTAGGCCATCTAAGGCTGTTCCCTCGTGGTGCGCCGCAATAGGCTAGAATGGCCCTCCCGGGTACTGTCTACTGTCTGAATCGCATAATGAACGCCCCTGCTCAAATCCAAGCTTTGCTGGCGGAAACGCCCCACGGTCCGGAGGCCACGCGCCTGCGGGAAATTCCTTATAACTACACGTCGTTTTCCGATCGCGAGATCGTGATCCGCCTGCTGGGTGAGGAATCGTGGTCGCTGCTGGATTCGCTGCGCGGGGCGCGCCAGACCGGCCGTTCGGCGCGCATGCTGTACGAGGTGCTGGGCGATATCTGGGCCGTGCGCCGCAACCCGTATCTGCAGGACGATTTGCTGGACAACCCCAAGCGCCGCCAGGAACTGATCACCGCGCTGCATCACCGTCTGGCCGAGGTGGACAAGCGCCGCCTCAGCGTCGACGAAGCGGAGAACGATGAAGCATCGCGCCAGCGCAGCGCCAACGTGGTCAAGCTGCTGCGCGCGGCCGGCAAGGCGGTGGCCGACTTCGGCGAGGAATTCAAGCAGGTCTACGATCTGCGCAAGCGCACCTACAAGGTGCTGGGCCGCTACACCGACAAGCACAACATCTGCTTCGACGGCATGAAGCGCATCAGCCACGTGACCGACGCCACCGACTGGCGCGTCGAGTATCCGTTCGTGGTGCTGACCCCCGATGGCGAAGAGGAACTGGCCGGCCTGGTCAAAGGCTGTATCGAACTGGGCCTGACCATCATCCCGCGCGGCGGCGGCACCGGCTACACCGGCGGCGCGATTCCGCTGACACCGATGTCGGCCGTGATCAACACCGAAAAGCTGCTCAACATCGGCGCGGTGGAAATGCAGGTGCTGCCGGGCCTGGACCGCGAATACGCGACCATCCACACCGGCGCCGGCGTGATCACCAACAAGGTGTCGGAAGCGGCCGAGAAGGCCGGCTTCGTGTTCGCGGTCGATCCGACCTCGGCGCACGCCTCCACCGTCGGCGGCAACATCGCCATGAACGCCGGCGGCAAGAAGGCCGTGCTGTGGGGCACGGCGCTGGACAATCTGGCCTCGTGGCGCATGGTCGATCCGAACGGCGACTGGCTGGAAGTCACCCGCCTGGACCACAATCTTTCCAAGATCCACGATACGCCGCTGGCCCGCTTCCAGCTGGAATGGACCCACCCGAGCGCACGCGGTGAAGCCAAAGGCGAGCCGTTCAAGACCGAGATCCTGGAAATCGAAGGCCGCAAGTTCCGCAAGGAAGGGCTGGGCAAGGACGTGACCGACAAGTTCCTGGCCGGCCTGCCCGGTGTGCAGAAGGAAGGTTGCGACGGCATGATCACCTCCGGCCGCTGGATTCTGCACAAGATGCCGAAGTTCACGCGTACGGTCTGCCTGGAATTCTTCGGCCAGGCGCGCGATGCGATTCCGTCGATCGTGGAAATCAAGGATTACCTGGACGGCCTGCCGGCCAGGGGCGAGCAATACGCGACCCTGCGTCTGGCCGGCCTGGAGCACCTGGACGAGCGCTATCTGCGCGCGGTCGGCTACGCCACCAAGTCCAAGCGCGGCGTGCTGCCGAAGATGGCGCTGTTCGGCGACATCGTCGGCGATGATGAAAACGCGGTGGCGCAAGCCGCCTCGGAGGTGGTACGCCTGGCCAACACCCGCGTGGGCGAGGGTTTCGTCGCCGTCAGTCCCGAGTCGCGCAAGAAGTTCTGGCTGGACCGCGCCCGCACGGCCGCCATCGCCAAGCACACCAACGCCTTCAAGATCAACGAAGACGTGGTGATCCCGCTGAACCGCATGGGCGAGTACACCGACGGTATCGAGCGCATCAATATCGAGCTGTCGATCCGCAACAAGCTGCAGCTGGTCGATGAGCTGCAAGCCTTCTTCGCCGCCGGCAATCTGCCGATCGGCAAGAGCGACGATGCCGACGACAAGGTCGGCGACGCGGAAATGTTGGGCGACCGCCAGCAACAGGCGCAAGCATTGTTGAGCCAGGTGCATGCGCGCTGGACCTATCTGCTGGGTGAACTGGACAAACCGCTGGCCTCCGCCGTGGGCGAGCTCGGCGAACACGGCCTGCAGACGCTGTTGCCGGCGCTGGACCAGCGTCTGCAAACCCAGCCGCAAGCCACGCTGTTCGACGTGGTGCAGGACCGCACCATCCGCATCAGCTGGAAGCAGGAAATCCGCGCCGTGCTGCGCCAGATCTTCAACGGCGCCGCCTACAAGCTGATCCTGGACGAGACCACCGCCATCCACCAGCGCGTGCTGCGCGGCCGCGTGTTCGTCGCGCTGCACATGCACGCCGGCGACGGCAACGTGCACACCAATCTGCCGGTGAACTCGGACCACTACGAGATGCTGCAACTGGCGCACCAGGCCGTGGCGCGCATCATGACCCTGGCGCGTTCGCTGAACGGCGTGATCTCGGGCGAGCACGGCATCGGCATCACCAAGCTGGAATTCCTGAACGAGGATGAAATCGGCCCGTTCCGCGATTACAAGCTGCGCGTCGATCCGGAAGGCCGCTTCAACAAGGGCAAGCTGCTGAACCTGGAAGGCATGGATGCCGACCTGAGCAACGCCTACACGCCATCGTTCGGCCTGATGGGCCATGAATCGCTGATCATGCAGCAAAGCGATATCGGCGCGATTGCCAACAGCGTCAAGGATTGCCTGCGCTGCGGCAAGTGCAAGCCGGTGTGCTCGACCCACGTGCCGCGCGCCAACCTGCTGTACTCGCCGCGTGACAAGATTCTGGCGACCTCGTCGCTGATCGAAGCTTTCCTGTACGAGGAACAGACCCGCCGCGGCATCTCGATCAAGCACTGGGAAGAATTCGAGGACGTGGCCGATCACTGCACCGTCTGTCACAAGTGCGTGACACCCTGTCCGGTCAACATCGACTTCGGCGACGTGTCGATGAACATGCGCAATCTGCTGCGCAAGATGGACAAGAAGAGCTTCAACCCGGGCAAGGCGGCGGCCATGTTCTACCTGAACGCCACCGATCCGGCCACCATCAACGCCACCCGCGCGGCGATGATCGGGCTTGGCTACAAGGCCCAGCGCCTGGGTAACGACATCCTGAAGAAGTTCGCCAAAAAGCAGACCAAGGCGCCGCCGCCGTCGGTGGGCAAGCCGCCGGTGCGCGAGCAGGTGATCCACTTCATCAACAAGAAAATGCCGGGCAACCTGCCGAAGAAGACCGCGCGCGCGCTGCTCGACATCGAGGACGACAAGGTGATCCCGATCATCCGCAATCCAAAGGCCACCACGGCCGATACGGAAGCGGTGTTCTACTTCCCCGGCTGCGGTTCGGAACGTCTGTTCTCGCAGGTCGGCCTGGCGACGCAGGCCATGCTGTGGGAAGTGGGCGTGCAGACCGTGCTGCCGCCGGGCTATCTGTGCTGCGGCTACCCGCAGCGCGGCGCCGGCCAGTACGACAAGGCCGACAAGATGATGACCGATAACCGCGTGCTGTTCCACCGCATGGCCAACACGCTCAACTATCTGGACATCAAGACCGTGCTGGTGTCGTGCGGCACCTGCTACGACCAGTTGGCGACCTATGAATTCGAGAAGATCTTCCCCGGCTGCCGCATCATGGACATCCACGAATATCTGCTGGAGAAGGGCGTCAGGCTGGAAGGCGTGACCGGTACGCGCTATATGTACCACGATCCCTGCCATACGCCGATGAAGACGCAGGAAGGCACCAAGATCGTCAACAGCCTGATTTCGACCGTGGACCACGTCAAGATCGAGAAGAACGACCGCTGCTGCGGCGAGTCGGGCACGCTGGCGGTGGCGCGGCCGGACATCTCCACCCAGGTGCGCTTCCGCAAGGAAGAGGAAATGACCAAGGGCGCCGGCAAGCTGCGCGCCGATGGTTTCGACGGCGACGTCAAGATCCTGACCAGCTGCCCGTCCTGCCTGCAAGGCTTGTCGCGCTACAACGAGGACAACAACACCACTGCCGATTACATCGTGGTGGAAATCGCCAAGCATCTGCTGGGCGAGAACTGGCTGCCGGATTATGTGCAGCGCGCCAATGACGGCGGCATCGAACGGGTGCTGGTGTAATCATGGCGTGCGATCTGTGCAATTTGCTGGCCGCGCCGGAGGCGGCGCTGATCTGGGCCGATGAGCGCGTCTCGGTGGTGGCGGTGGACGAGGCCGAATATCCCGGCTTCACGCGTGTGGTATGCAATGCCCACGTCAAGGAAATGACCGATCTGCCGGCCGCCGACCGCGTGCACGTGATGGATGTGGTGTGGGCGGTGGAGTCGGCGCAACGGGCGGTGATGGCGCCGGAAAAAATCAATCTGGCGAGTTTTGGTAATATGACGCCGCACGTGCACTGGCACGTTATCCCGCGCTACCGCGACGACGCGCATTTCCCCAACCCGACCTGGGCTGTGGCGCAGCGCTCGTCGTCGCCGGAGGTGCTGGCGCAGCGCAGGGCGCTGGTGCCGGCATTGCACGCGGCCATACTCGACAAAGTGAAAGCATTATGAGCAGCAAACCTACCCCGACCGGCCTGACGGTCCACAACAAGTCCAGGGTGCTGGACGTTGAATTCGACGACGGCAAGTCGTTCTCCATCCCGTTCGAACTGCTGCGCGTGTATTCGCCGTCGGCGGAAGTGATGGGGCACGGTCCGGGACAGGAAGTGCTACAGATCGGCAAACGCGAAGTCGGCATCGCCGGCATCGAACCGGTGGGCAATTACGCCGTGCAGCCGACGTTCTCGGACGGCCACAACACCGGCATCTTCACCTGGGAATATCTGTACAAGCTGGGCAACGAGAAAGATGCGTTGTGGAGCAAGTACATGGACCGCCTGCACGAAGCCGGCTTCGACGGCGACAGCGGCCGCGAGCACCTCAACGATCCGCACGGCAGCGCCGCGCAATCCCAGGGCGGTGGCTGCGGCACCGGCGGCTGCGGCTGCAAGCACTAATACGTGACCTGGTCACGTAGTAAGTAGAGCACGCGCGCGCGCGCCCATGGTGAAAGGCCGCGCAGCGTTCCAACGCTGATTGTCATGGGCTTGTAATTCTCAGGAGGGTCGACGTACTTGTACCCCGGTAGTCGGCCCATGCGCGCGACTTTCTCGTCATTCCGGATGAGGTGCTCATGCAATTCGTCCAGCTCGGCTTTGCTTTCTGCATCCAGCGGGGGGATTTCGATGTCAGCGGGAATCTCGACGCCACAAAGTTTCATAGCTATTCTCCATTAACTCGAACGGTGTCACCAGTTCTGGCAATACCTGCTGTTCCTGACTCAGAATCCATCGCATCAACGATAAGTTCCTGGCATTGGCAATATCGGCGCAATTCCAGGTCAATAAAATGTCGCAACGATTAAAGGCGGCACAGGCAATGTGCGCTGCCGTATCTTTGGATTTGGCCTTTAGACAGCCGGTGCCAATTAATAGTTCCGTGATGCTTGATATTTCTGGATGCGGGGCAAGCAAGGGTAATTGTCGTGCAATCTCCACTCTCCGCATGACGCGAAGCGGGTCGCCGCGCGCTATGTCCTCAAGTACATAAGTGGAAATAAATGTATTTTGCGGATCGCAACGGGTGTGCCACGCATAGCTGCGTCCAACTGCTGGCAGGCATGGGTGATGGGATTGTCGCTCGGCGGATCGGTCAGGTGGCGGATGACCGATGTTTCGAGATAGATGGTGGGATGCATGCTGGCCTCGCTGGCTGAGCTGCCAGATCAGGCTGCTCAGCGGCGCTGGCTTTTAGATGGATCCAAGGTGCGCTACTTTGGCTGCCAGGCCCAGACGGCGCGCACCGAAAACTTCTGCGCCGAGGCGAAGTAAGGATCCCACGCCACCCACGCATCGATACCGCCGCTGACGAAAGCTGCGCGCGCGTCCGATGGCGACAGGTACACCGCCACGATGTCGCCGATTTTCAGACCGGCCTTCTGCAAGCCGGTGCGTATCTCGGCCGCGCTCACCAGTAAGGCGAGGGCCAACAGCAGCGTAACCCATTTTTTCATCTTCATCCTTATGCGCTCTCGCGCGCCATCAATTCGCAGGCCAGCAGGTTCGAACGCGACTCTCGTGCCGATGCGGGCAAAACGCCCAGTCGTTCAAGTATGCGCAGCGCGGCGATTTCACCGATCTCGCGTCCGGGCGCCGGATGGCGGTCAGGCTGGGCAGCAGCAGCGGCGAGAAGGCGGCCGCCAGCAGCATGTGGCGCACGCCGAGCGTTATGCGCGGGCGCGTGAATTTCATCAGGTTGTCACAGGACTGTGGAATAGTTGGGACCCCGATGCGCTGACGGGCGACAAGTCCGGCGAGCTGCCTTACGATCCGGCCCGGCTGCACAAGCTGAATCACCGCGGCGCGCATTTCGCCGTGGCGGGGCTTTTGAACGTGGTGCGCAGTCCGCAGACGCAGGACGGTCAGCGCAGTCGTCAGCAGTTGCTGACCGATCTGGCGCAGGGCGAGCCCTTGACGATACGCCAGCTTTACGAGCGCCTCGCCGGTGGGCGCGGGCACTTCACGGTGGCCGGCACGGCGCGGCGGGTGGCGGATCAGATGCAGGAATGGTTTGCGGGACGCGGCGGACGGCTTCAATTTCATGGCGCCGGCGCTGCCCGCTGGTTTAGATGATTTCCTCACGCTGGTGATACCCGAGCTGCAGCGGCGCGGCCTGTTCCGCACCGCCTGCCGGGGCAGCACCTTGCGCGGGCATTTAGGTTTATAGGAGAGGGCATGAAAGCAGTGCACAGGATGTTGTTGTTGGCGCTGGCAATGGCGGCAGGCCAGACTGGTGCGCAAGAGTATTTTGGCGACGCGCGCCCCGACGCGCCCGAGCTGGCGAAACGTGGACCGCTGGCGGTCGGCGTACGCACGCTGACGGCGGCACACAACGATCAGCTCGATATCCTGCGTTACAGCGCCGAGCAGCCCGATCCCCGCTACGCGCGCAAGCTGACGCTGGAAGTCTGGTATCCGGCGCGACTGTCGTCGGCGCAAAAGGAGCATACGGTTTATACCGATGTTCTGGGCTCGGGACCAAATGATCCCAAGCGACCCAACACGCCATTCCGGTTCAATGGCCGTGCCGTCCGCGACGCCGCGCCGCTGCCGCCGGGCGCCGCGTCCGGCGCCGGCCTGGCTGAAGTCGCCGCTGGCCCGACGGGCGCTTTACCTGTGTCGGGGCGTTATCCGCTGGTGCTGCTGTCGCACGGCTACCCCGGCTCGCGCCTGCAGATGAGCTACCTGACCGAGAACCTCGCATCCAAGGGCTACGTGGTGGTGGCAATCGACCATCCGGAATCCACGCGCGCCGACAAGGCCGGTTTTGCCAGCACATTGCTGAACCGCCGTCTCGACGATCTGTTTGTGCTCGACACCGTGGCCGGCTGGGCCAAACCTGGCAGCGGCAACTTCCTGGCGGGCGTGGTCGATGCCGACAACACCGCGCTGATCGGCTATTCCATGGGCGGCTACGGTGCGCTGAACACGGTGGGCGCGGGCGTCAGCGCGGCGGCTGCGGCTTACGTCCCCGGGGGCAAGCTGGCCGTCAATCAGCAGGGCAATCCGCAATACGAGGCCGCGCGCGATGCGCGCATCAAGGCCGTGGTGGCGTTTGCGCCTTGGGGCGGCGCGCACAAGGTGTGGGACGATGCCGGCCTGGCCGGCGTGCGCACGCCGGTGCTGTTCATCAGTGGCGACCAGGACGACGTCGCCGGCTATCAGGATGGCGTGCTGCAGCTGTTCCGGAAGACCGTCCACGCCGACCGCTACCTGCTGACCTACGTCGGCGGCCGCCATAACTCGGCGCCGAATCCGCCGTCGCCGGCCATGTGGCGCAATTTCGACGACTTCCAGTCCTATTCCGAACCGTTGTGGGACAGCCGGCGCATCAACAACATCAACCAGCACTTCGTCACCGCCTTCCTCGGCATACAGTTAAAAAACGAGCCATTCCAGTCCTATCTGGACTTGCCACCTTTGCAAGCCGACGGCACCATCAAGGAAGATCCGGGACTGTGGAAGGGCTTTCCCAAGCGCGCCGCCCTCGGACTGACCTGGCAACACCTGAGCGGGCAATAGTGCGTCTTGTATAATGCAGGCAAACTAACAGGCCCGCATATCATGACCAATACCACTCACTTCGGTTACAAGACCGTCGCGGAAGAAGACAAAGTCCGCGAAGTTGCCAAGGTTTTCCATTCCGTCGCCGCCAAGTACGACATCATGAACGACGTCATGTCGGCCGGCCTGCACCGCGTGTGGAAGGCGTTCACCATCGCCAACGCGGCTGTGCGTCCCGGTTTCAAGTGCCTGGACATCGCCGGCGGCACGGGCGATCTGGCCAAGGTCTTCGCCAAGCAGGCCGGCCCGACCGGTGAAGTCTGGCTGACCGATATCAACGAGTCGATGCTGCGCGTGGGCCGCGACCGGCTCTTGAACCGCGGCCTGATCACCCCCACCTTGCTGTGTGACGCGGAAAAACTGCCATTCCCGGACAATTACTTCGACCGCGTCAGCGTGGCGTTTGGTCTGCGCAACATGACCCACAAGGATCAGGCGCTGAAGGAAATGCGCCGCGTGCTGAAGCCCGGCGGCAAGCTGCTGGTGCTGGAATTCTCGAAAGTGGCGGAGCCGCTGCAAAAACCGTACGACCTGTACTCGTTCAAGATTTTGCCGTGGATGGGCCAGAAGATCGCCAACGACGCCGACAGCTACCGCTATCTGGCCGAATCGATCCGCATGCATCCGGACCAGGAAACGCTGAAAACCATGATGGAAGAAGCGGGCCTGGAGCGCGTCACGTACTACAACCTGACGGCGGGTGTGGCCGCTTTGCACACCGGTATCAAGATGTAAGGAGTGAATATGAACCTGAAGAAAATCCTGATTGGCGCCATGATCGCCATCTCCGCCGCCTCGCTGCTGGCGGAAGCCACGGCGCGTCCGATGGGCGGCGGCCGGTCGATCGGCCGCCAGTCGCAAAACGTCAGCCGCATGCCGGCGCCGGCGCCCGCGCCACAGCAGGCGCCGCGCCAGGC
>NZ_SPVG01000046.1 GCF_004614165.1 Duganella callida | reverse complement strand
TAAGCGGCCGCTTACGGTAGAGCCCGTGTGCGATTGGCAGAACTGACCCCGGATTTATTTGACGGCGTAGCCGTCGGTCAGGGTGTGCAGGAAGGCGACGATGTCGGCGATGTCGCGCTCGCTCAGGGCCGGCTTGCCGCCGGGCTTGCCGCCGAACGGCGCTTCCATGTTGACGTTGCCCTCCAGGCCGGCAGGCAGGTCGTCGAATTTGCGGCCGCCCGCGTACCATTTCTGCGGCGCGGTGTCGCGCGTGGCATAGAAACGCACCACGTCTTCCAGCCGCGTGAAGCTGCCGTTGTGGAAATACACCTTGCGCAGGGCGACGTTGCGCAGCGACGGCGTCTTGAAGCTGCCGCAGTATTCCTTGTGGTCCTTGAGGTCGGTCCGCTCCGGTCCGCACAGGCCAAGGTCGTAGTACGCCGGGTCGGCATTCGCCGCCAGCTTGCGGTTGCGCGGCACGCCGATGTTGATCAGGCCGTAATCGGTGAACTGCGGGAAGGCGCCGCTGGGCGCGATGCGGCTGACATGGCAGGACGCGCAATTGCCCCGCGTTTCGTCATTGAACAGGTTCAGGCCGCGCAGTTCCTGCGCGCTCAGCGCGGTCTGCTTGCGCAGGTACGCGTCATATTTGCTGTTGTACGGATAAAAATCGGCCGGACTTTCCTGAAACACTTCCAGCGCCATCAGCGCCCCCTTCAGCGCGGCATTCGGCCGGTCGAAGATGTCGGCGCCGAACACCTGGCGGAATTGCGCCGCCAGCGGACCGGCCTTCAGCCTGGCCAGCACCGCGGCCTCGTCCTTGTTGCCCATCTCGCGCGGCGACAGCAGCGGTCCCAGCGCCTGCTCGTGCGCGGTCTGCACGCGGCCGTCCCAGTTGTGGCCGCCGGTGGGGCCGGCATCGACGCTGTCGTCGTCATCGTCTTCGTGGAAGTGCTCGCTGAAGGTCGGCACGTTCTGCATGTAGCGCAGCGACGGCGCCGCGCGCGTGCCCTCGGTCTTGCCGTCGGCGCCGCCCAGCTGCGCGGCCAGCCGGTTGTCCGGGCCGTAGGCGTTGGCCGGGTTGTGGCAGGAGGCGCAGGCGTTGCGTCCCGACGCCGACAGCGACGGTTCGTTGAACATGGCGCGGCCCAGCGCGGTCAGTTCGGGCACGCTGGGCTGGCGGCCCCGCATCGGCGCATACGCGGCCTGCGGCGCATCATTGGCGGGCGCGGCTTTGGCGGCCGGCGGCGTGGTCTCGGAATGGCAGGCGCTCAATATCAGCGCCAGGAGGGCGATCGGGGCTGCATAAATCTTTTTCATGCAGCCAGCCTACCAAAATGACATGACCGCTACATGACAGCCGAAAAATGATACAAAACGATACTTTTGCCCTTGCCGCATTTCATCGTCCTGAAATATTTGCTGAATAGCATGAGCCGCTTTCAACACCCACCCTCAAGGCACGAAGATGAAATCCAAACTGAAAATGGCGCTGCGCCCGTTGCCGATGCTGTTGGCAACGGCCGGCATCGGCGCCGGCCTGATCGCTTGCGGCAGCTCGTCCGACAGCGTCCCGACCCTCACCGGCCAGGTGGTGGGCAGCTATTATGAAAACGCCGTGGTCTGCCTGGAAAGCACCAGCGCCAAGCTGACCTGCGACAGCAACTCGGGCACCGTGCGCACCGGTGCCGATGGCAGCTACAAGATCACCAACGCCAGTTCCGGCCCGGTGCTGGTGACCATCGGCACCGACGCCATCCGCCACGACGCGGTCGGCGACGCCGGCACCAAGGTCACGCAGAAACTGGTATTCCGCGCACCGAACGGCCATACCGGCTTCGTCAGCGCCATCACCACCGAGCTGGCCGCCCTGATGGACGCCAACGGCGGCGACTTCGCCAAGGCCAGCAGCCAGCTGGCGACCCGCCTGGGCGTGTCGGAAGCCAACCTGGTGGCCGACGTCAGCAAGGTCTCCGGCGACGACCAGGCCAAGCTGAAGGCCGAAGCCGACGTCATGACCGGCATCATCGGCACCGCCGCCGCGCAAAGCGCCGCATCCGATCAGGCCGCCACCATCGCGGCCGGCGCCGCGCTGGCCAACATCAAGAACATCGTCGTGATCTACGCGGAAAACCGCGGCTTCGACAACCTGTACGGCCTGTTCCCTGGCGCCAACGGCGTGCCCGGCGTGAACCCCACCTCGACCGGCGGTTACGTGGCGCAGAAGGATCTCGACAACAGCACCCTGCCGGTGCTGCCGCCGACCTGGGGCGGCATGACCGCGGCCGGTCAGAGCCTGGTGATCACCCAGGCGCAATCGGCCAACCTGCCGAACAAGCCGTTCCAGCTGGATGACGTCAACAGCCCGATCGCGCTGCCGCAGAACATCATCACGCGCGACCTGGTGCACCGCTTCTACAACAACCAGATGCAGATCAACGGCGGCAAGAACGACAAGTTCGCCCTGTACTCGGACGCCGGCGGCCTGTCGATGGGCTATTACGACGGCAGCAAGATGAAGATGTGGGACATCGCCAAACAGTATGCGCTGGCCGACAACCTGTTCATCGGCGCCTTCGGCGGCTCCTTCCTGACCCACCAGTACCTGATCTGCGCCTGCGCGCCGCAATACCCGAACGCCGACAAGTCGGTGGCCGCCGGTTCGATCTCCAAGATCGACGTCGACGCCAACGGCAACTTCGTGCGCCTGACGCCATCGACCACCGCCCCCACCAGCGTGCTGAACGGCGCAATGTCCTATGCCAACGACAGCACCCTGACCCCGGCCGACTCGACCGGCATGTTCTACGCGGTGAACACCATGCAGCCGGCGTATCAGCCGAGCTCGAACGCGCCGGCCGCCAGCGACAGCACCCACCTGTACGCCGACGCCGGCAAGGCCACCACCCTGCCGCCGCAGACGCAGAAAAACATCGGCGACCTGCTGTCGGCCAAGAACGTCAACTGGGCCTGGTACGCCGGCGCCTGGAACGATACCGTCGCCAACGCCACCTCGGCCAACCGCGCGGCGTTTGCCAACCCGCCCAACTTCCAGTTCCACCACCAGCCGTTCAACTACTTCGCCAACATGGACCCGGGCACCGACGCCGGCAAGGCCAACCGCGCGGCCCACCTCAAGGATTACGCCACCCAGTTCGTGGCCGACGTCGCCAACGGCACGCTGCCGCCGGTGGCCTTCTACAAGCCACAGGGCAACCTGAACCAGCACGCCGGCTACGCGTCGGTGGCCGACGGCGACGCCCACATCGCCGACGTGATCGCCCAGCTGAAGAAAAGCCCGCAGTGGAAGAACATGCTGGTGATCGTGACCTACGATGAAAACGGCGGTTTCTACGACCACGCCGCGCCGCCGAAGGGCGACCGCTGGGGTCCGGGCACCCGCGTGCCGGCCATTATCGTTTCGCCGTACGTGAAGAAGGGCACGGTGGACCACACGCAGTATGACTCGGCCTCCATCCTGCGCGCCATCACCCACCGCTTCAACCTGCCGGTGCTGGACGGTCTGAACACCCGCGACAAGGCGCTGGTGGCCAGCGGTTCCAGGCCGATGGGCGACTTCAGCTCCGCCCTGGCGCTGACCCCGCAGGAATAAACGTGACGGTGACGGTCAGCCCCCGGCCGTCACCGTCCAGCGTGATGCGGCCGCCGTTGCGTTCGGCGGCCCGTTCGGCGATCGCCAGCCCCAGCCCGCTGCCCGACTGTTCCTGCCCCGGCACGCGGTAAAACCGTTCGAACACTTTTTCCCGCAGCTCGGGCGCGATGCCCGGCCCCTGATCGGCAATGGTCAGGCGGTAACGCTCCGCTTCTTCCTCCAGCCGTACCGCGATGCGGCCGTTCTCCGGCGAATATTTGACGGCGTTGCTGATCAGGTTGTCCAGCAGCGCGGCCATGCTTTCGACGTGGATCGCCATGCTGCAGTCCGCCTCGGCCTGGAATTCGAGGTCGATGCCGCGCTGGACCGCCAGCGGCGCCGCCGCGGCCAGCCGGTTGCGCACGAAGCCGCATAGATCGGTCTGCGGCAGCGGCTGATCGTCCGGTTCGGCGCGCGCGCGTTCGTAGGCCAGCAGCTGGTGCACCATGTGCGTCGCGCGCGCCACACCGTCGCGCAGGCCCTGGCCCGCTTCGGCGCTGCGCTGCGGGTTGTCGGCGACGCTGCGGCTGAGCAGCAGATGGGCGTTGATCTGGATCGCCGCCAGCGGCGTCTTCAGCTCGTGCGCGGCGTCGGTGAGGAATTCATGCTCGCGCTCGATGCGCTGGCTCAGGCGCGCCATCAGGCGGTTGATCGCGTCCACCAGCGGCGACAGCTCACGGTACTTGGTGTGCGGCAGCGCGGTCAGGTCGGACACCGCGCGCGCTTCGATCTGCTCGGCGATCGAACGCAATGGCCGCAGGCCGATACCGACGATCAGCCAGGCCGGCACCAGCAGCAGCGGCAGGCTGAAGATGGTGGACGACAGCAAAAAGCTGACGCCGGAAAAACTCAGCATCCATTCATCGTCCACCTCGTGGCTGCGCTCCACCACCAGGCCGCGCGCATCGTCGCGCACCACGGTCTGCGCCCAGCCGTTGGTGCGGCGCGCCGCCGCGCTGCCCGGCGCCGGCAGCTCGGCCGGCAATTGCGGCAGCGAGTTATACAGCAGCGCGCCATCCTTCCAGACCCGCACCCGCACGCGCGAGTGATAGTCGAGCTCGCGGAACATCTCGTGCCGCACCGCCTCCAGCCGCTCCACCGCGCGCCGCATGCGCGCCGGATCGTCGGCAATCTCGGCCAGGTGCAGCAGCAGTTCGCGCGTGTGCGCCGCGTTCTCGGAGGCGGTGCGCGCGCCCTGCGTGATCTTGGCCTCGATCGCCACGTAGGTGAAACCGGCCAGCGCCACCAGCGCGATCACGCCGGTAAAGCCCAGCAGCAGGCGACGGAACAGCGACGACGGCTTAGCCATTGGCCCGCTGCACCATGTAGCCGACGCCGCGCACGGTGCGGATCACGCGCTCGCCGATCTTCTTGCGCAGGTTGGAAATGTGCACGTCCAGCGTCTGCCCCTCGCTGTGCGGCAGCACGCCCTGCTCCAGTTCGGCGCGCGTGAGCACCCGGCCCGATTCCTTCATCAAGGTCAGCAGCAATGCAAACTCGGTGCGCGACAAGGCCACCGGCGCGCCGGCGCGCGTGACCAGCCGACGGCCCTCGTCCAGCACCAGCTCGCCGGACGTCCACAGCGATTCGGCGCCTTCATGCTGGCCGTTCACGCGCCGCACGATGGCGCGCAGCCGCGCCAGCAGTTCGGGAATCTCGAACGGCTTGATCAGGTAATCGTCGGCGCCGGTGTTGAAGCCGTTAAGACGGTCTTCCAGGCTGTCGCGCGCGGTCATGATCAGCACCGGCAGGCCCACACCCTGCGCGCGCAGTTCGCGCAGCAGCAGGTTGCCGTCGCCATCGGGCAGGCCGAGATCGAGCAGCACCGCGTCGAACGGTTCGGCCTGCAATCGCGCCAAAGCGCCCTCGGCCATGCGCACCCACACCACCTGGTGGCCCTCGTCCTGGAACACCGACAGCAGCGCGCGGCCGACACCCAGGTCATCCTCAATCATAAAAATTTTCATGCAGAAAGTGTAGCGCGCTTTGTAGTCGAATTACGGTGCGCGTGAACAAAACACGACAATGCGGGCCGAATCCGGATTTGACGAAAAATCAGATACTTGGCTTGCCAATCTTCAGAATGTCTTTATTTTCGCTGTCGGTTGCGATTGCTAAGGTTTTAGCGCTGCTACAACATGCACTCGCCAACACAATAATTTTAAGGAGACCTATGAAGACCAGGACCACAGCGTTCCGGCTCAGTCCACTGGCGGCCGCCTGCGCGCTGCTGATGCTGGGCACGGCGCATGCACAGCAAACCGCCAGCACCGACGACAGCGCCCAGGCCGAACCGGAGATGAAGGTGGTGACCGTGTCCGGCATCCGCCGCGGTATCGAGGAAGCCATCTCGATGAAAAAGAATGCCTCGTCCATCGTCGAAGCGGTATCGGCGGAAGACATCGGCAAGCTGCCCGACACCACGGTCGCCGAGTCGATCTCGCGCCTGAGCGGCGTGACCACCCAGCGCAACAAGACCAACGGCAAGGCCACCGACGTCAGCGTGCGCGGCCTGTCGCCGAGCTTCAACGGCTCGCTGCTGAACGGCCGCGAACAGGCTTCCACCAGCGACGCGCGCAGCCCCGAGTTCGACCTGTTCCCGTCCGAGCTGACCGGTTCCATCCTGGTCTACAAGACGCCCGACGCCAGCCTGATGGGCCAGGGCCTGGCGTCCACCATCGACCTGCGCACCCTGCGTCCGCTGGACTTCGGCTCGCGCGTGATGGCGGCCTCGGTGCGCAAGGAGCGCATCGGCTTCGGCTCCGGCGCGGAAGTCGGCGCCGGCTACCGCAAGACCTTCAGTTACGTCGACCAGTTCGCCAACCGCACCATCGGCATCTCGCTGGGCCTGACCACGCTCAAGCAGGACAACGGCGGCGAACTGAAATTCGACAGCTGGGGCGGCGGCACCACCGACATGGACTATAACGGCGGCACCGCCAAGGCGCCCAGCGGCTTCCTGGCCGAGACCTCGCGCCGCAAGGCCGACCGCGACGGCGCCTCGCTCACACTGCAGTACAAGCCCAACCAGAAGTTCCGTTCGACCGTGGACATGTTCTATTCGCGCGGCGACGAATCGACCAAGAAGACCGGCATCGAAGGTGCGGTGGCGGGCAGTACCGGCGTCTACGATCCGAATGGCGTGCTGAGCAACGCGGTGGTGGTGAACGGCGTGGCCACCAGCGGCACCATCAGCAACTACAAGGCCGACGTGCGCAATCACCTGTACTCGAACGAGGACCGGCTGGCCTCCTTCGGCTGGAACAACGAGCTGAAGCTGGACGACAACTGGCGCGTGGAGGCCGACCTGTCGCACTCGCACGGCGTCAAGAATATCTCCAACTACGAAACCACCGCCGGCCAGCCTGGCAACACCCCGGCCGGTCGGCTGGGATCGATCTCGTACACCGGCTTCAACGGCAGCAACTTCTCGGAAGTGAAGTACACGCCGAGCCTGAACTACGCCGACCGCGGCGTGGCCGTGCTGACCGACGTCGACGGCTGGGGCGGTGGGCCCAACTCGCCGCAGGCCGGCTACGTGGCGCTGCCCAACATCGACGACACCGTCAACGCCGTGCGCCTGACCGCGCACCGCGCGCTGGACTGGGGACCGCTGGCCGACGTCCACTTCGGCGTCAATTACACCAAGCGCGACAAGTCGCGTACCGGCCAGGAAGGCCGCCTGTCGGTCAAGGGCAGCGATGGCTATGCCAGCGCCACCATGCCCGGCACCGACACGGCCATGGCCGGCGCTTCCGGCATCATGGTCGCGTCCTTCGATCCGAGCGGCACGCTGGGCACCATCTATGAGCTGAACCGCTGGGTCGATTCCACCGTGCTGGCGCGCGACTGGACGGTGGGCGAGCGCGTCTCCACCGCGTATGCGATGGCGGACCTGGACGGCAACCTGTGGTCGCTGCCGTACACCGGCAACTTGGGCCTGCAGGTGGTGCACACCCGCCAGCAGGCGTCCGGCAATCAGGTCGACCTGGCCAACTGCACCGGCATCACGGTCGATACCTGTCCGTACAAGATCCGCGTGGACGGCACCAGCTACACCAATGTGCTGCCGTCGCTGAACGTCGCCTTCGACCTGGGACACGAGCAGAAACTGCGCGTCGGCGCCGGCAAGCAGATCTCGCGCGCCAACCTGGATAACATGAAGGCCAGCCTCGATTTCTCGGTGCAGAATTCGACCTCGCTGGCGCCGGCGCTGACCGGCTTCGCCGGCAACCCGAAGCTGAAGCCCTACGAGGCCCGTTCGCTGGACCTGTCGTACGAGAAGTACTTCGGCAAGAAGGGCTACCTGAGCGTGGCGGCGTTCTACAAGAAGCTCGACAACTACATCATCAATGCGCCGATGGCGTTCGACTTCAAGGACTACACCAGCACCAGTACGCCGCTGCCGGCCACCGGCCCGTACAAGGATTCCACCATCGGTTTCCTGACCATGCCGCAGAACGGCAACGGTGGCGGCATGCACGGCTACGAGCTGGCGCTCAACGTGCCGTTCGCGCTGGCGACCAAATGGCTGGACGGCTTCGGCATCGCCGCCAACTACTCGTTCACCGACAGTTCGGTGAGGCTGCCGACCAGCGGCTTCGTTTCGCCGCAGAATGCGCCGGTGTTCAACGGCGTGGTGAGCGACATCGGCCTGCCGGGATTGTCCAAGCATGTCAGCAGCCTGCGCGTCTATTACGAAAACCACGGCCTGCAACTGGCGTGGGCGGCGCACCGCCGTTCCAACTTCGTCGGCCAGATCCTGGACTACCGCAGCGATTCGCAATTCACCTTCATCAAGGGTGAGACCATCGTCGATCTGCAGGCCTCGTACGAGTTCCAGAGCGGCTGGCTGAAACGCGCCTCGCTGTTCCTGCAAGGGCATAACTGGACCAACGAACCGTTCCGCGAGTACACGGTCGATCCACGCCTGATCACCAATGAGGTCAAGTACGGACGCACCTACACCGCGGGTCTCAGCTACAAGTTTTAAGCGCATTTTCGCTTTGCCGGACTCTCCATCCCCTCTCGGAGAGTCCGGATTTTTATTGATACGACGATGATCAAAACCCTGTTGCTGGCAGCTTTCCTGGCCTGCGGCGTAGCCGCCGCCGGCCCCTACGATCCACAACCCTACGTTCAGTTCCGGCATGCCGAGTGGACCAAAAACGCCGCCATCTACCAGATCAATACCCGTCAGTTCACGCCCGAAGGCACCTTGCGCGCGGCCGAACGCGAGCTTCCAAGGCTGCGCGCGCTGGGCGTCGACATCCTGTGGCTGATGCCCATCCACCCGATCGGCGAAGTGCGCCGCAAGGGCACGCTGGGCAGCCCTTACGCGGTGCGCGACTACCTGGCAGTGAATCCCGAATTCGGCACGCTGGCCGACCTGCGGCATTTCGTCGCCACCGCGCACGGCCTGGGCCTGCATGTGATCCTCGACTGGGTCGGCAACCACACCTCCTGGGACAACGTGCTGCGCGCCACGCATCCCGACTGGTACGAAAAGGACCGCAAGGGCCAGCCGCATCCGACGCCGTGGTACGACTGGGACGACATCATCGACCTCGATTACAGCCAGCCCGGCCTGCGCCGCTATATGACGGACGCCCTGCGCTACTGGGTGCACGAGGCGGACGTGGACGGCTACCGCGTCGATGCGGCCGGCCTGGTGCCGCTGGACTTCTGGGAACAGGCGGCACAGCAGCTGCGTGCCATCAAGCCGGTCTTCCTGCTGGCCGAATGGGAAAGCCGCGACATGCACGCGCGCGCCTTCGACGCCAGCTACGCCTGGACCTGGTGGGACGCCCTGCGCGCCATCGCCGAAGGCAAGGCCGACGCCACCTCGCTCTACACCTACTATGCCTGGAATCAGAAGTTCTATCCGAAGCAGGCTTACCGCATGCTGTACACCACCAATCACGACAAGAACGCCTGGGACGGCACGGAATTCGAGATTTTCGGTCCGGCGGTGGACGCGGCCATCGCGTTCTCTTTCGTCAGCGAAGGCATCCCGCTGATTTACAACGGCCAGGAAGCCGGCAACCGAAAACGGCTGGCCTTCTTCGAGCGCGATACGCTACAGTGGCAGGCGTCGCCCTACACCGCGCTGTACCACGATCTGCTGGCACTGAAAAAGCAAAACACAGCGCTGTGGAATGGAGAATGGGGCGCCACCATGGAGCAGGTGCCGAACAGCTTGCCGAAGCAGGTGTTCAGCTTCGTGCGGCAGAACGCCAGAGACAAGGTGTTCGCCGTATTCAACCTGAGCGCGCAGCCGGTGCAGGCAAGCTTCCGCGACGATCTGCACTTCGGCCGCTACCGCGATTTCAGCACTGGCGCGGTGCTGCAGATCGACGCGCAGACCCGCTTCCAGATGGCGCCGTGGAGCTACAAAATAATGATAAAGGCGGAGTAGATGGAGAACATCAAACAGGTGGTAATCGTCGGCGGCGGCACCGCCGGCTGGATGACGGCGTCCGCGCTGGCGCGGGTACTGGAAGGGAAAATTCAAATCACCCTGATCGAATCGGACGATATCGGTAGCGTCGGCGTCGGCGAGTCGACCATCCCGATGATCAAGCTGTTCAACGCGGTGCTGGGCATCGACGAAGATGAATTCATGCGCGCCACCCACGCCACCTTCAAGCTCGGCATCGAGTTCCGAGACTGGGGCCGCGTCGGCGACAACTACATGCACGGCTTCGGCATCTTCGGCCAGGATCTGGCGACGCTGCCGTTCTACCAGTACTGGCTGCGCCTGCACCTGGCCGGCAAGGCGCCGGACCTGGAAAACTATTCGATCAACCGCATGGCCGCCAAGGCCGGCAAATTCATGCGCGCCGACCGCTCGCATGGCAATTCGCCGCTGGGCGACATCGTGCACGCCTTCCACCTCGACGCCGGACTATATGCGCGCTACCTGCGCCAATATGCCGAGGCGCGCGGAGTAAGCCGCATCGAGGGCAAGGTGGTGGACGCCCTGACCCGCGCCTCCGACGGCCACGTCGACGCGGTGCGCATGGAAAACGGCGATCTGGTAAGCGGCGATCTGTTCATCGACTGTTCCGGCTTCCGCGCCCTGCTGATCGAACAGGCGCTGCATACCGGCTTCGAGGACTGGTCGCACTGGCTGCCCTGCGACCGCGCCTGGGCCGTGCCATGCGAGCTGTCGGGCGAACTGCAGCCGTACACGCGGGCGACGGCGCGGCCGGCCGGCTGGCAGTGGCGCATCGGGCTGCAGCACCGCACCGGCAATGGCCACGTGTACGCCGCGCGCTTCATGAGCGACGACGAGGCGGCCGCCATCCTGATGGCGAATCTGGACGGCCGTCCGCTGGCCGAACCCAGGCTGCTGCGCTTCACCGCCGGCAAGCGCAAGCAGGTGTGGAACAAGAACGTGGTGGCGGTGGGCCTGTCCTCCGGATTCCTGGAGCCGCTGGAATCGACCAGCATCCATCTGATCCAGTCCACCATCGCCCGGTTGATCACCTTCTTCCCGGACCGCGGCTTCAGCGAGGCCGACATCGCGGAATTCAACCGCCAGTGCGATTTCGAAGTGGAGCGGATTCGCGATTTCCTGATCCTGCACTACCACGCCACGGAGCGCGACGATACACCGTTCTGGAACCACGTGCGCACCATGGACATACCGGACACGCTGCGCGCCAAGATGGACTTGTGGCGCTCGCGCGGGCGCATCGTCCGCAACGACAACGAGCTGTTTGCCGAAGTCGGCTGGCTGCAGGTGCTGCATGGCCAGCGCGTGCCGGCCGCCGGCCATCACCCGCTGGCCGATCTGATGGAAGAAAGGGAAGTGGCCGACTACCTGGGCGATATCGCCTCGGTGATCAACGCCTGTGTGGAACAGATGCCGACGCATGCCGCCTACATCGAGGCGCGTTGCGCATCCAGATAAGGAAATTCGCATGAAACTACGACTGATCTCCGCCTGCTGCATGCTGCTGGCCATCGGCGGCCCCGCATTCGCGGACCAGGTGCTGGGCTCCGTATCGTCGCCGGACAAGACGCTGAACGTGACCGTGCAGCTGGCCGGCGATGGCCACCTGACGTACGAAGTGCAGCGCCGCGGCAAGCCGCTGATCGCGCCATCGAAACTGGGCTTCCTGCTGGCGAACGCGCCGCAGATGGATCAGGGCTTCTCGCTGGAAAAGCAAAGCAGCAGCGCGCACGACGACACCTGGGAACAACCATGGGGCGAGCGCCGCTACGTGCGCAATCGCTACCAGGAACTGAAGCTGGACCTGGTGCAGAAGGAGATGAGCAACCGCCACCTGTCCGTGGTGTTCCGCGTGTTCGACGACGGCGTCGGCTTCCGTTATGAATTCCCGGAACAACCGCAACTGCCGGTCGCGCGCATCAGCGACGAGCTGACCGAATTCATCGTCGCGCCGCCCGCCACCGCCTGGTGGCAGGAAGCGGGAGAAAAAGCCGCGCTGGAATACGCCATCCGCAAGACGCCGCTGGCGGAAGTCGGCATGGCAAATACGCCCATGACCATCCGCACCCGGGACGGGACACATATCGCCTTCCACGAGGCGGCGCTGGTCGATTACTCCTCCATGTGGCTGCGCAAGGTGGAAGGCCAGAAGCTGCGTGCGCATTTGACACCATCGGCTGACGGCGCGCCGGTGGAGCGCAGCGGCGCCTTCACCACGCCATGGCGCACCATGCGCATCGCCGATAACGCGGCCGGCCTGTATATGTCGGATCTGGAGCTGAATCTGAATGAACCCAACAAGCTGGGCGACGTCTCCTGGGTGCATCCGTCGAAGTTCGTCGGCGTCTGGTGGGAAATGCATCTGGAGAAAAGCACCTGGGGCTCCGGCACGAAACACGGCGCCACCACGGCCAACACCAAACGCTATATCGATTTCGCGGCAAAAAACGGCTTCCGCGGCGTGCTGGTGGAAGGCTGGAACCTGGGCTGGGACGGCAACTGGTCGGGTGGCGGCTCGCAGTTCAGCTTTACGCAGTCCTACCCCGACTTCGACCTGCACGCGCTCAGCGCCTACGCCCGGCAGAAGGGCGTGCGCCTGATCGGCCACCACGAAACCGGCGGCAACGTCGCGCGCTACGAGCAGCAGATGGACGCAGGCTACCAGCTGTATGCCAAGGAAGGCGTGGACAGCATCAAATCCGGCTATGTGACCGACGGCGGCGAGGCGATCTTCGCCAATGCGGGCGGCGGCACCCACTACGGCTACACCGATTCGCAGGAAGGCGTGCGCCACTACCTGAAAGCCGTGACCGAAGCGGCACGCTACAAGCTGGCCATCGATACCCACGAACCGGTCAAGGATACCGGCCTGCGGCGCACCTATCCGAACTGGATTTCACGCGAAGGCGCGCGCGGCATGGAGTACAACGCCTGGGGCAATCCGATCAACAGCGTCGATCACGAAGTGAACCTGGTATTCACCCGCATGCTGAGCGGTCCGATGGATTACACGCCCGGGATCCTCAGCCTGGAAGGGGTGAAGGGACGACCGATCAATTCCACGCAGGCCAGGCAACTGGCCAGCTTCGTGGCGATCTACTCGCCGATCGTGATGGCGGCGGACCTGATCGAGAACTACGAAAAATATCCGGGACCGTTCAAGTTCATCAAGGATGTGCCGACCGACTGGGCCGACACGCGCGTGCCGCATGGCGAACTGGGAGAATACGTCACCATCGCCCGCAAGGACCGGCATACGGACGAGTGGTATGTCGGCTCGCTCACCGACGGCCAGGCGCGCACGCTGACGCTGCCGCTGACCTTCCTCGATCCGGGCCGGCAGTACACCGCCGAGATCTACCGCGACGGCGACCAGGCCGATTACCGCAACAGCCACCGCTTCGACATCGTCATCGAGAAGCGGACCGTGACGGCTGCCACGGTCCTGCAACTGAAGCTGGCGCCCGGCGGCGGCCAGGCGATCCGCCTGACGCCGCGTTAAGCGCCTGCTCAAGCCTTCTTCAGGTCCTCCTGCCTGAGCGGCAGCTCGCGTACCCGCACACCGGTGGCGGCGAACACCGCGTTGGTCAGCGCGGCGCCCAGGCCGGCGGTGCCGGGTTCGCCGATGCCGCCCGGCGCCTCGCGGCTGTCGACGATCACCACATCGATCTTCGGCGCCTGGTTGATGCGCAGGATCGGATAGTCATGGAAATTGCTCTGCTCCACGCGCCCATCCTTGATGGTGATCAGGCCGAACAGGCCGGCCGTGATGCCGTAATTGATACCGCTCTGGATCTGCGCCTTGACCGTGTCCGGGTTCACCACCTGGCCACAGTCGACCGCGCACACCACGCGCTTGACCGTCACCTCGCCGGCATCGCTGACCGACAGCTCGACCACCTGCGCCAGATACGTGCCCCAGGAGCGCATCAGCGCGATGCCGCGGCCCGAGCGTGGCGGCAGCGGCTGACCCCAGCCGGCGTTCTGCGCCGCCAGCTTCAGCACATTCGCCGCGCGCGGCTCCTTGCTCAGCATGGAAAGACGATACTCCAGCGGCTCCTTGCCGGCCTTCTGCGCCAGTTCGTCGAGGAAGCCTTCCAGCACCGTCATGTTGCGGGTCGGGCCGACGCCGCGCCAGAACGCCGTCGGCACAGGGCCGTCCTCCTGCGTGTACTCGCTGCGATAGTTGGGGATATCGTAGGAGAAGATATCCGAGCCCTCGACGTTGTCGATATCCAGGCCATCCTTCAACCAGCCCGGCGCGAACGCCGCCAGGTTGGATGGGCCGGCGATCTTGTGCGAGAACGCCACCGGCTTGCCGTCCGCACCCAGCGTGGCCGACACCGAATGCGCATACAGGCCGCGGAACAGGCCGTGCTGGATATCCTGCTCGCGGCTCCACACCACCTTGACCGGCGCCTTGACCTGCCTGGCGACGGCCGCCGCCTGCGTCACATAGTCGGTGTACAGCCGGCGGCCAAAGCCGCCGCCCACCAGGTGGTTATGCAGCGTGACCTTTTCCGGCGCCAGGCCCAGCACCTTGGCCGCGTCATCGCGCGCACGCGCCGGCACCTGGGTGCCGGTCCAGATCTCCGCCGTGCCATCCGGCTTGACGTGGACGGTGGCGTTCATCGGCTCCATGGTGGCGTGCGCCAGCATGGGGTTGATGTAGATCGCCTCGATGCGCTTGTTGTCGGCGGCCAGCGTCTTCAAGGCGTCGCCGTCGTTGCGGGCCACCTTGCCCGGCTTTTGCAGCGCCGCCACCATCAGCTTGCGCACGTCGTCGGTGCCCAGTTTGGCGTACTGGCCCTCGTCCCACTGGATGTCCAGCGCGGCCAGGCCCTGCTTGGCGTACCAGTAGTTATCGGCGACCACCGCCACCGCGTTATCCAGCTTGACCACCTGGCGCACGCCGCGCAGTTTGCGCGCCTTGCTGTCGTCCACCGATTTCAGCTTGCCGCCCACCACCGGGCTGACCGTCACGGCGGCGAACTTCATGCCCTTCACCTGCGCATCGATGCCGAATTGCGCGGTGCCGTCGGTCTTGCCCTTGGCGTCCAGGCGCTTGACCGGTTTGCCGACGATCTTGAAATCCTTCGGATCCTTGAGCACCACCTTTTCCGGCGCCTTCAGTTTGCTGGCCGCGCCCACCAGTTGGCCGTACTTGAGGCGCTTGCCGCTGCTGTGCACCACTTCACCATGCTCGGCGTGGCAGCTGTCGGGCGACACCTTCCACTGGTCGGCGGCGGCCTGGATCAGCACCATGCGCGCGGCGGCGCCGGTCTGACGCATCGGCTCATACAGGCTGCGGATGGTCAGCGAGCCGCCCGTGAACTGGTCGCCGAAGGGCGCGCCATACAACTTGGCGTCGGGCGGCGAATGGCGCACCACGATCTGGTTCATGTCGATCTCGAGTTCCTCGGCGATCAGCTGCGGCAGCGAGGTGTAGACGCCCTGCCCCATTTCCGCCTTGGGATTGGTCAGCGTCACGGTGCCGTCCGGCGCGATGGCGATGAAGGCATTCAGCTCCGCGGAGCCGGCGGCTTCGCCCTCGGCCGGCCAGAAGCCGACCATCAACGCGCCGCCGGCGGCGGCGGCCACTTTCAGGAAGCCGCGGCGCGTCACGGCGCCCGGTGCGTACGGGGTGTTCATCTCAGGCTCCTTTTTTCAACAGGGTCGAATTGGCCGCATCCTTGATCGCTTCGCGGATCCGGCTGTAGGTGCCGCAGCGGCAGATGTTGCCCGACATGGCGTCATCGATATCGGCGTCGCTGGGTTGATGGTTTTTCGCCAGCAGCGCCGCTGCCGACATGATCTGTCCGGATTGACAGTAACCGCACTGCACCACCTCCGCCTTCAGCCAGGCTTGCTGCGTCGCCTGGCCGGCCGGCGTCGCGCCTATGCCCTCGATGGTGGTGATCTTCTTGCCGGCGACCGCCGATACCGGCAGCACGCAGGAACGCGTGGCCTCGCCATCGACATGCACGGTGCAGGCGCCGCACAGCGCCATGCCGCAGCCGAACTTGGTGCCCATCATGCGCGCCTCGTCGCGCAGCACCCAGAGCAAGGGCATGTCATCCGGCACGTCGAACTCGCGCTGCTTGCCATTGATTTGTAGCTTGATCATGCGGCCTCCTGTGAAAATTTCACTATAGCCATTTATGTACGCCAAATAACATTAGACTTAGGAGATACTGAAACAACTTGAAGTTGCAAATCACGGCACGCCTACGATTTTTCCACTCTGGGATAACTTTTTTAGATGGAAGCGGTGCCAGCGATAGCGTGTCACCGGCGCGTCATAACTGCTAGCTACGCTGTGGCCTTTTTCCAACTGACCACGGATTCCCCACCATGCAACAGCTCGCAGCGCGTCCCCTCCTCCTGGCCCTCAGCATCGCCGTCGCCCTCAGCGCCTGCGGCGGTTCCGACACCGACGCTCCACTGGTGATTCCGGCCGCCCCGGCCGACCAGGGCGCGGCGGAAACGGTCGCCGTACCGGCCACCACCGCCTTTGTCGACACCGTCGCCACCAACCAGCGCGGCGACGCCCGCTACGCCACCCTGGCCACCAATGCCGGCGTGCGCGTGCTTGGCGGCTTCCTCAGCGTCTGGAAACCGCTGACGGAAATCGTCGATGCCGGCGTCACCGCGCCGGCGCTGGACGGCTTCCCGGCCGTGGTCGCCTCGACCTGGAGCGGCGTGCCCGGCGATGGCACGCCGGACGGCGCCATCGTCAACGCCGCCGTGCACCAGGCCAACATCGCCTACGTGGTGAACGCCACCGCCAACCGCACCGCCGAGCAGGCAGTACAAGCCTACCTGGACGACCGCCGCGGCAAGGGCTACAGCGTCAGCGACGGCATGGGCCCGCTGACCGCCGCCTGGCGCGCCGCCGCCCAGCAGACCACCAGCATCACCAGCGTCGCGGCCGACGCCACCACCGTGCTGTACAACGACAGCGGCAACAACACCGGCGTCGGCGGCAGCGCCAACGCCAGCTTCGGCAGCGTGGTCGACCTGGTCAACCTGGTCGGCAACAATGCCTCCACCGAACCGGCCAAGCGCTTCTACAAGTATGCGCGTCCGTACCGCTGGAGCGGCAGCGTGCAAGTGCTGCCGTCGCTGGTGCCGGCCAAAAGCCCCACGCCCGCCACCGACGGCGGCTTCCCCAGCGGCCACTCGGCCGAAGCGGTGCGCGACGCCATCGCCATGGCCTACGCCGTGCCGGAGCGCTATCAGGAAATGCTGAGCCGCGGCCTGGAGCTGGGCGAGATGCGCATCATCGCCGGCATGCACTCGCCGCTGGACGTGATTGGCGGCCGCATCCTGGGCACCGCCAGCGCCGCCGCCAACCTGGCCGACAGCGCCAACGCGGCCAAGAAGGCCGCCGCCGTGACGCAGGCGCATGCCGCGCTGATGGCGGCCACCGGCACCAGCGCCGACACCTTCGCCAGCTATGCGCAATCGGGCACCGCCGCCAACGACCGCTTCGCCAGCTACGCCACCAACAAGGCCAACTACCTGCGCCGCCTGACGTTCGGCTTTGCGCCGGTCGGCGCCACCACCGTCGCGGCGCCGGTGCCGAAAGGCGCGGAAGTGCTGCTGGAAACCCGTCTGCCCTACCTGAGCGAGGCCCAGCGCCGCGTGGTGCTGAAGACCACCGCGCTGCCGGCGGGCTATCCGGTGCTGGACGATGCGGAAGGCTGGGGCCGCATGAACCTGTTCGCGGCGGCCGATGGTTACGGCGCCTTCAACGGCAACGTCACCATCAGCATGGACGCCAGCAAGGGCGGCTTCAACGCGGCCGACCGCTGGCGCAACGACATCGGCGGCAGCGGCAAGCTGATCAAGCAAGGCACGGGTACGCTGAAGCTGGCCGGCGCCAACACCTGGAGCGGCGGCACCGAGCTGACGGCCGGCACCTTGCAGGGCGATTCGGTGGCGGCCTTCGGCACCGGCGACGTCTACAACAGCGGCGGCACGCTGGTGGCCAACGCCCCGGCCGCGCTGCGCCTGGCCGGCCAGTACACCCAGCTGAGCGGCGGCACCACGCTGGAACTGGACGTCGCCGGCGCCAGTGCCGGCAGCCAGGGCACGCTGACCGTGGGCACCACTGCTACCATCGCCGGCGGCACGCTGCGGGTGAAGTTCGCCAACGGCTACAAACCGAAGGCCGGCGATGTGCTGACCGTGATCACGGCGGGCAGCCTGAAGGGTAAATTCAGCACCATCATGGTCGATGGCTTCAGCAACGTCACGCCGGCCTACAACCCCGGCAGCCTGGCGCTGACGCTGAATTAACCCGCGCTCCGCCGAACCGCCCCGACCGGCGGCGATTCGGCGGCACGCCAGCAGGAAAACCGCCGTAAATAATCGATGCCATAATCAAACATCCACACGTTGATTTGCTTACCCAGCTGTCAAATGCGTAGTGCAGAAACAGATTGGCCAGCAAAAGACTGACGACTCCACCTTGCGGCGTACCTCGCGTCCTTTCGACAAGCGCGCCATCCGCCAATCAGGACGAGGAGGCAAAGATTTATCGCAAACCGCGTCGGCCCGCTGGCGTCAGCTGGCAAGCGGCAAAAGATTATTGCGCATGGTTGGCCAAACAGTCAGGCTTACCTTACGACTTGCCGACGGAAGCGCAATGGAATACGCGGCGCGAAGCGGGGGCAAGCGCCATCTGTATCCAACCAATAATGGCGAATCCCGCCCTGGAGAAAATACCCCCACGTTTGCTCAGTTGGATAAGGCGGGTGGCTGATTGATGTCGGCAGTTATCCTCCAAACCCGGCGGGGATCTACGATCTTCGCGCGGGTATTCGGGAATGGGTGAATGATTGGTACGATGCGAAATATTATTCGACCTCACCGCAGCAGCAACCCAAGGGACCCAAGACGGGCAACTTGCACGTCCTCCGGGGTTATTTTGGCAGTGATACGTCCGCGATGAGCATCAAACGTTGGGTGCGGGATGATGGCGCCCCACATGGTGTCAGAAGCCCTTCGGGAGAAAGCCATGGACATGGGGGCGAGGAGGTTTTCCCTGCAAAATATTCCGGTCCCGCCGACGCCACGTTTTGCTGCGTGCTGAATCGCTAGCTAACCTGTCGCCCCGGGTGCTGTCGTCATATCGTCAAGCGTTGAACTCAGCAGGTAGAGGGCATCAATCACCCCAACAGTAAAGCCGGGAATCGTTTTCGATGACATAATTGTGTGCATCTTATTTTTCCATCGTGCCTATGCGTCCCGTCCCAATCTCTGCAATATTGCTCATCACTCTTGCTCAGTTTGCGCATGCGGGAACTGAGCCCGAACTCCTGCCTGACGGAAATTGGCAAGACCCGCCCCCAAGCTCCGCCTCTATTCAAGAGTTGGTAGCGTCATCCCGGGAAAACATGATTTTTTTTACCAAGGGTGCATTTGACATGGGTGACTGGGGGCCGGAGGTGAATCCGGGCGGATTGGCTTTTGATAGTGCAACGAACTCAAAACCATTGCATAAGGTACAGCTTGATGCGTTTGCCATTTCGAAATTCCCGGTTACATACAAACAGTTTGATTTGTTCACTGCCGCGGTGCGCTTACCTCGGATCAACCAGGAAAAAATAGCGCAAAAATATCGCAAACCAGATTATCCGGCGGGCGTCACTTGGCAAGGAGCCAAGGATTATTGTGCATGGCTGGGCCAGCAAGCAAATCTTAAAATGGACTTACCAACCGAAGCGCAATGGGAATATGCTGCCAGAAGTGGCGGCAAACGCCACCTGTATGCCACCAATAATGGACGCTTTGAAGCCGGAAGAAATGTGCCATCGTTCGCCGACAGACAAAGCCACGGCGGACTGGTTGCTATTGATAGTTATCCGCCTAATCCCGCCGGAATTCACTACATGGGGATGCTGGTAAGAGAATGGGTACTTGATTGGTATGGAGAACGTTATTACGAGACGTCACCAGAGCTAAATCCTACCGGCCCTTCGCAAGGCAGCGAGCACGTGGTCAGGGGCTTCCTGGGCAGCGATACCAGTGCCATGACATTTCAACGTTGGGCCGGCAAAGATGACGGCCAGGTAGGTTCCTGGACTGCCTACAGCGGGGCGCCAACTTTTTCAAAAAAGCAGATCCCCTACACGAAATATTCTAGCTCCCGGGATAGCGCCTTCAGGTGCGTCGTAAAAACGGATAAGCCGCTCTGAATTCAAGCCATCGCATACATGGCGTTTTCCACGCCCATCGTTGCATAAACAAATTCAGGCTCGCTATTCCAGATGAATGGTTGACTCAACATGGGTGTGGTAACGTTGGCCAGACGGACTTGCGCATCTTGCAAATCTCCTGCGTACGGCGTGTTTTCGAGGCAAGCAGCGATCATCGCGTACCCGGCAGACTTGTCCTGTTTGTCGCCCAACGATGCCGTCATCCGCTCAGCCACAGTGTCCAAATGATTGATGGTTTGTGGTGCGCTGAGCAACGAGGCCATCAAGGCCGGGGCCTGGTCGCGCAGGGCCGGATTACTGCTCATCGACACGGCAGCAATTTGTCGGCCTAGTTGTCCCAGCACTTCAGGTGGTGCGTAACTTAGCCAGCTGCCGGTAGTTTTATCGAGTTCAGTACGAACACGATGCAGAAACTCCAGCGCTTTGGAAGACCCTGATTCAATGGCATCGTTTATTTCGTTCATCACGTTATCGAATTCCGCTTCCAACCTATCGATCTGTTTGTTTGCATACTCCTTGATGTCTTTGCCGGTAGAAATAATAATATATTTAACCTGACAGTAAGCCGTGTATGCCTCCTGGCTGATCGCATCCCCCAGCTTGTGATAATCAATCCGCTTCAGGTGATACGCCACGCACTTGAAGAATTCGCCGATGGTGTCGGTGCCGGCTTCGAACTTGATCGAGCCCTCGCCGCCCAGGCCCAGGCAGGCGCCGAGCTTGGCGTAGATGACGAATTTGCCGTTCTCGTGCTTGATGGCGAAGGCGCCGCGGATGCCGGCGCCGGCCGTGCCGGCCACGCCGGCATCGACCTTGGCCATGTCCTTGTATTCGGCAATCGCCTTGCCCGGCTTGACCTTGAGCGGCTTGCCGTTGCTCTCCGCGCCTTCCGGGTTCAGCCATTGCAACGCGCCCTTGGCGTCGAGGCCGGCGCGGGCGCCGGCAAACGCGTCGATCTCGCCGTCGGCGCCGACGCGCGCCTTGGCGCCGCTCTTGTTCTTGTTTTTGGCCGGGATGCCTCGTATGCCTTGCTTGCCGCCGGTGACGCTGACCTCCACCCCCAGTTCCACCGCGACGCTGGCGCCCACGCTGCCTGACAGGATGATTTCGCCGTACAGCCGCCAGTAGCCGAACTCCACCGTTTCGCCGGCCAGCGGCGCGGTGGCGTGGTAGCCGGCGTAGTGCGGCCAGTAGACCTCGGTATGAATGCGGCCCTCGGCCACCGCAAAGGCGGCGTTGGCATTCGCCTTGAGACCGAATTCGGCCGATTTGAGGCCGCGTTTTAACCGGCTCGGCCAGTTGCGGTCGCGCTTGTCGAACAGGTTGCCCTGGAACGGTTTGAAGTTGACCGCCAGGCCGGCACCGCCGGTGTAGCGCATCAGCTGCGCCTCGGCCGACAGGTCGATGTTGCGGTGTTCGTCCTTGGGATTGTGGTTGAATTTCTTTTGCAGGTCGTCGGTTTCGCGTTCGATGAACTTGGCGATGTCGCCATTCATGGTGCGTGCCCATTCCGTCAGCACGCCGGTGTAGGCATCGGCATCGTCCGGCTTGAGCTTCCACTCCTTCTTGAAATTCTTGGACTGCGCTTTCTCGGCGATGCGATGCTTGATTTCTTCCGTATTCAGCTTGCCGCCTTTGAACACCTTGTCCTTTTCGCGCTTGGCTTTTTCGCCCGAGACCAGATACAGACGTTTGTCCGCCAGCACCTTTTTGATCTTGTCGCTGGTGACATAAATCGGTACGCCCTTGTCCTTGGACTTGTACCTGGGCGTGCGCAACGACACCAGCTCGATCATCTTGTTGCCGCCCTTGGCATCGAGCTTGTCGAGCGGCTCCAGCTTTTTCTTGACGTCGTCACTGGCCTGTTGCATCTCGTTAAGGGCCTGGTTCAACGCGTCTTCCGCCTTTTTCATGTCGGCGGCGACATTGGCTTTTTGCGCCTCGCGCAGCACCAGCGCCGCTTCGCTCACCTTCTGGTTGGCGGCCTGCAACGCGGCGATCTTCTTGCTGTGCTCGTCGGCCTGGACGTGCAGTTCGCGGAACTCGAATGGGTACAGTGCCAGAAAGGCGTTCTGCTCGGGCCAATATACCAGCTCGCCCTCGCCGGGATGGACCTGAGCGTCGATGAAGGTGCCGGCCGGGACGTTGGTCACGCCGCTGGCGTGGGGCTCGGTCGCTGCCGCGGTTTCGGTATCCAGACTCATAAATATGTGCGCGATAAACAGTTAATCGTGATCGGGCAGGAACAGCTTGATCGGCTCGGCCTTGCCGGTGAACAGGCGCTGGGTACGGCCTTCGGCATCGGTGACGCCTTCCAGCACTTGGCCGCTGGCGGACTCCATCCGGTAGCGCACATTGGCCATCAGCTCGCCGGTTTTCTCATCGCGCACCACGAAGGCTTCGTTGTACAGATCCTTGGCCTGCGGCAGCACCGGTTTACCCGCGCTGCCGTCCGCCGGCCCGGTCAATTCTTTCATGCTGGCCTTGAACGCCATCGTGCCGGGGCCATGGACCATGATGTTGCCGCCTTCCAGCTTCAGATAAGCCCCCTGCGCGGTCAGCATCACATGCTGCTTGCCGGCCACCGTCACGCCCTTGCCGACGCTGGCCACCGTGATCAGCTTGTCCGCCGTCAGCCCGGTCGGGCCCGACTGGCTTTGTGCGCTGAGCTTGCCGCTGGCCGCGTGCAGCTTGATGCCGGTTTCCTGATTGGGCTTGTCGGCGCTGCCGGCCTTGCCGTAGCTGAACAGACTGATGCCATCCTTGACCGTGTGCAGGCTGTTGCCCTGGGCCAGAAAATTCAGATCCTGTCCGGCTGTCAGGCTGGTACTGCCGCCGGCGCGCAGCACGGCGCTGGCCGGCGTGACCGCCGCGATGCCGGCCGGGGCCGACAGTTGCAGTTGCGCCGCGCTGTAGGCGGCCGCCTGCGCCTTGCCGTCGGCACCGGCCTGCGTGCTGCCGGCCACCTTGCCGCTGGCGGCCAGATCGGCGATCGCCGGCAGCTGTTCCGGCGTGGTGCCGGCCTTGCCGCCCTTGAGCACGGCGTTCTGCTTTTGCGCCGAGTCGGCCAGGCTGAGTTGCAATTCGTGACTGGCCTCGATCTGCGCCTGCGCCTCGCGCGAGTCCAGATGCGCGCCGGCGCCGCCGTTGCGCGCATCGGCCGACAGCAGCAGGCCGCGGCCGGCGCGCACGGCGGCGCTGTGCTCGGTCTTGAGCTCGGCGCCGAAGCCGGCGGTGGCCAGGCGCTGGTTGTCGGTCTGGTGGCGCAGATGGCCGAGATTCAGTTCATCGGTGCCGCGATGCGGACCGGCGTGCCGCTGCAACGCCAGCCGCGGCTCGCCCGGACTGTCGTCGAACACCAGCTGGCTGTAGGCGCCGCTGCCGCTCTGGCTGGACGCCATGGTCTGCGACTTCAGCCCCGACAGCACGGCCGCGTGGGCATGCGCGGCGGCCGTGCCGGGGAACCAGGCCGGCGCATTGCCGGTCGCGGCGCCGGCGCCCTGCGCCACCTGGTTGTGCTGGGCGTCGTCCTGGCCCTTGCCGTTGTAGACGCTGCCGAGCACCACCGGCCGGTCGATATTGCCGTCGATGAAATCGATCAACACCTCGCTGCCCACGCGCGGCACCGCCACCGCGCCCCAGTTCGCGCCCGCCACCGGCGCCATGGCGGTGGCGATGCGCACCCAGGTGCCGGCGCTGTCGTCGCCGGGCGCGCCGCTGTGGCCATCGTTGGGATGGTTGAGGCGGCTATGGCTCTGCTCGCCGCGCTGCCAGTGGAACTGCACCTTGATGCGGTGGTCGCGGTCGGTGTGAATCACCGCGCCGGCCGGACCGACCACGATCGCGGTCTGCTGGCCCTGCGCCGTCGGACGAGGATGCAACAGCAAACCGTGGCCATCCTCATTGCTGCTGCGGTAGGGGATGTCGCTGCGGATGGCATCGATGCGATTGCGATACAGCGGCCGTTCACCCTTGCCGGCGCCGACCGCGTGCAGGCTGCCCTGCTGTTCTTCATCGATGGCCTGTGCCAGCGCCCCCACGCCCAGCGCCTTGTCGATGGCGCTGCGGGTGTCGGCGCTGAGGTTGTTGTGCGCCATGTGCACCACGCGCAGCAGCACCAGGTTGCGGCCGGCCTCGTCGCCGGCATCGAGCTGGGCCTGGCCGTTCAGCGTGAACGTGGTGCCCGGGCTCAGCGTGCGCACGGTGCCGGCACCGGTGTGGACTTCGCGCCCCGCCTCCAGCGCCTGGGCCTGGCGGTCGGCGACGCGCTGGCCGTGCTCGCGCGAGGTGTAGGCATAGGCGCCCGGCGTGTCGCGGCTGAGCGGCGCGTCGGCTGCGGCCGTGGGACTGGCGGCGCTGACGCTGCGGGTGTTGAGGCTGCGGTAATCCCAGCTGTCGAGGCTGACGCCGCCGGCGGTCCAGCGCAGCTCGGTACGCCAGCGGTCCATGCTGTCTTCCGCCATGACGGCGCCAGGCTGGGTGAAGCGCACCTGCGCCTGGGCATTGGGCCGGAAGCTGTCGTTGCTGTCGGCGATCACCAGCGTGTGGCTGCCGAATGCAGGACTGTCCGGATCGCCTACGTGCTCGAAGTAGTAGAACAGCCCTTCCTCGTGCATCAGGCGCTCGGCAAAGGCCAGGTTGGATTCCTGGTACTGGCAGGTCAGCGAGCGCACGGTGTACAGGCTGCGGTCGGCCACATCGTAGCGCCAGGCCGGGGCCAGCCTGCCGACGTCCTGCCAGCCGTTGAAGATTGCGTCGAGGATGTCGAACACGTTCTTGTCCTGGAACACGCGGCTGTCGCGGCCGGCGGCCAGAAAGGCGTACCACGGCCCGATGGTCAGCTCATAGCGCGCCAGCCCGCCATCGGCGCCCACCTGGCGGGCAGCGGTGACGTGGCCGTGAAATGGGCGCATGGCGCCGGTGGTCTGCAGCTGCAACAATACCGGCTGGCCCAGCAACGATTTCAGCGCGATGCCGGCGTCCGGCGACAGCGCCGACACGGTCAGCCGGTAAGGCCGGCTGATGGCTTCCTCGCCGCGCAGGCACTCGGCCACCAGCGCATCCGCGCCCAGGGGCGTGGACAGCTGCAACAAGCGGGTATCCTGGGTTAGACCGTTCAGCAAGGCTGACATGACCATATATCTCCGGCAACGAATTACTTTTTTGGCATGTTATTAAGCCAGAGTTTGCCGAACGGAACAAGGCGAGCACAATTGAAATCACAACTGCGCGCGGACGCGCTCGCGGCGCAGCGGCAGATCGCGCAGGCGCACCCCGGTGGCGTCGGCCACGGCATTGGCCAGGGCGGCGGCGGCCGGTCCCTGCGCCGCTTCGCCGGTGCCGAGGAAGGGTTGGCCGGGACGGTCGAGGATGTGCACCTCGACCCGGTCCGGCATCTGCGGGAAGCGCAGGATCGGGTAGCCGGCCCAGTCGCGGCTGGTGATGCCCAGCGCGTCCCAGCTGACTTCCTCGCACAGGCTCCAGCTCAGCGACTGCAGGATGCCGCCTTCGATCTGGTTGCGGATGCCGTCGGGGTTGACGGCCTCGCCGCTGTCCACCGCCGCCACCGCGCGCGTCACGCGCACGTAGCCGGACTCGCGCGCCACTTCGACTTCCAGCGCGATCGCCGCGTAGGCGCCCAGATTCTTGTAGCGGGCGAAGGCGTAGCCGCGTCCGCGTCCCGGTTTGCGCTGATAGGCTTGCCAGCCGAAGCGGTCGGCCGCCTCGCGCATCACCGCCTGCGCGCGCGGATCGGTCATGTGGCGCAGGCGGAAGGCTACCGGATCGCTCTGCGCCAGGCGCGCCAGTTCGTCCATGAAGCTTTCGATCGCAAACACGTTGCAATAGGCGCCCAGCGAGCGCAACGCCGACACCCGCATCGGCGCCCGCGGCAGGAAGTGGTGCGTGACCTGCAGGTTGGGCAGCGCGTACAGCGGCACGGCGTTGCGGTCGCCGCCGCCTTCCGGCTGCGGGATCGGCTTGGCCGGCGGCGGCGCGAATGGCTTGGCCAGATGAGTGGCGGCCAGCAGGTTGCCGGCCTTGCCGGGCCGCGCGTTGTGCGGCGGGCTCCAGACCTGGTACTGCCAGCCGATGATGGCGCCACCGGGGTCCAGCGTGGCCTGCGCCTCGGCCACCATCGGCGGTCCGTAGGGTTCCCAGCCGTGTTCATCTTCGCGCATCCACTGCACCCGCACCGGGCGGCCCGGCAGGGCGCGCGCCAGCAGCACGGCGTCGGCGGCGACATCGTCGGCGCCGTTGTGGCCGTAGCAGCCCGCGCCTTCCATGTGGATGCAGCGGATGCGCTCCTCCTTTACGCCCAGCATTTCCGCCAGCGCCGTGCGCAGCGGGTAGACGCCCTGGCTGTGGGTCCACACGGTATAGCTGCCGTCGACGTATTGCGCCACCGCGCAGGACGGACCGAGCGAGGCGTGCAGCTGGAACGGGCGACGGTAGCGCGCCGTCAGCGTCCGTGCTGACGTGCCCGGCGTGCCGGCGGCGCTGGTCGTGCCGACCGTCCCCTGGCGCGCGATCACCGTGGTCTGCGCGGGCGCGGCCAGCAGATCGTCGTACAGCGCGCGCTGATCGGGCAGCGGTGGCGCGGCGCTCCAGCGGCAGGCTTGCGCCAACGCGGCGGCGGCCTTGATGGCCTGGTATTGGCCGTCAGCGACGACGCCAACGAAGCTGCCGTCGCGCACCACCTGCAGCACGCCGCGGCGTTGCCGCACTGTGGCGTCGTCCAGCGCCAGCAAGCGCGCCCCCGGGGCCGGCGGACGCACCACGCGCGCGTGCACCATGCCGGGCAGGCGCAGGTCGTGCACGTACGCGGCGCCGCCGCTGACCTTGGCCGGGATATCGATGCGCTGCAGCGGTTTGCCGACCACGCGGTGCTGCGCCGGGTCGATCAGCGTGGATTGCGGCTGCGCCCGCACGTGCAGCTGCTGGCCGGCCAGCAGTTCGCCGTAGCCGACGCGGCGGCCGTCCGGCGCGGTGATGACGCCGTCGGCCACCCGCAGCTGCGCGGCCGCCACGTCCAGCCGTTGTGCGGCCAGGCCCAGCAACAGGACGCGCACCTGGGCGGCGGCATGGCGGATGGCGGTGCCGCTGTCCTGCATGGAATGGCTGCCGGCCGTGTATTTCTCATCGGGCGTGCGGACGGTGTCGGCGGTGATCAGGGTAAGGCGCGATGGCGCCACCAGCAGTTCTTCGGCGGCCAACTGCAGCAGCGCGGTCTTGATTCCCTGCCCGAGCTCGGCCTTGCCGGTGCAGACGGCGATGGCGCCGGCGGCATCGATGCGGATCCAGGCGTCCAGCATCGGTTCGGTCTTCAGGCTGCCGGGCAGGCCGGGCTTGTCGGCGGCCAGCGCCGGCCCCAGGGGGAAGCTCAGCACCAGCGCGCCGCCGGCCGCGACGAAACGGCGGCGCGATGGCGATGACAACGGCGCACTCATTGACGTCCTCCGGTCGCCGCGGCCAGCTTGGCCGTCACCGCCTCGCCCCGGGCCGGGGTCTCGTCGGCGCCGTTGTCGGTACGAGCTGAGGCCTGGTGAGCGCCGTCGGCTCCGGCGGTGCGGGCGTTGGTCGCGGGCGCCGGCTTGCTCGTGTGATTGGCCGCGCGGTGGATGGCGCGCAGGATGCGCATGTGGGTGCCGCAGCGACACAGGTTCAGCGCCATGTGCTGGCGGATCTCGGCATCGCCGGGATGCGGGTTCCTGTCGAGCAGCGCCTGCGCGCGCATGATCATGCCGGCGATGCAATATCCACACTGCGCCGCCTGCTCGTCGATGAACGCCTGCTGCAGCGGACCGGGCTGCTGCGCGCTGCCCAGCCCCTCCACCGTGCGCACCGCGCGCCCGCCCAGCGCCGCCACCGGCAGCAGGCAGGACATGACGGCCGCACCGTCGACAATCACCGTGCAGGCGCCGCACTGGCCGAGGCCGCAGCCGAACTTGGCGCCGTTCAGTTGCAGCTCGTCGCGCAGGATGTACAGCAGCGGCGTGTCCGGCTCGGCCCGCACCGTGTGCTGGCGACTGTTGACAGTGATGGTGTAGGTCTTCATGGCTGTTTGACGGTGCGAAGCGCGCCGGGCAGGTCGGGCCAGGGCGGCTGGTGGGCGGCGGCCTGCCGCAGATAGGCGGCCAGCGCCAGCACCTGCTCGTCGCTGAGTTCGGCGGCGAAGCCGGGCATCCAGCGGCCGGGCTGGTTGTCGGCGGGACGGACGCCGTCCCGTATCAGGTGCAGCAGGCTGCGCGGGTCGGGATCGTAGAGGGCCACCGCCAGCGGCAGTTGCAGCGCGCCACCGGAGCCGGCCTGACGGCCCTGATCATGACAGCGGGCGCAAGCGTCGGCATACACTTGCGCGCCGGCCTGCAACTGCGCATCGCCTGGCTGCGGCGGTGACGCTCCTCGCGACGTTACGGTGTCCGCGCCGGCTTTCGCCTTGCCGAGCGGCGTTCCGGCCGGCGGAGGCGGCGTCGCGCCATCCACGGACGCGCCCGCCGATGCGAGGCGCGCCGAAGCGGTCTGCGTCCGGCCGCCGACCGCAGCCGCTGACGTCGTCATTTGCGATGCGATATAGACCGCGATGGCGCGAACCTCATGCTCGTCGGCCCGCGCCAGGCTGGCGGTCACGCCCTGCATCGGTCCGGCCGCGATGGCGTGATCGGCCGCGATGCCGGTGCGCAGATAGGCAGTCAGCTGCGCCACGTTCCACGGCGTGGGCGATGGCGCATTGCGGTTCAGCGCCGGCACGTACCAGTTTTCGGCCTCGCCGCCGCCCAGATAGCGGCGCCGGTCCTCTCCGCCCAGCGCGGTGCGCGGCGTGTGGCAGGCGCTGCAATGGCCCAGCGCCTCGACCAGATATGCGCCGCGATTCCACTCGGCACTGCGGCGCGCATCGGTCGGCACGCCGCCATGGTCCAGATACAGCAGGTTCCAGCCCGCCAGCAGCGGCCGGAAGCCGAACGGGAAACGCAGCCGGTTGGCCGGCGTCTCCATGCGCTGGGGTTCGCGCGTCATAATGTAGGCGTACAGTGCCTCGATATCGCCATCCGCCAGGCGGGTGTAATGATCGTAGGGAAAAGCCGGATACAGCAGGTGGCCGTCGCGCGCCACGCCGTCGCGCAGGGCCCGCGTGAACGCCGATTGCGGCCAGGCGCCGATGCCGGTGGCGCGGTCCGGCGTGATGTTGGTGCTGTAGACCGTGCCGAACGGCGTGCGCACGCCGACGCCGCCGGCCAACGGTCGTGCCGGCGTCGCCGTATGGCACACCGCGCAATTGCCGATCGCCGCCAGCCCGGCGCCGCGCGCCACCAGCGCCGGATCGAAGCGCTGCGGCGGCCCCTCGGACAGCGGTGTGATGGCCGGCCGCCAGACCAGCAGCAATGCCGCCACCGTCAGCACGAACAGCAGCAGCAGTGGCCACAGCCACCTTGCCCCTCGCTTGCGCGGCGTTGCGTTCATGCCCGGTCCTGTGCTGTGTGGTCGGCCGACTGTAGCCGCGCTGCGGTCCCGAGTCTGTTAGCTTGCGCTCACAGCCAAATCATTCACCAAAATCGAACAATTCGTAAAAAACATATCGATGGACCATGGCCTTATGCGCTTTCATACTTTGCTTATTCGGAATCGTCATAAGGAGCACCAGATGCGCACCAAAATCATCCCCGGCCTGCTGCTGTGCGCGGCCGTCACGCTGGCCGCCATCGGCCTGGAAAAAACCGAAGCCTGGCTGTTCGGCCGCGCCTGGCTGGAAAGCCTGGTGCTGGCGATCTTGCTCGGCACCACCATTCGCACCGTCGGCCGGCTCGGCCCGCGCTGGGACGCCGGCATCCACTTCAGCGCCAAGACGCTGCTGGAACTGGCGGTGCTGCTGCTGGGCGCCTCGGTCAGCGCCGGCGCCATCCTCGCCAACGGCTGGCTGCTGCTGGTCGGCATCGCCGCCGTGGTGGTGCTGGCGATCCTGTGCAGCTACGCCATCGGCCGTCTCAGCGGCCTGCCCAGCAAGCTGGCGATCCTGATCGCCTGCGGCAATTCGATCTGCGGCAACTCGGCCATCGCCGCCGTGGCGCCGGTGATCGACGCCGACGGCCAGGACGTGGCCGCCTCGATTTCCTTCACCGCCGTGCTGGGCGTGATCGTGGTGCTGACGCTGCCGCTGATGATGCCGCTGTTGTCGCTGTCGGCCATGCAGTACGGCGTGTTCGCCGGCCTCACCGTGTACGCCGTGCCGCAGGTGCTGGCCGCCACCAGCGCCGTGTCGCTGACCAGCGCCCACATCGGCACCCTGGTCAAGCTGGTGCGGGTGCTGATGCTGGGACCGGTCGTGTTGTTGCTGTCGCTGTTCGGCCCGCGCGCCGAGCGCCAGCGGCCGGCGCTGTCGCACCTGCTGCCGTGGTTCATCGTCGGCTTCCTCGGCCTGATGGCGCTGCGCACGGCCGACCTGATTCCGCAGCTGCTGCTGGCGCCGGCGCACGTGACGTCGAACGCGCTCACCGTGATGTCGATGGCGGCGCTCGGTCTCGGCGTCGACGCCCGCTCCGTGCTGCGCGCCGGCGGCCGGGTTACCATGGTGGTGGTGCTGTCGCTGGCGGTGTTGTCGGCGATCAGCCTGGGATTGATCCATCTGCTGCATATCGCCTGAAAGACCACCATGACGCTGGAACAGCTGCGCATCTTCATCGCCGTCGCCGAACGCGAACACCTGACCCAGGCGGCCGACGCCCTGGCCTTGACGCCATCGGCCGTCAGCGCCTCGATCCGCGCGCTGGAAGAACGCTACGACACGCCGCTGTTCCACCGCATGGGCCGCGGCATCCAGCTGAACGACGCCGGCCGGCTGTTCCTGGCCGAGGCGCGCGCCACGCTGGCGGCCGCGCGCAACGCCGAGCTGACGCTGGCCGAACTGGCCGGCCTGCAGCGCGGCGCGCTGGCGGTGCATGCCAGCCAGACCATCGCCAGCTACTGGCTGCCGCCGCGCCTGATGGCTTTCCACCGCCGCTATCCGCAAATCACGCTCAGCCTCACCATCGGCAACACCACCAGCGTGGCGCAGGCGGTGCTGGACGGCGCGGCCGACCTCGGGCTGGTGGAAGACGATGGCGTGGAGGACAGCGAACTGGCGGTGACGGACGTGGCGCAGGACCGCATCGTGGTGGTGGTGGCGCCCGCTCATCCCTGGGCCGATGGCCGCGCCATCGGTGCTGACGAGCTGCTGGCCGCCGACTGGATCATGCGCGAACCCGGGTCCGGCACGCGCTCGGCGGCGGAAACGCGCCTGGCGGCACTGGGCGTGGCGCCGTCGCGGCTGAAGGTGGTGATGGCGCTGCCGTCCAACGAGGCGGTGCGCAGCGCCGTACTGGCCGGGCCGTACGCGACGGTGGCCTCGGAACTGGTGGTGGCGCCGCATCTGCAGGCGGGACTGCTGCGTCAGGCCACGTTGGCGCTGCCGCCGCGTCCGTTCGCGCTGCTGCACCACCGCCAGCGTCACCAGAGCCGTGCGGCCCAGGCGCTGGCGCAGCTACTGCGTGAAGCTTAAGCGGCGGCCAGCGCCGCGTCGAACTGGCCGGAACGGTCCAGCTTGACCAGATCGTCGTAGCCGCCGATGTGGCGCGCGCCGAAGAAGATTTGCGGCACGGTGCGGCGGCCGCTCAGCTGCATCATTTCCTGCCAGGTGGCCTCGCTGGCGCCGGCGTCGATCTCGTTGGCGATCACGCCCTTGCTGGCCAACAGGCGCTTGGCCATGCTGCAGTAACCGCAATGGGCGCTGGTGTAGATGGTGACTTGAGCCATGATGTCCTCCTGTGTGGTTGCTCTTGATGGGTCCAGTATGCGCCATCGCCCGGCCGGCGGGAATGCTTGAAAGCGCCAGGATTTTGCTTATTCGTCGCACGCGGTATCATGTGTCATCGCCGACTCGCCGACTGCGCCATGAACCAGGCCGAACTCGATCTCTTCAACGACAAGCTGGACGCCCATGCCCGGGAAGTGGAACGCTTTCATGGTGAAGTCGCCAACCTCACGCGCCAGATCGGCAACTGCGACAAACTGGTGCGGCTGGCCAATTCCGGCCTGGGCCAGATCGACCAGAAGATCGCCGAGGCGGTGCGCGTCAACGCCGAGGCGCTGCAGGCGGCCGACCATGCCGCCACGCAGGCCAGTCAGGCGGCCACGCTGGCGACCCGGGCCGCCGTCGACGACATGGTCAGAACGCTGGGCGCTGCCACCGAGGCGGCGCGCAAGACCAGCCTGTCGCTGAATCTGCTGCAGTTCAAGACCGGCGGCTGGATCGCCGTCTACACCGTATTGGTGCTGCTGTGCTGTCTGGCCACCGGCTGGCTCACCAGCTGGGCGCTGCGCGGCCAGGCGCTGACGCCCGATCAGGCGCACTACATCGAACTGGGCAAGGCCCACGAAGCGCTGCTGGCCAACGCCAGCGACAAGGAGCTCAAGCAGATCAACGCCATCCGCAACCGCGCGCCGAAAACCAAACCCGCTCAGGACAAGTAAATGTGCTCGTTGCGCAGCCGCGCCTGCTGCACAAACACCTTGGGCGGCTGACCGTAGGCGCGCAGGAAGGCGCGGCGCAGGCGTTCCTCGTCGCCGAAGCCGGTCATCTCGGCGATGCGGCCGACCGAGGAATGGCCCTGCTCGATCAACTCGTGCGCCGCTTCCACGCGCAGCTTCTCGATCGCCTTGGCCGGCGCCATGCCGGTCTGGGCCTGGAACATGCGGCTGAAATGGCGTGGGCTCCAGTGTACGCGCGCGGCCAGCTCTTCCACGCTCAACTCCTTGTGCAGATGGTCGCGCGCATACAGCAGCGCCTCCTTGACGCGGTCCGAACTCGGCTCGATCTCGGCGATGGCGGAAAACTGCGACTGGCCGCCGGTACGGCGGTGATAGACCACCATCGCGCGCGCCACCTTGCGGGCGATGTCGCTACCGAGGTCGCCCTCGACCATGGCCAGCGCCATGTCGATGCAGGCGGTGACCCCGGCCGATGACCAGATCGCGCCTTCCTTGACATAAATCTTGTCCTCGTCGACCACGACGGCCGGGTGCAGCTCCTGCAGGCGGCGGCCGATGGCCCAGTGCGTGGTCACGCGCTTGCCGTCCATCAGCCCGGTCCGGGCCAGGATGAAGGCGCCGGTGCAGATGCTGGCGAGGCGCCGCGTGGCGCCGGCCGCCGCCTTCAGCGTGGCTTCCAGCTCCGGCTGCGGCGCCGGTTCATGGGTGGCGCCGGCCACCAGCAGCGTGTCGTAGCCGCCCCAGCCGACGGGCTGGCTGTCCAGCGCCACGCCGCTGGAACTTTTGATCGGACCGCCGGCCACCGACAGCGTGGCCAGCTCATACAGCGGCTGCGCCAGCTGCGTGTTGGCGAATTCGAACACGGTCAGCGCCGCCATGTCCAGGGCCTGGAAGCCAGGGTAAATCACAAGTCCGATACGCTTGGTCATGGCGATGTCCATCGATGTCAATAACACGCATTTTAAGACAAATTAATCTGCCATGCAGCCGATTCACGATGTCCTAAATTGCGTTAAACATGTCCTAACGGACACGCCGCCGGGGTTCAGAATGGACTCATCCAATCCACTTCAAGGAATACATCATGAAAACCAGCGGAAACACGATCTTCATCACCGGCGGCACCTCGGGCATCGGCCGCGGCATCGCGGAAGCCTTCCACCGCCAGGGCAACCAGGTCATCATCAGCGGCCGCCGCAAGGCCCTGCTGGATGCAGTGACCAAGGCCAATCCCGGCATGCACAGCGTGGAGCTGGACATCCAGGATCCGGCGCAGATCAAGGCCGTGGCGGCACAACTGGTGAAGGACTTCCCCAAGCTGAACGTGCTGTTCAACAACGCCGGCATCATGCCGTTCGACGATGCCGCCGGCGAAATCGACGATGAAACCGCCGTCTCCACCATCACCACCAACCTGCTCGGCCCGGTGCGCATGACCTCGGCCCTGCTGCCGCACCTGAAGCAGCAGCAGGACGCGGTGGTGATCCACAACTCCTCGGTCCTGGCGTTCGTGCCGCTGGCCAGCACCGCGGTGTATTCGGCCACCAAGGCGGCGATGCACTCGTACGCGCTGTCGCAGCGCTTCCAGCTGGCCGGCAGCGGCGTGCGCGTGGTGGAAGTGGCGCCGCCGTGGGTGGATACCGACCTGATCTACAAGAGCGGCGACGCGCGCGCCATGCCGCTGCCGGACTTCGTCGCCGCCACCATGACGGGCCTGGCCAGCGGCAAGGATGAAGTCTATGTC
>NZ_SPVG01000138.1 GCF_004614165.1 Duganella callida | reverse complement strand
AGCATGGCCTGGCGCAGGCTGCGGCCGCCGCTGTGGCCGGGATCGGCCGTCATCACGATGGCCGCCCTGGCGCCGCGCGCGCCAAGTTCCGCGATCAGTCCCGGCACCGTCGCCGGCGGCGTGCAGATGATGCCCAGTTCCGGCACGGACGGCAGCGCGCTCACGCGGCTGTAGCATGGCTGGCCGCGCAGCGCCGCGTGCTTGGGATTCACCGGCCACACCTGCCCGCCCTCGCGCGTGAACGCGCCGTCCAGCAGATTGGCCAGCACGCGCGTGCCGATGCGCTGCGGATTGTCGGACGCGCCGATCACGGCCACCGAACGCGGTTCAAACAGACGGTCGAGGTTGCGGATGCTCATAGGGTGTGGGGCTACCAGCGCGAGTAATGGTCTTCGGTCACGCCCATCAGCTGCGTCACCATGCGTTTGGGCTGGTCGGGCGCACCGCGCACCCAGCCGCTGAAGGTGCCGACCGGCTGCAGATAGCGGCTGGCCGCGACCAGCATCTTGCGGTTGTCGCGGCGCGCGCCCTCCGGCGTGAAGGTCAGGTCCAGCATATCGTCTTCGGTGAAGATATGCCACTGCGACAGCGCATCCTTTTTATCGTACAGGAAGTGCGCCGGCGCCAGCGGGACAATGTCGCCGTCCAGCCACAGCGCATTCTCGTTGCCGCCGAAATAACCGGCCTGCAGGTTGAAGCCCAGCTCCATGCTGTGCGCCGAGGCCCAGCGCCATTCGGTGTCGCGCGCCAGCAGGCCGTTGGAATAATCGAAGCTGGCGATGCCGCCATCGAGCTTGAACGCTTCGCGGTAGGTGCGCAGCTCGCCGCTCAGCGGCATGGCGGACGATTTCTGCGTCGCGTGCACCGAGCCCCTGGCGATCGGACCGGCGGCCAGCAGCAGCGGCGCGGCGGGCGGGCCGAAGACGGCGTCGATTTCCAGATAATCGCAGCGCAGCGTCAGCTGATAGCTGCCGTCGCCGTTGGCGTCGACCGCGATGTGGGTCTGGCCTTTCTTGAAGCTGCTGGTACCGCCCGCGTCATCGGCCAGCCGCGCCGATACCAGCGGCAGGCCGTCCTGCGAGAAATTGGCCAGCATGTCGCCATCGCCGCGGTCGAAGGCGTAGGCGAAGGCGGTGCTGGTCCAGCCCAGATCGACGATGGCGACGGCGGCGAAAATCTGCTCGGTACACAGGGCCACGTAATGCCAGCGTTTGTGATGAAAGCGGCGCCACAGCGCGCCGCGCATGTAGGGCCGCGCCAGCTGGCTCCAGTCGATGCGGCCGACCTGCCCGGCGTAACGGCCGAACAGCGGCTGACCGTCGGCGCCCAGCAGGCTGGCGGGAGCGGCGGGCAAGGTCACGGCTGGCACCTCATGCGGCCCGCTCCTGCTGTTGAGCGAATGCGGCCCGCAGCGGCGCGGCGACATCGGCCGGCGTCGCCTGCGTCAGCCGCACCTGCGGGCACGCGTGCCAGTCGGCCAGCCGCTGTAGCGCACCGGCGACATCGCGCACGAAGCGCTCGCTCACGCGCACGCCGGGCTCCAGGATCAGCGCTTTCAGTTCGAAGACGCCGGCGCGGCGGTGCGCCTTGGCGTCCACCCGGCCGACCAGCGCGCCGCGGCGCAGGATCGGCAGCGTGAAGTAGCCGTATTTGCGCTTCTCGGCCGGGGTGTAGCACTCCAGCCGGTAGTCGAAGTCGAACAATTCCTGCGCGCGGCGGCGGTCCCACACCACCGGATCGAACGGCGACAGGACGGTGGTCAGGGTCGGCGTCAGCGCGCCGCGCGCCGCCTCGGCCAGCAGGTCCGCGTGGTCGGGATGGACGTAGACCGGATCGTCCCAGCCGTCCACTTGGACGCGCAGCAAGGCGCCCTGCGCCACCAGCGTTTCCGGATCGAGACGCGGTGGCCGGGTGCGGAAGTAATCGCTGATCCAGGCGGCGCGCGCGCAGCCCATGGCCTTGACGGCCTTCAGCACCAGTTCGCGCCGCACTTGCTCCACGTCCGGCAACTGGCTGTCGTGCCAATGCGGCAGCACGCGTTCGGCCAGATCGTAAATGCGCTGGAAGTTGCGGCGCTCGGAAATCATCAGCGCGCCGGTGGTGAACAGCACTTCCAGCGAGCGCTTTTCCGGCTTCCAGTTCCACCACCCGCCGGCCTGGCCATCGGTGCGCTCGAAATCGGACGACTGCGCCGGACCATGCTCGCGGATATGCTCCAGCACCGCCTCGACCTCGGCGCGGCGCTCCCGCATCCAGGTGGCCGAATACTTCCAGCCCATGGCTTCCGGGTCCAGCATGCGGTGGCGGTACAGGCGGTAATCCTCGACCGGCACGAAACAGGCTTCATGTGCCCAATATTCGAACAGTTCGCCGGCCGCCAGCGCCTGTTCCAGCCAGGCTGGCGGATAGTCGCCCAGGCGGCTCCACAGCACCAGGTACGGGCTGCGCGCCACCACGTGGATGGTGTCGATCTGCAGCACGCCCATCTGCCGGATCGCCGCCACCACGTCGTCCTGGCGCGCCTTGCGCCGGCGCGGCTGCAGCAGTCCCTGCGCCGCCAGATGCAGCGCCCGCGCGGCGGACAGGCTTATCGTCATTTCAGTCATGCCCGCTATTCTAATAAAGAAATCAACATTGCCCGTGAATTAGCTGTGACAGAGTGCGTATATTTTTGATGGTTGGTATGCAAAAGTCGATATTTCCGTGCAGAATAAGTGCTACGACCGCAGACCACGTCCCAGGATTGCCGCCCCATGCTGCCTTTTCTACGCCGACTGTACCGCGTGATACTGTTGCCCGCCTTCGGCGCGGCGCTGCTGATCTGCATGTGGCTGACGACCTTGTACCAGGTAAGGCAGGAAAAACTCACCGCCCACTATGAGGCGGTGCTGCACAGCCAGTCGCTGTCGCGTACGCTGGCGGAGCACAGCAACGACCTGCTGCGCCAGACCGCCCACGCCACCCAGCTGTTCAAGCTGAAATACGAGGAAACCGGCGGCGGCCTGCGCCTGCCCGAATTCACCCGCAAGAACGGCCTGCTCGATTCGCTGCTGCCGACCAAGCTCGATCTGCCGCTGGCCATCCTCGACCGCGAGGGCAATGTCATCGACAGCAAAAACGGTTACTTCGCGCCGGACATCAGGAGCCAGCCGTTTTTCAGGAATCACGCCAGCAATCCGTCCGACACCGCGCTGGTCTCGACCCCGGTGGTCGACGCCCGCACCAAGAAATGGCATATCCAGATTTCGCGCCGCCTGAACAACGCCAACGGCAGCTTCGCCGGCGTGGTGCTGGTGATGATGGATCCGGCCTATTTCGTCGAGGACTACGACCGGCTCGACGTCGACCCGGGCGGCGCGGTGATGCTGATCAGCCGCGAAAACGGCATGCTGGCCGCGCGCATCGACGACCAGGTCATCATCAGCGACAGCATCGACTTCACCTCGGTCCAGTCCAGCGCCGCCCAGTCGCCGGACGAGCTGCAACTGAAACGCCCGTTCGACAACATCGAGCGCGTCTACGGCTACACCGAAATGCCGCGCTTCATGCTGATGGCGGTGGTCGGCAATCCGACCCGGAGCGCGATGGCGCGCTTCGAGCGGCGGCGCGACATGTATTACGCCGCCACGCTGGCCGCCTCGGTGCTGGTGGCCCTGTTCGTGTACCTGCTGATGCGCCAGTCCTACCGCCTGCGCCACAGCGCGCGCCAGGTGATCGAGGCGCAGTTGATGCTGCGCGCCGCCGCCGACGCCAGCCTGGATGCGGTCTACCTGTTCAAAGCCTGCCGCATGCGCGGCGCGCACCGCGAAATCCTCGACTTCACCATCGCCGACCTGAACGAAAACGGCGCGCGCCTGCTCGGCTACACCAGCGCCGAGATCAAGAACAAGCGCCTGATCGAAGTGATGCCGGCGCTGCACTCCAACGGCTTCGTCGAAAAATTCCGCCACGTGCTGGAAGCGCGCCAGCCGCTGGAAGAGGAGTTCGAAGTCGATTTCCTGCCCAACCGCGATCTGCACTGGCTGCACCACCAGATCGTGCCGATCACCGACGGCGTCGCGGTCACGGTGCAGGACATCACCCAGCGCAAGGAAACCGAACTGGCGATGCGCAAGAATCAGGCCGAACTGGCGGCCGTCAACGATGCTTCGCCACTGGGCCTGCTGCGCGCCGACGCCACCGGCCACTGCACCTACGTCAACCGCACCTTCGAACTGATCACCGGCCTGACGCGCGAGGAAGCGCTGGGCGACGCCTGGATGCGCGCGGTGCATCCGCATGACCGCGCGCTGCTCAAGGCCGCGCTCAAGCAGATGGCCAAAACCCGCCTGCCGCACCGCGACACGCTGCGCTGCGTGCATCCAGACGGCCAGATCATCTGGGTCTCGTTCAAGATCGCCGCCATGGTGGTGGACGACAAGGTATATGGCTACGTCGGCACGGTGGACGACATCACCCACATCCGCAAATCGGTGATCGCGCTGCGCGAAAGCGAAGCGCGCCTGCGCACCATCGCCGACACGCTGCCGGCCATGGTGGCCTACATCGACGCCGAGCAGGTCTACCGCTTCCACAACCTGGCCTACGAACGGGAATTCAACCGCACCGGCGCGGCGGTGCTGGGCAAGACCATCCGCGAGACCATGGGCGAGCAGCGCTACGCCTTCCTGCAGCCCTACATCCTGAGCGCGCTGGCCGGCGAAACCCTGACCTTCGAGGAAGACGACAACAGCGACGCCATCGAACGCACCTTCGAAGTGGTCTACATCCCGCAGATGGACGAGGAAGGCGCCAGCGTGATCGGCTTCCACGTCATGCGCCAGGACATCACGGTGCAGAAGCGCGAGAAACAGCGCCTGCTGCGGCTGTCGCAGGTGGACGCGCTGACCGGCCTGACCAACCGCGCCGGTTTCCTGCAAAAACTACACGACGCCATGGCCGCCAGCCGCGAGAACGGTCATCTGATGGCGTTGATGTACATGGATATCGACCGCTTCAAGCCCGTCAACGACACCTTCGGCCACGCGGTCGGCGACGCGCTGCTGAAGGCCTTTTCGGCGCGTCTGACCCAGACCATGCGCGCCAGCGACACCATCGCGCGCCTGGGCGGCGACGAGTTCACCATCATCATGGAACGCATGCACCGCATCGACGACGCGGCGGCGCTGGCGGCCAAGATCGTGGCGGCGATGCAGGCCGAATTCGACCTGGATGGCACGGTGGTGTCGATTTCCACCAGCATCGGCCTGACCTACTACCGCGACGAGGACGTCAGCCCCGCCGAGCTGCTGAACCGCGCCGACATCCTGCTGTACGAGGCCAAACAGGCCGGCCGCAACACCTACCGCGCCGGCCCGGCGCTGCCGCCGCCGGCCAGCAATGCAGCATAAAAACGCGGCATAAATCAAACCGCCGGGCCGCGCCATACGTTATATTGGCGCTTTTCCGGTTGTTTGAAGATTTTTCATGCGTCTGCTGCACACCTCCGACTGGCATCTGGGCCTGTCCCTGCACAATTTCGAGCGTCATTACGAGCACCAGCGTTTTCTCGACTGGCTGCTGGACGCCATCGTCGCCGAGCAGGCCGACGCGCTGCTGATCGCCGGGGATATCTACGACAACGCCAATCCGTCGGCCGCGTCGCAGAAGCAGCTGTACCGCTTCCTGCGCCAGGCGAAGGAGCGCGTGCCGCACCTGAACCTGATCATCATCGCCGGCAACCACGATTCGCCGGGCCGGCTGGACGCGCCAGGACCGCTGCTGGAAGCGCACGGCACGCGCGTGGTGGGCGCGGTGCAGCGCAACGCCGATGGCGAGATCGATCTCGAATCGCTGGTGCTGCCCCTGACCGGGCGCGATGGCGCGGTGGCCGCGTGGTGCCTGGCGGTGCCGTTCCTGCGTCCCGGCGACGTGCCGCGCGTGCCGGCGCCGGAAGAGGCAGGCGCCGAGGCGGCCGATCCCTACCTGGCCGGCATCGCCCTGCTCTATCAGCAGGCGCTGCAACTGGCGCAGTCCAGAAGGCAGGACGGCCAGGCCATCATCGCCATGGGCCACTGCCACATGGTGGACGGGCAGATGTCCAGCGATTCCGAGCGCCGTATCGTCATCGGCGGCACCGAGATGCTGCCGGCCGGGATCTTCGATCCGGCCATCGCCTACGTGGCGCTGGGCCACCTGCATCTGGCGCAAAACGTCGGCAAACAGGAACACATCCGCTATAGCGGCAGCCCGATGCCGCTGTCTTTCTCGGAGGTGAACTATGCGCACCAGGTGCTGCGCATCGACCTCGATGGCACGGCGGTGCGCGAGATCGTGCCGGTGCCGGTGCCACGCGCGGTGGAGCTGTTGCGCGTGCCGTCCAAGCCGGCGCCATTGACGCAGGTGCTGGAGGAGCTGGCGGCGCTGGCGCCGCCGGACGTGCCGCCCGAGCAGCAGCCTTACCTCGAAGTGCGGGTGCTGCTGGAACAACCGGAGCCCGGCCTGCGCGCGCGCATCGAGGCGGCGCTGGACGGCAAGCCGGTGCGGCTGGCGAAAATCGAGACCTCGTCCGCCGCGCGCGGCTCGTCCATCGATCAGGAAGTGATGACGCTCGACCAGCTGGAAAAACTGAAGCCGGACGACATTTTCCGGCAGCTGTACCAGCAGCGCTTCGGTAACGATGCGCCGGCCGATCAGCTGAGCGCGTTCGCGGAGTTGATGCTGCCATGAAGATCCTGAGAATCAGCGGCAAGAACCTGGCCTCGCTGGCCGAGGAATTCAGCGTCAATTTCGAGGCCGAGCCCCTGGCCTCCACCGGCCTGTTCGCCATCAGCGGCCCGACCGGCGCCGGCAAGAGCACCCTGCTCGACGCCCTGTGCCTGGCGCTGTACGACGCCACGCCGCGCCTGCTGCGCGTGGCCGGCCGCAATTACCTGTCCGACGTCGGCAACGAAACCATCTCCACGCAAGACCCGCGCAACCTGCTGCGCCGCGGCACGGCGGAAGGCCACGCGGAAGTCGATTTCGTCGGCAGCGACGGCGCCACCTACCGTGCGCGCTGGAACGTGCGGCGGTCGCGCACCAAGGCCGAAGGCGCGCTGCAGCCGACCACCATGTCGCTGAAACTGCTGCCGTCGGAACAGCCGATCGGCGGCACCAAGACCGAAGTCAAGGCCGAAATCGAAAAGCGCATCGGCCTGTCGTTCGAGCAGTTCACGCGCGCGGTGCTGCTGGCGCAGAACGAGTTTTCCGCCTTCCTGAAGGCCGAGGACAACGAACGCGGCGAACTGCTGGAGACGCTGACCGGCAGCACCATCTATTCCGAAATCTCGATCCGCGCCTTCGAGCGCAACAAGCTGGAACAGGCGGCGCTGCAAAAACTGAACCTCCGTCTGGCCGACCAGAAACCGCTCAGCGGCGAGCAGCGCGGCGAACTGGAGGCGCAAAGCGCCACCGCCGCCGTGGCGCTGCAGGCGCTCGACCAGCAGAAGGCGGAACTGGAACAGGAACTGCGCTGGCACCATCAGGACCAGCGCCTGCTGGAAGAAATCGCCGCCGCGCAGCAGGCCAGCGGAGAGGCGCAGGCGGAGGTGGAAGCCGCCGCCCCCCGCCACGCGGCCCTGGCGCTGATCGATGCGGTGCAGCCGGCGCGTGCGCTGACGGACGACATCCGCCGCCTCGACGCCGACATCGCCAGCACGCACGCCGCCATCGCCAACGGTGGCCAACAGGTGCGGCAGGCGGGGCAGGCGCTGGACCAGGCCAAAGCCGCCCTGACGCAGGCCGCAACCGGCTTGCAGAAGGCCGAAGACGATCAACGCGCAGCCGCGCCGCAGCTGGACCAGGCCAAGGCACTGGATGCCCGCATCGAAGCCATGCTGCCGGCCTGGCGCCAGGCCGCCGCCGCCAATGAAAAAGCCCTGCAGGCCGACGTCGCGGCACGCGGCACGCTGCTGTCGCGCCAGGACGAATACAACCGCCTGGGCGCGCAGCAGCAGGCCGGGCGCGCGTGGCTGGAGCAGCACCGCCACTGGGAAATCCTGGCGCAGCAATGGGAGCGCTGGGATGTGCTGTTCGTGCAGGCCGGCCAGGCCGCCGCACAGGCGGACAAACTGGCTTCCGGGCTGTCGCGCGTACAGCGCAACGCACAGGCGCACCGCGACGAGGAAGCCGACGCCAGCACCCGGCTGGCCGCTGCCGCCGCCGCGCTGCAAACGCTGGAACAGCAGCGCCAGCAAGCCGCGCAAACCATGGCGGTCTACGACGCGGAGCAGTTGCGCGCCACGCGTGGCCAACTGGAACAGCATCGCGCACTGCTGATCAGCGGCGAAAAAATCTGGCTCGATCTGGAAGGGCGCCAGGCCCGCCATGCGCAGATCGGCGCGCAATCGGCCCAGCATCGGCAGGCCATGACGGCGGCGCAGGCGCAGCTGGCGGAGGCCGAGCAGGAAAATATCGGCGTGATGGCGGCCCTGTCGCAGGCGGAACGCTCGCTGAGATTGGCCGAAGCGGCATGTGCGGCCAGCGTGGAATCGCTGCGTCAGTCGCTGGAAGACGATACGCCCTGCCCTGTCTGCGGCGCGCTGGAGCATCCGTACCGCCACCAGGACGACAGCCTGCAGGCCATGCTGCGCGAATTCCAGGACGATGTAACGCGATGCCGCCGGCAGATGGAGGCCAACGTCAATCGCCAGGCCACCGCGCGCGCTGCCGTGCAAAGCAGCGCAGGTCAACTGAAACTGCTGGCCGCCGAGCAGCAGAATATGCAGCAGGCACTGACACAGGCCGAGACGGCGTGGCAGGCGCACGCGCTTGCCGCCGACGTGGAACAATCCGCGCCGGCCGCCGAACGTGCGGCCTGGTTCGGTGCACAGCTCGAACAGGCGCAGCAGGGTTTGCAGGCGATCGAGCAGCAGGAACGTGCCTTGCATACCGCCCGCGTCGCGCGCGACCAGGCCCAGAGCGCGTACGACAGCTCGGCAGCCGAGCATGCGCGGCTGCAGCAGGTGGCGGCTGCCGCCCGCACGGCGCTGGCGCAATCGGCCGCCGAATTCAAGGCGCTGGAAGACCAGCGCATCGAAGTCGCGCTGACGCTCAGCGGCCTGCTGGCCGATCTGGACCCGGCGTTCAGCGGCGGCGACATACCAAGCGATGAGTGGAAGGACGACTGGCGTTCCGGCCCGGCGCGCTTCCACGAAGCCCGCCAGGCAGAAAGCAGGCAATGGCTGGCGCAGCGCGCCGCCTGGGACGAACGCGCCGCCGGTCTGGCCGCCATCGAGGTCGAGCTGAAGGGTCTGCAGGAGGCGCAGGCGAAAACCGCGCAGGACGCGCTTCATGCCCACAACGCCTACGCGACCGCCAATGCCGCCTTGCGCGACAATCAGGAGCGGCGCATGGCGCTGTGGGGCGGCAAGGAGGTGCGCGATGTCGAAGCGGCGCTGCAGGCCGCGATCGACGCCGCCAAGGCACGCCTGGGCGCAAGCCAGAACGCGGCCCAGCAGGCGGCGCAACACCGCATCCGTTGCGACGAGGCGCTGGCGCAGGCATCGCAACGCCTGGCCGCACTGCAGGCGTCGGCCGCCGCCGCCGCGGCGCGTCTGGCCGACTGGATGACAGACTTCCAGCAGCGACAGCCCGATGCAGGCCTGCGCGATCTCGACCATTTGCATGCGCTGCTGGCGCATTCTGGCGACGAGATCGCCGCCGAACGCAGCGCCCTGCAAGCACTGGCACGCGCGGTCGATCAAGCCGCCACCGTGCTGCAGGAGCGCCGGCGCCAGCACGAACAGCATCGGCAAAGCGCGCCACCGCCGCGCCACTCGGGCGCCATCGTCGAGGCGGAAGCGGAAACGACACATCCCGGCGACGGTGCGCCCGAAGCGCCAGCGCCGCGCGCCGAGGCTACGGGCGATCTGTGGGCCGATGCCGACACCGATACCAATGCCACCGCTGGTAGCGACGCGGGCGAAAGCAACGACGACGCCTTGGGCGCCGGGTCCGCGACCGGAACCGCGCCCCAACCGGCGGTCGCGGCATCGCCATCTGCGATGGAAATCGTCGCCGCCGCGCTCAAGGATCTGCTGGACGAACGCAAAACCGCCAACGACCACGCCACCGCGCTGCAACTGGCGCTGGCACAGGACGACGCCAAGCGCCGCCACTCGCACGCCATGCTGACCGAAATCGAAAAACAGGAAGCCGTCGCCACGCGTTGGGCGCGCATGGATGACCTGATCGGCTCCGCCGACGGCAAGCGCTTCCGTAACTACGCCCAGCAATTCACGCTGGACGTCCTGCTGGGCTACGCCAACGCCCACCTGCACCACCTGTCGCGCCGCTACCAGCTGGAGCGCATCCAGAACAGCGCCGCACCCTCGCTCGCACTGCTGGTGCGCGACCAGGACATGGGCGGCGAAATGCGCTCGGTACATTCGCTGTCGGGCGGCGAATCATTCCTGGTATCGCTGGCGCTGGCGCTGGGCCTGGCCTCGCTGTCGTCCAACCGCGTGCGGGTCGAATCGCTGTTCATCGACGAGGGCTTCGGCAGCCTGGATGCCGACACACTGCGCGTCGCCATGGATGCCCTGGACGGCCTGCAGGCCATGGGCCGCAAGGTCGGCGTGATCTCGCACGTGCAGGAAATGACCGAACGGATTTCGGCCAAGATCCTGGTGCAGCCATCCGCCGGCGGCAGGAGTTCGGTCAGCGTCGCGTGACGACGGTGTAAATTTGCTATGATTGGAGCTCCGAGGGCTTCAACATGAGCATCAGCGCCGTTTCCGCATCCATTGCCATCTCACCGCCGTTGCGCAGCGCGCAACCGGCGCGGGCGGCCACGCCTTCGGATTCCGCCGCCTCCACCACCAATCTGTCGCAGGAGGCGCTGGCCATGATCGACCAGCTCAAACAGCGCGACACCGAGGTGCGCCAGCACGAACAGGCCCATTTGGCGGCCGCCGGCGGCCTGGCGACGTCCGGCCCCACCTATACCTACCAGCGCGGCCCGAACGGCGTCAGTTACGCCGTCGGCGGCGAGGTCAATATCGATACCTCTCCCGGCGCCACGCCGGAGGAAACCATCCAGCGCGCCCGCACCATCGCCGCGGCGGCGCTGGCGCCGGCCGAGCCGTCCGGCCAGGACCGCGCGGTGGCGGCGGAGGCGCAGCAAATGGAAATGCAGGCCCGCGCCGAGTTGGCACAACAGCAAACACAGCGTGCCTACGGCAACAACGCGCCGTCGCAGCCGACACTCGATCTGTATGCGTGAGTGGTAAAATCGCGCCTTTGTCTCTCCGTATCAGACCATCATGTTGAAAGCTCCACGCACCCTGACCTTCAAATGCGTTAAATGCGCCAAAGCCGTGCAGGTCCGCCTGCAGAAAGTCTCGGCCTGCTCGCACATCCAGCCTTACGTTGGCGTGTGCCAGTGCGGCGAAGTGAAACACCATGCCATCGGCCAGAAAGACGCCGTGGAATCTTATCTGGCCGCGCCGGAAGGCTGGACCCACCACCACTAATTCGCGCCGCGTCCTCAAGTAATCCGCTACGATACCGTTATAGAGTTGTAGAAGTTTCATTAAAACGGAATCCGCCATGTCTACCATCTCGAATCTCGGCAACCGCTGGCAGCAGCTGTACACGGGCAACCAGTCCAACGACAGCAAGGCTTTGCAAAAAACGCAAGGCAGCGGCGCGACGCCGGCCACGCAGTCCGGCAATCCGCTGGACCTGACCAGCCGCGTCACCTCGCTCGGCAACGCCACGGTGGATTTCGCCCAGAGTTTCGTCAGCAGCTTCACCCAGGCCCTGTTCGGCGACGATGCCAGGGGCGCCACCATCGATTTCGATTCGGCCAGCCTGGATGTGTCGTCCGGTTATGCGATGGGCGTGCAGCAGACCAGGGACGCGAATGGCGTCACCAACGCGGCGGCGTTCAGCATGACCGACAGCTCGCACTTCATCGGCAAAGGCACCATCACCACGGCCGATGGCCGCAAGTTCGATTTCGAGGTCGAAGTCCAGTACAACGCCGAGATGAACGCGGCGGCCAGCCAGACGCAGGCCAACAAAGCCGATACCGCAACCGCCCAAACTGACAAGACGCCGACCAAGGATCTGCCGGTGGTGCAGGTGCCGAACATCGACTTCCCGGGCACACTGGCCGATCTGTTCCAGCTGATCGGCCGCGACTTGCAAACCGCGCTGTCCACCAACGACAAGGACACCAACGCGGCCAGCGACGGCATCGACCGCAGTGCGCTGCGCAATCTGTCGCTGCGGCTGCTCAATCTGGTCGACAGCAAGGACACCAACACCTACAGCGCGCCGACGGCGGCCGACAAGGCCAAGGCCACCGCCGCGAGCGACGCCGACGCCGCCAGCGATGCGACGGCGCCGGAGGCACCGGCGCCAGCTGCGGTTCCAGCGCCACCGTCACCGTCGCCGGCCGCCGCCGATGCCGCCGCGGCACCGGCCAGGGACACCGCCAACACCGCACAACCGGTACAGCCGCCGTCTGCCTGACGCGTAAAGCGGCGCGGCGGGCGGGCCACGCCGCCCGGTATAATGTCGGCATTTCCCTGTCGATTGATACCTCATGGCCGCTACCAGCACCTCCCCTCAAGCCTCACCACGCATCCACTGGGAGGAGAATGGCGAGCCGCGCTCCGCGCGCTGGCATTCCGAAGCCGGCAATCCGCCGCCCAAGCGCGTGATCATCGCCGACGACCGCACCAATGCCGATACCGCATACCGGCTGGCCTGCGAAGGCACGGCGCTGCTGTGGCGCGGCGACTTCCAGAACGCGCGCCAGCTGCTGCAGGCGTTGGCGCGCCGCGCCGATCACAAGGGACGTCCGGGCAAGAAGGCCAAGCCGGCCAAGGCGCCGTCCTCGCCGACCGAGGCGTTCCACCTGCACCGCCAAGCGCAATCGCAGCGCGCGCGCACACTGGCCATGCTGCTGATCCCGTTCGAGGACGGCTACACCATTCCGCTGCGCCGCGCGCCCGATGTGCGTCTGGCCTGCAATGAAGCCTATGGGCGCTATGAGGAACCGTTCATCATCTCCATGCGCGAGCTGCTTGGCCTGATCGGCGCGCATGAATGGCGGCGCAACGGCGTCGAGATCCCGGCGCTGGGCGCGCGCATCCATCCGCACTATGGCGTGTTCTCCCCGGTGCGCGGCGAATACGTCCAGATGGTGGCCGACGCGCCGCTGCCGGCCGATACTTCGCTGGCCTTCGACATCGGCGTCGGCACCGGCGTGCTGTCGGCGGTGCTGGCCAGGCGCGGCATCCGCCACGTGGTCGCCACCGACCAGGACCAGCGTGCGCTGAGCTGCGCGCGCGAGAACCTGGCGCTGCTGGGCCTCGACCATCAGGTCGAACTGCGCGAGGCCGATCTGTTCCCGGAAGGCCGCGCGCCGCTGGTGGTGTGCAATCCGCCGTGGGTGCCGGCGCGACCGAGTTCCTCGATCGAATACGCGGTCTACGATCCGGACAGCCGCATGCTGCGCGGCTTCCTCGGCGGCCTGGCGGCGCACCTGACGCCGGGCGGCGAAGGCTGGCTGATACTGTCCGACCTGGCCGAGCATCTGGGCCTGCGTCCGCGCGACCAGCTGCTGGAATGGATCGCCGCCGCCGGCCTGAAAGTGCTGGGCCGCATCGACGTGCGCCCGGTCCATCCGCGCGCCAGCGACGCCACCGATCCCTTGCACGCCGCCCGCGCGGCCGAGTTAACGTCCCTTTGGCGTCTGGCCGCGATTTGAGCGGCTGATTTAGGCGGCCTTGCGAAATCCGCGCAACCTGTATATAATGATTGCCTTCAGACGCGGGGTGGAGCAGTCTGGCAGCTCGTCGGGCTCATAACCCGAAGGTCACAGGTTCAAATCCTGTCCCCGCAACCAGACATAGAAAAAGCCGTTGACTTGCTATCAGGTCAACGGCTTTTTGCTTGTTATTCAGGCTAAAATGGCGCAGGTAAAATTCGATTTTTTGTTCGATAAAGGAATTATCATGCGCTCCAAATTCATTAAGCTGACAGTAGCGGCTACGCTGCTCACCAGTTCCGCCGTTGCATTGGCGGCGAACACCGGCTGCTGCGGCGATATCGTCTGCTGCATCAAGATGCTGGCTTGCTGCCTGTGATATGTCAGAAAAAAAGCCGCCGACCTGCTTCCGGGTCGGCGGCTTTTTTTAGCGCATATCTTTCAGCATGAACGCTTGCGGCGCGCCGCCATCCCCAATAGCGCCAGGCCGGCGGTCAGCAAGGCCCAGGTGCCGGGTTCCGGCACGGCGGCGGCCAGCGTCAGGCTGTCGAATTGCGCCTGCAAGCCGTAGACCGAACCGTTGGCGCCATACCAGGCCGCGTCCAGGCCGGAATTGCTCAAGTCTTTCAGCGACAGCGTACCGGTCGGCATGCCGTTGGCGAAGGCCGTCTTGCCCAAGTCCTGGAACCACAACGAGGTGTTCAGCGTTGCATTGCCGCCAGCGACGGCGAAACGGTCCGCAGTCGTCGTCGACTGGAAGTTGAAGCTGTTGGTGTAGGTGACTGTCGAGTAGGTGGCGCTGTTGCCCTGGAACGAATAGCTCAGCGAGCCGTTGGACCAGTGCGAATAGCTGCTGCTGACGCCCGGCAGCGTAAAGACGTCGTCGGCCGGCTTGCCGGTGTCGATGGTGAACTGGCCGGTGATCTTCTGCCCCAGCGAGACGGTCGCGCCGCCGCCGGCTGCTTCGGCCGAATTCAGCGTCACAGCCTGGTAGAGGCTGGTGTATTGCGCCAGCGAGTAGACCGTTGCTTCAAAATTGTAAGTGTGGACTTCTGCTTGCGCCGGAGCCGCGAGTGCCAACGCGAGCGCCGCGCCGGCCGCCAGGTATTTGGACATGTGATTCCTCGTTATTAATTGATTTTTTATAACTATACATGACCAATCGGCAATTACCAAACAGATAATTTACTTTCCTCTTATTATTTGCCATACCCAAGCCGTCACAAAACTGTCACAATCGGATTTTGAGTAGCCGGGAGGGGCAGCGTGAAGGATCAAGTACAGGTGACAGAACAAGCAGTGCAGGACGCTCCGGCCAACCCGTCGCGCCGCCGCATCTTCCAGGCCGCCGGCGCCGCCGGCCTCGCCTCCACCCTGCCGGCGCTGGCCGACGCCGCTCCGGCCAAACCGGCCGCCGCGGGTTCGCTGGATGCCAAGATCAAGGCCAACATCAAGAACGTGGTGGTGATCTACCTGGAAAACCGCAGCTTCAACAACCTGTTCGCCAACTTCCCCGGCACCGCGCAACCGCTGTCGGAGGTGCCGGCCGCCGCCAGCGCGCAGCGCGACCGCGATGGCTCCCTGCTGCCGACGCTGCCAAAGGTCTGGGGCGGCATGGTGCCCAACACCCAGGACATCGGCGGCAAAAAATATGTGCTGAAGGAAGACGACATCAAGGGCCTGCCGAACGGCCCGTTCAAGCTGTCCGACCTCGAAGGCAAGCCGCTGCCGGAAGGCGTGATCACGCGCGACCTGTGGCATTTGTTCTACCAGAATCAGATGCAGATCAACGGCGGCAAGAACGACGGCTTCGCCGCCTGGGGCAACACCGGCGGCATGGTGATGGGCTATTACAGCGAAACCGGCAAGAACCTCGGGCTGTGGAAGATCGCCCAGGAATTCACGCTGTGCGATAACTTCTTCATGGCGGCGTTCGGCGGCTCTTACCTGAATCACCAGTTCCTGATCAGCGGCCGGGTGCCGGAATACTTCAACGCCAAGGACACGGCGGCCAAGAAAAAGATCGCGGTGCTGGACGACGGCCCGACCGGCTTCCGCCTGTCCGTCACCAAGGAATCGCCGAAATCGGCGCTGGACGGCCACCCGGAATTCGTCAACAACGGCGCCATCACGCCGGACGGCTACGCGGTCAACACCATGGCGCCGCCCTTCCAGCCAAGCTACATCCGCCCCGCCCACGACGGCGATCCGCTGCACGCCGACCCGAAGGACGCCAACACCCTGCCGCCGCAGACCTACGACACCATCGGCGATCTGCTGTCGCGCAAGGGCGTCAGCTGGGCGTGGTACGGCGGCGCGTGGCAGGCGGCGCTGGATGCGCGCGGCGGCGGCGAGAAGCCGAATTTCCAGTATCACCACCAGCCGTTCAACTACTTCCAGCAATTCGCGCCGGGCACCAAGGCGCGCGAAGAACACCTGCGCGACGGCGGTCTGGGCGACAGCCCGATCTCCAACAAATTCATCGCCGACGCGGTGGCGGGCAAGCTGCCGGCGGTGGCGTTCTACAAGCCGCAGGGTAATCTGAACCTGCATGCCGGCTATTCGGATGTCGAATCCGGCGACGCCCATATCGCCAACGTGATCGAGCACCTGAAGAAATCGCCGCAGTTCAAGAACATGCTGGTGGTGATCACCTTCGACGAAAACGGCGGCTGGTGGGATCACGTGGCGCCGCCCAAGGGCGACCGCTGGGGGCCGGGTTCGCGCATCCCCGCCATCATCGTGTCGCCGTTCGCCAAAAAGGGCCACGTCGACCACAACTTCTACGACACCACCTCGATCATGCGCTTCATCACCCGCCTGCACGGCCTGCCGCTGCTGGAAGGTCTGAAGATTCGCAACGACGCCTTCGCCGCCCGCAATGCCGCGCCGCCGGGCGATCTGACCGGGGCCTTGAGCTTCCGCTGAGTTTGCGCTTTGTGATACACTTCGCGTCTTAAGTATTCGCCAACTGAGCCCGACTGAACCAGCCGGGCTTTGTTTTTTTCAGATGAGAGATAAAAAAGATAACGCGACTTTCGACCTGCCCGGCTTCGAGCCCGCCGAGCCCATGGTACCGGAAGGAAAGCGTCCGCCGCCGCCGCGCGCCCGGCGTTCCGCGCTCAAACAGGAGCAGATGGAACTGCTGGAGCCGACCGACACCACCGGTCTGCCAATCTGGGTGCGCGACGAAAATCTCGATCTCACCGGCTTACCGGTATGGAAGCGCGACTGATACGGCACAGCCGCAGTACAGCTTCCGCACATCACCACGACACCGCGCGCACAGCGGCAGTACACCCTGCTAGACTGTGCCGACACCCTTTCAGAACACGGACCGCCATGACCTCCACCGCCTTCGCCAGCCTGCCGCTGCATCCCGCCTTCCTGGACAACCTCGACTCGCTCGGCTACAAGGAGATGACCACCATCCAGGCGCAAAGCCTGCCGTCGGTGCTGGAGGGGCGCGATCTGATCGCCCAGGCCAAGACCGGCAGCGGCAAGACCGCCGCCTTCGGCATCGGCATCCTGCACAAGCTCAACCCGGCCTGGTTCGCGGTGCAGGCGCTGGTGCTGTGCCCCACGCGCGAACTGGCCGACCAGGTGGCCGGCGAGTTGCGCCGCCTGGCGCGTTCCACCGGCAACGTCAAGATCCTGGTGCTGACCGGCGGCTCGCCGATGCGGCCGCAGATCGCCTCGCTGGAGCATGGCGCCCACATCATCGTCGGCACGCCGGGCCGCGTGCGCGATCACCTGGGCCGGGCGACGCTGGACCTGTCGAAAGTCGGCACGCTGGTGCTGGACGAGGCCGACCGCATGACCGACATGGGCTTCTACGATGAAATCGCCGGCATCGTCAGCGCCTGCCCCAAGCGCCGTCAGACCCTGCTGTTCTCGGCCACCTACCCGGACGACATCCGCCGCGCCACCGACGACTTCCTGGTCGATCCGGTCGAAGTCACGGTCGAGGCGCAGCACGACAACTCGAAAATCGAGCAGCAGTTCTTCGAAATCGGCTTCGACCAGCGCAACGACGCCGTGGCGCGCCTGCTGGGCCACTACAAGCCGGTATCGGCCATCGCCTTCTGCAACACCAAGGTGCAGTGCCGCGAACTGGTGGACGACCTGCGCAGCAAGGGCTTCTCCGCACTGGCACTGTACGGCGAGCTGGAACAGCGCGAGCGCGACGAGATACTGGTACTGTTTGCCAACCGTAGCTGTGCTGTACTGGTGGCCACCGACGTCGCCGCGCGCGGCCTGGACATCCCCAACCTGGAAGCGGTGATCAATGTCGACGTCTCCAAGGACGCCGAGGTGCACGTGCACCGCGTCGGCCGCACCGGCCGCGGCGAGGAAAAGGGCCTGGCGCTGTCGCTGTGCGCGCCGAACGAGAAGAAATGGGTCAAGCTGATCGAGGAATACCAGGGCGCGCCGGTACAGTGGTACGACCTGGACAGCCTGGACGAAAACGACTACGCCGCCGATCCGGCGCCGATGATGACGCTGGTGATCGCCGGCGGCAAGAAGGACAAGCTGCGCCCCGGCGACGTGCTGGGCGCGCTGACCGGCGATGCCGGTCTGAGCAAGGAGCAGGTGGGCAAGATCAACGTCACCGAGTTCCAGACCTACGTCGCCATCGACCGCCGCATCGCTTACCAGGCTTTCGAAAACCTCAGCAAAGGCGTGCCGATGGGCGGCGATTTCGGCGCCTTCAAAGGCCGCTACTTCAAGATGCGCTTCATCGAAGTGTGATTCAACCGCGCTTGGGCTGCTCGACGTGCGGCAGCAGCACCGTCAGGATGCCCAGCAGCGGCAGATAGGAGCACAGCTGGTAGACGAAGCCGATGCCGTGGGTGTCGGCGATGTGGCCCATGGCCGCCGCGCCGATGCCGCTGATGCCGAACATCAGGCCGAAGAAGATCCCGGCAATCATGCCGACCTTGCCCGGCACCAGCTCCTGGGCAAACACCACGATGGCGGAAAACGCCGACGAAATCACGAAGCCAATCACCACGCTCAGCACCGCGGTCCAGAACAGGCCCACATACGGCAGCGCCAGCGTGAACGGCGCCGCGCCCAAAATCGAAATCCAGATCACGCGCTTGCGGCCGATGCGGTCGCCGATCGGGCCGCCCATGAAGGTGCCCGCCGCCACCGCCGCCAGGAACAGGAACAGATACAGCTGCGCGTTCGATACCGACACGCCAAACTTGTCGATCAGGTAAAACGTATAGTAGCTGGTCAGGCTGGACATGTAGATGTACTTCGAGAACACCAGCAGCGCCAGCACCGTCAGCGCGCCGTACACGCGGCCCCTGGACAGCGGCGACACCGGCGCCGCCGCCACCTTCTTCGGCTGCGCCAGATGGCGGCTGTGCCAGCGGCTGACGTACAGCAGCACCGCGATGGCCGTCGCCACCAGCAGGCCAAACCAGGCGATGTTGCCCTGCCCGCGGCCGATGATCAGCGCCGCCGCCAGCACGGGGCCGAGCGCCGAACCGGCATTGCCGCCGACCTGGAACAGCGATTGCGCAAAGCCGAAGCGGCCGCCCGACGCCGCACGCGCCACGCGCGACGCCTCCGGGTGGAAGGTCGAGGAACCGACGCCGATCAACGCCGCCGACACCAGCAGCGCCGGGAACGACGAGGCGAAGGACATCATCAGCACGCCGATCAGCGTGGCCACCATCCCCATCGGCAGCAGGAAGGGCATGGGGCGACGGTCGGTGTACAGACCGATCCACGGCTGCAGCAGCGAGGCGGTGCACTGGAAGGTCAGCGTGATCAGGCCGACCTGGGTGAAGCTCAGGCCGAATTCGGCCTTCAGCATCGGGTAGATCGATGGCAGCATGGCCTGGGTCAGGTCGTTCAGCAGGTGCACCAGCGCGACCGCGCCGAGGATCTGCATGATGGTTTCGCCGTGGGGTCGGCTGCCTGTGACAGCCGTGGTAGCAGTGGAGTTCATGGTCGGAAGCAGGTAATGACGGATGATTGAGTGTAATATGGCCGGGAAACCCCGATATTCCAATTTTCATCGCCAAAGTGCCAAATTCTGTGCCGACTTCGTTCCCACCCAACCGCAGCACCAACCACAAGGACTACCAGCGCGTGCCGCGCGTGGTCACGGCCATGGCGCGCGACGTGGAGCATGGCGTCACCGGCGTCCCGCACAGCCACGAGCGCGCGCAGCTGCTGTATGCGACGCAGGGCCTGATGCGGGTCTGGACCGACAACGGCATGTGGATACTGCCGCCGCGCCGCGGCCTGCTGATCCCGCCCGGCGTGACGCACCACTGGCGGGCGCTGAGCAAGGTCACCATGCGCACCGTCTACATCGAGCCGTCGGTGGCGGCGCGCATGGGCGACAGCTGCCGCGTGATCGAGGTCAGCCCGCTGCTGCGCGAGATGATCCTGGCGCTGCTGAACGAGCCGATCGAATATCCCATCCCCGGCCGCGGCGAACATCTGGCGATGCTGATCCTGTCCGAACTGGAGGCGGCGGAGACGGTGCCGATCGCGGTGCCGTGGCCGCGCGACCGGCGGCTGATCGGCATCTGCGAGGCCATCATGGCCGATCCGGGCAGCAGCCGCAACATCGAGCAGTGGGCCGACGAGGTGGGCGCCAGCGCGCGCACGCTGATACGGCTGTTCCCCAAGGAGACCGGCCTGCACTACCGCCAATGGGTACAGCAGGTGCATCTGGCCGAAGCTTTCGGCCGCCTGGCGGAAGGCCAGAGCGTGGGCGGGATCGCGGCGGCGCTGGGTTACGCCAGTCCCAGCGCGTTTACCGCCATGTTCCGCCGTGTCCTCGGCAAGACGCCGCAGCACTATCTGACGGAGTGGCGCGGGCCTTGAACTGGTTTCAGGCCGCATCCAGCGTAAAGCGGAACACCGCGCCCAGGCCCGGCACGTCGGCCAGTTCGATGCCGCCGCCGTGCAGCTGCAGGATGCGGTTGACCGTCAACAGACCCAGGCCACCGACACGGTACTCGCCCCGCAGCGCGACCGGACGGCGGAACAGGCTGTCGCGCATGGCAGCCGGCACGCCGGGACCGGTGTCGGCCACGCTCACTTCCACCTTGCGTTCCGCCAGCGGCTTGACCGTGATTTCCACCGTGCCGCCTTCGGGCGTGTGGCGGATGCCGTTGTCGAACAGGTTGGTCAGCACGCGTTCTATCATGCCCAGGTCGGCGCGCACCATGGGCGCCGGATGCGGCAGGGTCGCCATCAGGCGCACCTGGCGTTCGGCCGCCTGCAGCTCGAATTTCTGGAACACGTCCTGGATCAGGTCGGACAACGAGAACGGCTCCAGCTCCGGCTGCACCGCGCCGTGTTCGAGCCGCGCCAGTTCGAACAGCCCCTGCGCCAGCTTGCCCACCTTGCGGCTCTGCGCCAGCGCGATGTCGAGATAGCGCTGGCGCTCGGCCGCCTCCAGCGTGGCATCCTTGAGCGACAGCGTTTCCAGATAGCCGTGCAGCGAACCCAGAGGCGTGCGCAGGTCATGCGAGATATTCGCCACCACTTCGCGCCGGTCCTGGTCCAGCTGACGCATGGCCTGCCATTGCTGGTTGATGCGTTCCCCCATGTCGGCAAAGGAGTGCTCGAGGATGGCGATTTCGTCGCGCGGCCCGCCGGCCTTGGGTGCCGGCAGCACCAGCTGCTCGGCTTTGGTGTCGATCTGCCGCATGGTGGCGGCCAGGCGGCGCAGCGGCCGCGTGATCAGGCGGAACGCCAGCAGGCCGGCGATCAGCACCAGTCCCGCCACCACCGACATCGACAGCAGCGTGGTCCGCAACACCGAGCTGGCCGAGGCGCGCGCCAGCAGACGGTCATGCTCCTCGCTCTGCAGGATCACGTAGATGTAGCCGACCTTCTGCTCGCCGGAGCGCAGCACGGCGGCGCTGAACACCTTGCGGCCATGCTCGCTGCGCGGATCGTCGCCCTGGATGGGCAAGGTCTCCTTGTTCAGCAGGCGCTGGATGGGGACGAGGTCGACATGATCGCGCTTCAGACGGCCGGGCGGCGCGGCATGACCGACGATGCGGCCGTTGAGGTCCAGCAGATAGACTTCCACGCTGGGGTTCACCCGCATCAATTTGCCGAACAGGCGGCGCACCGCTTCCGGCCCCAGGCCGTCGCTGGGCGGCGCGGTGGGATCGGCGTGATCGTCGTCGCTCTGCGCCTGCATCTCCATCAGTTGCGCATCGAGCGCGATGCTGCGCGCCAGTCCCAGCGACAGGCCCTGCACCACTTCCTGCTCGCGCATGATGTTGGCGCGGATCTGCAGCCACGCCGAAGCGCCGCAGCATACCAGCAGCAGCGCGCAGAACGCCACCGACAGCCGCTGCGACAGCGTCAGATTCATGCCGATGCTCCGGCGCCGACGCCGCTGGCGTAGCGGTAGCCCTTGCCCCACACGGTCAGAATGCGCGTCGGTTCGGCCGGATCGGCCTCGATCTTGGCGCGCAGGCGGTTGATGTGGGTGTTGACCGTGTGCTCGTAGCCGTCATGCTGATAACCCCAGACCTGGTTCAGCAGGTCCAGACGCGAGAACACCTTTTCAGGATGTTTGATGAAGAAGTACAGCAGGTCGAATTCGCGCGGCGTCAGGTCCAGCAGCACGCCCCGCACCCAGGCCTGGCGCGTGATCGGATCGACGCGCACGCCGTTCAGTTCCAGCGCACCGCCCTCGCCGGCCTGGCTGCGCGACATGGCGGCGGCGCGGCGCAGCAGCGCCTTCACCCGCGCCACCAGCTCCAGCACGGAAAAGGGCTTGGGCAGGTAATCGTCCGCACCCAGCTCCAATCCGAGGATGCGGTGCACCTCGCTGGAACGGGCGCTGGTGATGATGATCGGTATGTAAGTCGGCATGGCGCGCGCCTGGCGGCAGATCTCCAGCCCATCCACGCCACCGGGCAGCATGATGTCGAGGATCAGCGCATCCCAGCCGCCGGCGCGCAGCGTGGCCAGCCCCTGGGCGCCGTCGGCGCAATGGGTGACCTGATAGCCTTCGTCCTGCAAATGCATGCGCAGCAGGTCGGCAATCGGCATATCATCCTCGACGATCAGTACTTTTTTGGCGGGTTCCATGGTCATATTGTGCCGTATCCGGGCCGGGGAAAGTATCACAATTAGTTTAAGTTTACGTGAGGATTTTGTCAGCATTCTGAAGGCAGAATGGCGTCATTCCTTATTCCCTTCCCGGAGCACACCATGACCAACCGACGTTCTTTCATCCTCAAGAGCGGCGCCGCGCTGTTGACCGGCATCGCCGCCTGGCAAGCGCGCGGCAGCATGGCGGCGCCTGCCGCCGCCTGGGAGGTCACTCATACCGACGCCGAATGGCGCGCCAAACTGACGCCCGCCCAGTACGAAGTGCTGCGCAAGCACGGCACCGAGCGTCCGTTCAGCAGCCCGCTGTACAAGGAACATCGCGCCGGCAAATTCAGCTGCGCGGGCTGCGGCAACCCGCTGTTCTCGTCCAAAAACAAATTCGACAGCGGCACCGGCTGGCCGAGCTTCTGGAAGCCGCTGGACCGTGGCGTCTACACCAGCCGCACCACCTCGCTCGGCCTGTACGGTGTCGAGGTGCAGTGCCGCCGCTGCGGCAGCCACCTGGGCGACGTATTCGACGACGGCCCGGAACCGACCGGCCTGCGTTACTGCATCGACGGCGTGGCGCTGAACTTCACGCCCGGCGAAGCCTGAGAAGGAGCCATCATCATGCTGCTCTTACTGCTCGCTTATCTCGGCGGTGCGCTGACCATCGTCAGTCCGTGCATCCTGCCGGTGCTGCCGTTCGTGTTCGCCCGCACCGGCCAACCCTTCGTGCGCAGCGGCCTGCCGCTGCTGGCCGGCATGGCCCTGACCTTTGCGCTGGTGGCGACACTGGCCGCCGTCGGCGGCGGCTGGGTGGTGCAGGCCAACCAGTACGGCCGCTGGATCGCGCTGGTGCTGATGGCTTTCTTCGGCCTGACCTTGCTGCTGCCGCACCTGGCGGACCGCCTGACCAAGCCATTGGTGGCACTGGGCGACCGTCTGTCGAACAAGGCGCAACAGGCCGACGCCGAACGCGGCGCCTGGTCGGGTGCGCGCTCGTCCTTCCTGCTGGGCGTGGCCACCGGCCTGCTGTGGGCGCCGTGCGCCGGCCCGGTGCTGGGCCTGGTGCTGACCGGCGCGGCGCTGAACGGCGCCAGCGCCACCACCACCCTGCTGCTGCTGGCTTACGCGCTGGGCGCCGCCACCTCGCTGGGGCTGGCCCTGCTGGTCGGCGGCAAAGTGTTCGCGGCGATGAAGCGCTCGCTCGGCGCCGGCGAATGGATACGTCGTGGCCTGGGTGTCGCCATGCTGGCGGGCGTGGCGGCGATCGCCAGCGGCCTCGATACCGGGCTGCTGACCCGCGTCTCCACCGTCGCCACCGCCGAGATCGAACAATCGCTGATCGACAGACTCGCGGCCAGGCCCGATGATGCCGCGCAGGCCGGCGGCGCGATGATGCGCCGCGCCACCGCCGCTCACGATGACGACACCGCGCCATCGGGCGCCATGATGGCGCGCACCGCCATGTCCGGCGGTCCCGCGATGATGGCCATGCGCGCCGCCGCGACGGCAGCGGAAACGCTGAAGGTCGAAGGTCATCTGCCGGCATTGAACGGCGCGGTCGAGTGGCTGAACTCCGCGCCGCTGAACGCCGAGCAGTTGAAAGGCAAGGTCGTGCTGGTCGATTTCTGGACCTACTCCTGCATCAACTGCCTGCGCAGCCTGCCCTACACCAAGGCCTGGGCCGAGAAATACCGTGACCAGGGCCTGGTGGTAATCGGCGTACACGCGCCGGAATTCGCCTTCGAGCGCAATGTGAACAATGTGCGCAAGTCGGTCAAGGAACTCGGCATCACTTACCCGGTGGCGGTCGACAACAACTACGCCATCTGGCGCGCCTTCGGCAACCAGTACTGGCCGGCGCACTACTTCATCGACGCCAAAGGCCAGATCCGCCACCACCACTTCGGTGAAGGCGATTACGCCGAATCGGAACAGGTGATCCAGCAGCTGCTGGAAGAAGCCGGCCGCAAGGATGTCACCAACACCGTGGTCAGCGCCGAGGAAGCCAAGGGCGTGCAGCAACAGTCGGACATCGGCCAGGTGGCGTCGCCGGAAACCTATCTGGGCTACGAGCGCGCCGAAAACTTCGCCTCGCCGGAGAAGCAGGCGGCCGATCGCGCCTTAACTTACACCGTGCCGGCCAAGCCGGCACTGAACCAGTGGGGTCTGGGCGGCAAATGGCTGTCGCAGGCGGAGCAAATTACACTGAGCGAAGGCGCCGGCCGCATCGTCTACCGCTTCCATGCGCGCGACCTGCATCTGGTGCTGGGGCCGGGCAAGGACGGCAAGCCGGTGCGCTTCCGCGTGACCATCGACGGTCAGGCGCCGGGCCAGGACCACGGCACCGACAGCGCCGCCGACGGCAGCGGCGTGATCGACAGCCAGCGCCTGTATCAGCTGGTGCGCCAGTCCGGCGCGGTCGGCGACCGCACCTTCAGCATCGAATTCCTCGATCCGGGCGTACAAGCCTACGCCTTCACCTTCGGTTGATAAGGAGAGTCAGCATGAACAGCATACAGAAAATGGGCGGCGCGCTCGCCCTGCTCACCCTGGCCGCCTGCGGCCAGACGGCGATTTCGGCGGAAGCGGCGGTGGTGATCGCGCCACCGGCGGTCGATGAACCGGCAGCCAGCGAGCACACCGCCACCGCCATCTTCGCCGGCGGCTGCTTCTGGGGCGTGCAGGGTGTGTTCCAGCACGTGAAAGGCGTCAGCAACGCCGTCTCCGGCTATGCCGGTGGCGATGGCCGCACCGCGAACTATGAGCTGGTCAGCGGCGGCGATACCGGCCATGCGGAATCGGTGAAGATCACCTACGATCCGACCCAGGTCAGCTACGGCAAGCTGCTGCAGATTTTCTTCTCGGTGGCGCACGACCCGACGCTGCTGAACCGTCAGGGACCGGACCGCGGCACGCAATACCGCTCCGCGATCTTCCCGCAGACGCCGGCGCAGCGCGCAGTGGCGGAAAAGTACATCGCCCAGCTGGACACCTCGCACGCGTTCAAGAAGCCGCTGATGACGAAGATAGAGCTGGACAAGAAATTCTATCCGGCCGAGTCGTATCACCAGAACTATCTGACGCTGCATCCCAACGATCCGTACATCGTCTACAACGATCTGCAGAAGGTGGCGAATCTGAAGCAGGTGTTGCCCGACCAGTACAGGGCGGACGCTGTACTGGTCCGCAGGCCGTTATAATGCAAGGATGACGACCAAGCTGATTTCCGAGTTAAGAAGGCTGTACCTGCTCAACGACCGCCGCTACGATGATGCGACGCTGGCGCGGCATCTGCGCGGCGAGAGCACGTTTGCGGCGCAACTGGCCGGCGACGGCTACACGCGCGCCATCGTCCTCGATTTCCACAAGGCCGAGGGCGAGCGCCACTGGCTGCGGCTGTGCGAGGTGGCCAATGCGCTGCAAGCGGACCTCGGCCTGCCGGCGCCGGCGGTCAGCGTCTCCGGCGGCGATTGCTATCGTCTGTGGCTGTCGCTGGAAGCGCCGCTGACCACGGCGCAGGCGGCACAGTTCACGGCCTTGCTGCACAAGGCTTACTTCGAAGATGAGCCGGTGGACCCTGGACGCACCAGTGTCGAGCTGCCGCCCTGCCTGCATGCGGCCACCGGCTTGTGGGCAGCGTTCATCAATCCGGGCATGGGCGGCGCGCTGGCCGAGGATCTGGGCCTGGAAATGCCGCCCAACGAAAACGCCCAGGCGGCGTTCCTGGAAAAGCTGGGCAGCATCAGCGGAGAAGTCTTCGAGCAAGCGCTGGCCGCGCTGCAGCGCAAGCACGCCGACGCGCTGTCGGCATCGGCATCAATGACGGCCAGCCCCGCGCCTGCCAGCGGCAACGCGCCCGCCGGCAGCATCGACGACCGCAAAGCTGACGGCGGTGGGAGCAGCAGCGCCAGCGGCGCCGCATCGGCGGCCGGCAGCCTGCTGCTCAAGGACGCCACGCTGGAAGACATCGTCCGCCACCTGCACGCCCGGGGCATCGAGCCCACCTTCCGCCACGTGCTGAAAAACTAGCGCGCCGCCAGCGACACGCTGGGCGGAAACTGCGGCGGACGACGGTGCATGGTGGCCTGCTCGTACGCATAGGCCATGCGTATCAGCGCCGCCTCGCTGTAGGCCGCGCCGACGAAGGACAGGCCCACCGGCAGCCCCTGCACATAGCCGGCCGGCACCGTGATGTGCGGATAGCCCGCCACCGCCGCCGGCGACGAAAAGCCGCCGCTGAAATGATCGCCGTTGATGAAGTCCGTCAGCCACGCCGGCCCGTCGGTCGGCGCGATCAGCGCATCCAGCTGATGCTCCTTCATCACCTGATCGATGCCCTCGTCGCGCGCGTAGCGGCGGTTGTTGGCCAAGGCATCCTTGTAAGCCGGCGTCTCCAGATCGCCCTTGGCCTGTGCCTGCTCCAGGTACTCCTGGCCGAAGTACGGCAGCTCCTGCTGGCTGTGCCGCTGGTTGAAGGCGATCAGCTCCGCCATGTTGGACACCGGCGCGTTCGGCGCGTAGTCCTTCAGATACGCTTCCAGGTCCGCCTTGAATTCGTACAGCAGCACCTCGGTCTCGCTGTCGCCGTATTTGGCGACATTCGGCACCGGCGTATCGATCAGCACCGCGCCCTGCGCCTTCAGATCGCGCAGCGCCTGTTCGATCACCGCATCGCGGCCGGCATGCTGGCCGAAGAAGTTGCGCGCCACACCGAGACGCATGCCCTGCAGGCCACCCTTCTGCAGCGCCGCCGCATAGTCGCCGACCTTGCCGACGCTCTCGCGCGTGACCGGATCGCGCGGATCGACGCCGGTCATGGCCGACAACATCAGCGCCGCATCGGCCACGCTGCGTGCCATCGGCCCCGCCGTGTCCTGCGAGTGCGCGATCGGAATGATGCCGCTGCGGCTCACCAGGCCCAGGGTCGGCTTGATGCCCACCAGGCCGCAGATCGATGCCGGCGAGACGATGGAGCCGTCGGTCTCCGTGCCCACCGCCAGCGTCGCCAGTCCGGCCGCGATGGCGGCGCCGGAGCCCGAACTCGATCCGCTGCAGTTGCGGTCCAGCGAATACGGGTTCAGCGTCAGGCCGCCGCGCCCGCTCCAGCCGCTGACCGAATGCGTCGAGCGCATATTGGCCCACTCGCTCAGATTGGTCTTGCCGATGATGACCGCGCCGGCCGCGCGCAGCTGCGCCGTCACGTGCGCGTCGCGCTGCGCGCGCACGCCGGCCAGCGCCAGCGAACCGGCGGTGGTGCTCATGCGGTCGCCGGTGGCGATATTATCCTTCAACAGCACCGGGATGCCGTGCAGCGGACCGCGCACGCGCTTCAGGCTGCGCTCGCGGTCCATGTCCAGCGCGATCTTCAGCGCTTCCGGGTTGAGCTCGATGACCGAATTCAGCCGCGGCCCGGCCTTGTCGATGGTCTTGATGCGCGCCAGATACTGCGAAGTCAACGCATGCGAGGTCAGCTTGCCTGCCTCCATCATCTGCTGCTGCTCACGGACGCCGGCGTCGAGGATGCCGCCGCTGCCCAGTCTGGACGCCGGCGCCGCCAGCCCCTTGTTACCTGTGCCCGCGACACCCGCCGCCAGGCCGATTTTGACGAAACCCCTGCGATCCATGCCATCCTCGTGGTCGATTTATTGTGATCACCAATCCCTGGTTTTTGTTGCCTGGCAATAATACCTCAGCGGGTTGCAAGTTACACCACGAAAATGAATAAAAAAAAAGCACGCCACCGGGGCGTGCTTTTTTTGTCACAGAAGATCGGCTTAGTTGCGCACGACTTTCTTGAATTCGTTGGTGCGGGTGTCGATTTCGATGATGTCGTCCTGCGACACGAACAGTGGCACCTGGATGGTGAACTGCTTCGATTCGATGGCGTTCTCGATGCGCGCTTCCTTGGTCACGTTACCCGAGGTGTTGCCCTTGACGGCCGGTTCCGAGTAGACGATCTGACGCTGGATGGTGGTCGGCAGTTCGACCGAGATCGCTTTGCCGTCGTAGAACACGGCTTCGCATTCCATGCCGTCTTTCAGGTAGTTCAGCGATTCGCCCAGGTTTTCTTCTTCGATTTCGTACTGTTCGTAGTCAGCATCCATGAACACGTACAGCGGGTCGGCGAAGTACGAGTAGGTAACCGGCTTCTTGTCCAGAACGACCACGTCGAACTTGTCGTCGCCGCGGAACACGTTTTCCAGCGGCGCGTTGGTCAGCAGGTTCTTCATCTTCCACTTGTAGGTGAAGCCGGTGCGGCTCGAACCGTTGACGTCGGAACGCAGGACGATGAATGGCTTAGCGTCAACCATGATAATGTTGCCGACGCGAATTTCTTTTGCTGGTTTCATAGCGATTCTACTTAATAAGGTGGTTGCGTAAAGATCATCGTCGCCTGACGGTTGATCGAAAAAAAGCGGTACAGAGCTAAACCCGGCATTGTACCCTGTTTTTTCGGCCGCGCCTATCTCAGCGTGGCGGCAAACGACAACAGGTTGCCGGCCATATCGCCCAGGTCGAACATCGCCTGGCGCCACGCGCCGGCGCGCTCGGCAACCACGCCGCGTTCGGCTTCCAGGGCCGCCCACAAGGCGCTCCAGTCCGCGTCCCCCGAGGGCGCGCCGTTCCAGCGCAGCACGAATTCGGTCAACGCCGGCAAGCCGCCGGCGTACCGCTGCAGGAAGGCGCGCAGCTTCTTGTGGTGCAGGTTTTCGTCCTGCGGGTAGATGTGCCAGACGAAGGGCTTGCCGGCCCATTGCGCGCGCACGAAGGAATCCTCGCCACGTACGAAGTTCAGCTCGCAGGCCCACAGCAGCTTGTCGTAATCGGCCTGCGGCACGAACGGCAGCACGCGCAGCGTCAGCGCGCCGCGCGTGACGCACTCGCCGGCCTTGCCGGCGCCGCCGGTGAAGGCCCGCACCGCCTCGGCCGCCACGCCTTCCGGCACCAGGCAGACCAGCGGCTTGGTCCCGGCCTGCCAGACGTCGAGCAGCGCCGACACCGGCGCGTGCGGATAGCAGAACAGCGACACCTTGGTGGCCGCGATCTCGGCCGCCGACAAGCCCAGCCGCGCCAGGAACGGTGCGGGGTCGAATTGCAAACGTTGCTGTTCCAGGCCGCGTTCGACGATCAGGCCGCCGGTTTTGGCGGTGAAGCCGGGGAAGAAGAAATGCTTGATCAAGCCGTCGCGCTGCGGCGAGGTGAGGCAATGACAGCCCTCCACCCACTCCTCCGCCGTCAAGCCTTCCAGGTTGAACCACACGGGACGCGGGCGGCGCCGCGCCATGGCGTCGATGTAGCCGGGCGGGATATCGACCGCGAAAAATTCGATCACGATGTCGGCCACCTGCTCCGGCGCGTAGACGCCGTCCTGACCGCGCCAGTGCCGCACCGTCACGCCGTCGATCCGCTGCAGTTCGGCGGCGCTGTCCACCGGCGGGCAGATGCGTTTGAAGCTGGCCAGGTCGTCGACGTAGAGGGTGACGTCGAGCCCGTGCTCGGCGGCCAGTTGCCGGGCCAGACGCCAGCAGATACCGATATCGCCATAGTTGTCGACGACGCGGCAGAACAAGGCCAGGCTGCGGAAAGTCATAAAAAATGCGCTGGAAAAGGTGAGGCTGGATGATACCTGATTAACGTAATCAGGGAACCAACAATGGCGAAACTTCTCGCGCGCCTGTACGTCCAATCCTACCAGCGCGGCTAACCGGCGCGCTGTAACCACAACAAGGAGATGTCATGAATGAATTTCAATCGTACTATGGACAACCTCTGATGCCCCAGCAGGCGGGCGATCTGGCGCCGCAAGGCTTCTTTGGCGGACTGTTGGGCGCGCCGCTGGGCGGCCTGATCGGACGCGGCATTGGCGGCCTGTTCGGCAATGCCAACCTGGGCCGGCAAATCGGCCAGGCGGCGGGCGGCGTCGGCGGTTCGCTGCTGCCGTTCGGCGCCGACCCGGTGAGCGCGGCCTACGCACAGCAGGCACAGCAACAGCAGATGCTGCAGCAGGCGCAGCAAGCACAACTGGCGCAGCTCGCACAACAGGCTCAGCTGGGCCAACTGGCGCCGCAAGGCTGGTTCGGCAACATCATCAAGAGCGTGGCGCAGCCGCTGGGCGGCGCCATCGGCGGCGCCTTCGGCCATGCCGGCCTGGGCAACACCATCGGCGGCATTGCCGGCCAGTTGGGCGGCATGCTGCCGTTTGCCGCCGACCCCGTCGCCGCCGCGTATGCCCAGCAGGGCCTGTCGCCGCAAGGCTGGCTGGGCGACCTGCTGCGCAAACAACACCCCTACGGCAGCATGATCAGCCCGACGTTCGGCTCGCCGCCGCAGAACATTCTGCCGTTCGGCGTCGATCCGGTCAGCGCCGCCTATGCGCAGCAAGGGCTGGCGCCGCAGGGCTGGTTCGGCAACCTGATCAAGAACGTCGCCCAGCCGCTGGGCGGCGCGCTCGGCGGCGCCTTCGGTAACGCCGGCCTGGGCAACACCATCGGCGGCATCGCCGGCCAGCTGGGCGGCATGCTGCCGTTCGGCGCCGACCCGGTGACGGCGGCCTATCTGCAACAGGCGCAGCTGGCACAGATGGCGCAACTGGCGCAGCAAGGCCAGCCCACCATGCATTGACGCGGTAAGGTCCCGCCCTCCGGCGGCACGGGCTGCCGGAGGGCGCCGCACTTCCACTTCAGGCTCAAGGAGGCTTCTTCATGCCGAACACCCGCTTTCTGGTGCACGCCGCGCTGGGTGCGCCGCTCAACGATTTTCTGGCGGTGGCCGCCACCGATCCCGAGATCGCCGTGGTGGACGTGATCGGTCCGCGCGACCGGCCGCACACCGCCGTGATTGAAATCAGCGCCGACAAGGCGCGCGAGCTCGACCAGTATTTCCAACGCACCGGCACTCCCACCCACCAATTGACGATCGAGCCGGACCGCCCGCTGTCCATGTTTGACAGCGGCCCGTTCGATCCGCTGTGAAAGGAATCACCATGCCCAAGAATCCCAACGGTGGCGCCGGCGCGCCGTCCGAAACGCCCGTCCCCGCCCCCGCGCCTGTCGCCAACGGTCCCGCCGATGCCGTCACGCCGCAGGCCGACGGCCATGCCAACGCCGGCCGCAACATCAGCGCGCGCAAGAAACAGTTCCTGATCGCGCCGCGCCAGCCGCCGGAGGGCTTGCAGACGCTGGGCCTGCAGCCCATGCAGTTTGCCGCACTGGAGCAGGCGCTGCGCAACAGCAGCGATATCGAGGTGGTCGACAAGATCGCCCCGCTGTCCGTGCTGGCCGACGGCATGGGCGGCGCGCCCGGCGTGCTGGTGGCGCGCATGACCGACCAGAAGGCCGCCATGCTGCACCAGCAGGGCCAGGGCCGGCTGCTGGTCGAACATGACCAGCCACTGACCCTGATGGACGCGTCGCCGGTGCAGCCGGCGCTGGTGACGCCGGCCGCCGTCGGCGGCCCGGTGCTCAACGCCGTCATCAGCGTGATCGACAAGGCCGGCATGCCGATGCCCGATGCCGAAGTGTCGCTGTTCGGCAGCCTGCTGCCGGCCAGCGGCGTCACCGATGCCAACGGCCGCGTCACGCTGTCGCTGTTCGGCGAAACGGCCGCCACCGTGCGCGGCCTGTACGTCAAGCCCAAGGCCGACTACTGGAGCTTTTACCAGCGCGATCCCGACATCAGCACCGACCAGGCCAATGTGGTGGCGCTGCGCGCGCTGGCCGACTGGCCGGCGCTGGCCGGGCTGCCGCGCCAGCGCGCGCTGGGCTGGGGCCAGAAGGCCATGCGGCTCGACCAGCTGCCCGGCGCCTACCGCGGCCAGGGCGTGCGCATCGCCATCGTCGACTCGGGCGCCGCCACCAGCCACGACAACCTGCACGGCATCCGCGCCGGCTTCGACATCCTCAACAAGAAAACCAATCCCGACGGCTGGAACCAGGACACCATCGGCCACGGCAGCCACTGCGCCGGCGTGATCGCGGCGGCCGACATCGCCACCGGCATCCGCGGTTTCGCGCCGGACGCCGAAGTCCACGCCTGCAAGCTGTTCCCCGGCGGCCAGATCAGCCAGCTGATCGACGCGCTCGAATATTGCATCGACAAGCAGATCGACGTGGTCAACCTGAGCCTGGGCGGCACCGAGGTGTCGGAAGCGCTGGAACAGCAGATCCTGCGCGCCAAGCGCGCCGGCGTGGCCTGCATCGTCGCGGCCGGCAACTCGGGCGGCGCGGTGCAGTATCCGGCCTCGTCGCCGAACGTGCTGGCAGTGGCCGCCATCGGCAAGCTCGACGAATTCCCGGCCGACAGCTACCACGCGCAGACGCTCGACGCCAACGTCGACGCCTATGGGTATTTTTCCGCCAAGTTCAGCTGCTTCGGACCACAGATCGCCGTGTGCGCGCCGGGCGTGGCCATCACCTCGTGCGTGCCGCCGAATAACTTTGCCGCCTGGGACGGCACCTCGATGGCGGCGCCGCACGTGACCGGCCTGGCGGCGCTGTGCCTGGCGCACCACCCGGACTTCCAGGCGCAGTACAAATTGCGCGGGCCGGACCGCGTCGAGCGGCTGTTCCAGATCATCCGCGCCAGCGCGCGTCGCATCAGCCTGGGCGACCAGAGCCGCACCGGCTTCGGCCTGCCGGACGTGCTGGTGGCGGTCGGCCTGCAGACCCAAGCCATGCAGCCGCAGCAGGCGGTGATGCCGGCGCCGGCCGGGCTCGGCGCGAATGTCGGCGGCTTGATGGCGGCCAGCTACGACCCGTTTGCGCTGGCGCGCCATGCGGCCGTGCCGTGGCCATCGCCGCCAGCCTACCAGCCATTCTTCTGGTAGGCGCGGAAAAGCAAAAAGCCGCACAAGGCGGCTTTTTGCTGATCTGGCGTCCCCACGGGGATTCGAACCCCGGTACTCACCGTGAAAGGGTGATGTCCTAGGCCTCTAGACGATGGGGACAGAAACTGTCCGTACTGGCCTTTGGAAATGTGGTTGGCGTCCCCACGGGGATTCGAACCCCGGTACTCACCGTGAAAGGGTGATGTCCTAGGCCTCTAGACGATGGGGACATTTCCAAGGCGCGAATCATAGCAGTCCGCTGCGCGGAAAGCAAGAGCAAACCCTTGTTTTTGCTGGAAAATCACGGCAAGATTGGCAACTCTACAAGGTTGCCGGCGGCTTGGTGGACAACGCCACGATCGCCGCGCCGGCGGCCACCATCAGCGCATCTTCCACCAGCCCGCTGCGGGTCTGGCCGTATCGGGCCATGGCCTGCTTGCGGCCGGCGAGCGTCAGGTAAGCCAGCGGAATCGCGGTGGCCACCGCCAGCGCCGCGCCGGCGCCCTCTTTGCCTTTCGGCGCCAGCGCGGCGCCGGCGATGCCCGCGCTCGCCATGCGCGCCAGCAGGCCGAGCAGCACCGTGCGGTCGGGCGCGGTCTTCATCTTGTCGCCGGCCAGTTCGCCAACGCCCATGGCCAGCGCGCCGTACTTGAACAGCGGACGATCCAGCAGCATCAGTTCACCGGGCGTGCGGCGGTCGGCCAGACGGGCGGCCGCCAGCGTCGCCATCGGCGTCATCGATCGCGCGCTGGCGACAGCGCCGATCAGCGCAGAAGAAAGAAGATTGCGTATGCTCATGTTGTCCGCTCCGTTGTTTGGTGGAAGTACACAGCTTAGGAGATAAGCCGCGACGCTTCTGTTAGACGGAGCATATAAACCGTCACTCGCTGTCGCGTGCGCCCTTGCGGTAAGCGGTGGGACTGCTGCCCGTCCACTGCCTGAAGGCGCGGCAGAATACCGCCGAATTGGAAAAGCCCAGATCCAGCGCCAGCGCGGCCACGGCGACATTCGAGTGGGTCAGCCGGTGCACCGCGATATCGCGCCGCAGATCGTCCTTGACGGTCTGGAACCCGGTGCCCTCCTCGGCAAACTTGCGGGTGAGGTTGCGAACCGAACTGTGCAGCGCATCGGCCAGATCCCGGATCGTGACCGCTTCATCGATGCGCGGCTCCAGAAACGCCCGCGCCTTCGCGCTCAGCGAGGTGCGGTTGACCGCCGCGAAAGTCCAGTCTTCCGGCGCACGTTTCAGAAACCCCCACAGCTGATGCTTTTCGCGCTTGAACGCCGCCGCGCAATCGCGTTCGTCGAGGTAGATGCTGGTCTCCCTGGCCTGGAAGCCTACGCCGCCCGGAAACAGAAACACATAATCCTGCACATAGCGCGGCCGCGCGAAGCAGAATGCGACCCGGTGCACGCCGATCTCGCGTCCCAGCAGCCACGAGGCGACACCATGGATCAGCTTCATCATCAGACCGTGGCCGAGCGGATTGGCCGTGGCGCCGGGCGCGCGCGCGATCAGTGCCAGCCGGACCGCCTCATTTCGCCGCACCATGTGCAGGCGGTAATCGTCCAGCAGCAGATTCCAGAAGCGCACGAAACGGTTCAGCGCCACCATCACGGTGGGCGTGTCCAACAGGCTCAGCATCAGATACTTCAGCGTGCCGCCGCGGATGGGGCGCGACCAGAGGCCCAGCATCTCGTCATCGAGCAGCGCCGCCACCGAACGATAGAGCGCGACATATTGCCGGCGCGTGATGCGCGCGTCCGGCTGCGCCAGCAGGGACTGCGGGATGCCGGCACTGGCCAGGGACGCCGCCACGGCGTAGTCGCCACGCTGGGCCCGCATGAACGCCAGCATGCCCTGGACGAAATGCGTCGAGACGGTGTGTGAAGTCACTTCGGTCATGGCAAAAATATTGGCGTGTTTTGCATATCCACTGGCGCGAACGGTCAAGCATGCTGCATCGTTGCTGCCTATACTGACCGGCATCGCGCTGCCAACATGGCGCGCTTTGCCTATTTTGCATGGCGAATCTGGATGGAGCAAGTATCGATGAGCAAACGTATCGTGGTCACCGGCATGGGCATCGTCTCGCCGCTGGGCAGCGGCAGCGAGACAGTATGGCAGCGCCTGCTGGCGGGACAGTCGGGCGTGGTGCGCCTGGATGAGCAGCACACCCTCGACATACCGTGCAAGATCGGCGGTGTCGTGGCCGGCTTCGATGCCGCGCTCGCGGCCGAGCCAAAAGACCAGAAAAAGATGGACCGCTTCGCGCTGTTCGCCCTGGCGGCGGCGCAGGAAGCGCTCGACCAGGCCGGCTGGCACCCCGACAGCGAAGACGCGCAACGGCGCACCGCCACCGTGGTCGCTTCCGGCATCGGCGGCTTTGGCGCGGTGGTCGAGGCGGTGCGCACCACCGACGGGCGCGGACCGCGCCGGCTGTCGCCGTTCACCGTGCCGGGCTTCCTGGCCAACATGGCGGCCAGCCAGATCTCCATCAAGCATGGACTGCGCGGCCCGCTGGGCGCGCCGATCACCGCCTGCGCCGCCGGCGCGCAAGCCATCGGCGACGCCGCGCGCCTGATC